>JAJDCN010000229.1 GCA_029260815.1 Planctomycetota bacterium
AAGGGTCCGATCAGTTTGTCGCGGCGACTCTTGGAGCGCAGGTGGCCCATGGCAAGGAAAGCGTGTCCCTGCTTGTCGACGTCGTTGAGAAGTCGACGCGCCCAATGGCTCTCAGCATGGCTCTCGTCTATTTGCGCTCGCTCAACTCATCGGAGTTCCCCGCCGCAGTCAAGAACAGATTGATGGATCCTTCTACTCCAAAGCAGGTTAAACAGACTGTACTTGCGGCGATCGTCACGACCAAGGGTCCCGGCACGGCAGAGCTTCTTGAAGAGATTGTCTCCTCTGCCGAGGATTCTGAGGTTCAGGAGATGGCTCGGCGATTCTGGTTTCGCACCGGGACCGACAAAGTGATCGCATTCGCAAAGCAGGCCTTGGCAACAGGAACGGCTGAAGACGCAGAGAAAACTCTTCGCACGATCGGTACCACTCCACCGCTGTTAGAGAATGCTGAGATCCAGGCCTCCGTGATTGAACTAGCAACCACAAGCAATGATCCAGCCTCCCGGCAGACAGCAATACGCACAATGAGGAAGTTTTACAAGAACCTCTCGGTTGAAATGGTCCTTCAAGCGATGCAGGGCCAACCATATGAGGTCAAGAGGGAAGGTCTCTTGGCGCTCGCGCTGCTCGAATCCGCTGACGCTAGAGCACAGCTTGAGAATGTTGCTGCTTCTGATGTCGACGACCGAGTACGAAGGCTTGCTCGCAAGCTTCTTGACGATCGGTAGCCTCGCGGCAAGCTGGTGACGCGACGGCAATGCGCTGACGATGATATTTGCCCACCTGACCGACGAGATGAAGACGCCAGCAACGCGCTGGCCAAGTTCGATCTGGACGACGTGGGCAACCGCGACAAGGTCCAGCGCAAGGCGAAGCCGTCGTTGGGGTGGACGGACAACGAATACGACTTCAACACCCTCAACGAGTACACCCGGGTGGAGAACGAGACGGCAGGAACGCGCTTCCAAGACCGCAACGGCAACCTGACCAAAGACGACACCCATTCTCACTACTACCACTACGACTGGGCGAACCGTCTGGTGAAAATCACCGACCAGGTGTGCCCGCCAACCTGATCTAATATACCTACGACGCCAAGGGTCGCCGGATTAAAAAGGTGGACGACACCGGCGGGTCCACGGTAACCACACACTACTATTACGATAAGCAAAACGTGGTGGAAGAATACGACGGTCCCGGAAGTTCGGACAATCTTGTTGCCAGCTATGTCTTTGGACCACGTATTGATGAGATTGTGATGATGGATCGAAACGCCGGAGGCGATATGAGTTGGTTTTATCACCACGACCTGCTGGGCTCCGTCGTGAATGTAACCGATAACGCGGGAACACCGAATGTGGCAGAGCGCTACATATACGACGTCTTTGGGAATGTTACGATCTACGCACCTGACGGGTCGACCACGCGCAACAACACAGCAAACCCATATTTGTATGCAAGCCGTCGGTATGATCAGTTCGACTCGACCGATTCCACCAAAGGCCATTACCACTACCGCGCGCGGACTTACGACGCCAGAGCTGGGCGCTTCTTGACACGCGATCCGCTGCTTCGCTCTCCGAGGGCGGTGATCGGGGAGGGTGCAAACCTGTATGCGTACGCTGGAAACAATCCGGCGAATGCAGTAGACCCGTACGGTCTGGCAGAGAAAAAGCTTGTAGAAAAAGCTTGGTGGTATTTCGAGGCAACAATAGACGATCACCACATTGTCCATCAAACGCTTATGAAGACCGAGATATGGTTCAAAATCGGCATCTGGGAAGAAAAGGATGAAAAGAAGTGCACTAAGAAGTACAATACCGTTATGACATCCTTCAAGCCGTTTAAACCGAGATTCCCCGCGGGGGACGATAATTTTGACCAAGCCTTCAGCCTCTCAGTTGACGTTATGGCTAAGGACGGCAAAGCAGACAGAGTGGGCGACTGGATATCCGCTGACCTCTGGACTTCACTGTCCACAACGGGCAAAAAAGAGGTCTCGCTAAAGACTGTGGCGGCGGGACTCGGCAAGGCAATCGAAAACAACGCCACAGATGTTGAGTGGAAGACCTTAGGCATGGGTGCTTCAAAGCTAGCCGCAGCCGTTCCAGAAGGAGCCGGTCAAGGGAAATTGGATAGTACTCAAGAGCTTAGGACATTCTACTGGTACGCAAACGCAGATAGAGAGATAAAGTCAAACAAAGGCAATGGCCATGTGCAGCGCGGGCTCGGACACAATAAATCCGGGACGTGGGTAGTCCAAGAGGAATACATTAACAACCCGTCTCTGGACTTCCCAACCTTTATCGGAACCGGCGTCGGCTGGTTAACAGGCTGGGCAACGGAAGGTGAGATGCATTTGAAGATGCATCCCGTGAAGTTCCAGAAGAGCAAATAATTATGGAAAGCTTGGGAAAAGTAGTTGCATAATGATTTCAAAAGTGCTATCTTTAAAGTGGAGGAAGTTAAGTTTTCCATCAACTGCTGACCGTGTACGGTCAGCAGTTGATGGAAAGTAGTCTGCTCAAATCCCAAGAGGGGGGCCTGATATGCAGCCTCATCGTAGAGCGGTGCCCTTGATTGCCACAGTAATGGCCGTTTGTCTCTCCTTGATATCCTGCGCAAGTCGTTCTCTCTTAGATACCCCGTCTCTTACCGGTTTTAATTCTACTGAGGGTGTGGTTGTGAGGGCTCTTGGTCAGTCCAAGGCTTCTGCTCGAGCAGAACCGGGACGAACGGTTCTAAAGTCCAAGTGGTATCGGTGGGGTGCTCGGATTTATGACGAATTCGGTCTGGTCCAGGAAATCGCACGGCCTGAGGTGCAGTTCCTGGTTGAGTCAATCGAGGACCAATCCGGCTCAGAAAGAGAAGTGCATGTACTGGTAACGAGCCTTCGCTTTCATAAGAACCGGTATCGCGAAGATATCGAACTATTCCTGGGCGGCCATGGAAACTTACTCGCCAAGGATGGCGGGGCCGGCACGCGCAGCAGCATCTCGTTTTTTGTCCATATCCAACCCAAGCGTTCACAGGATTACTATCAAGGTATTTCAGGCAAGAAGCCACCAGAGCTGGAGCCGCCTCTGGACTTCTACGGGCCTTCTGGATCATTCGTTTTCAACACACAACAGCCCGTGGACTACGGCCCAAATGTTGGTGCGATGGTGGGTGGGAGCCTTGTGTTTTGGGCGAGTTCCGACGGCGAGATCCACGCGGAGTTTCATAAGCTGCGTAGTTCAGATGGGGATAAGAAGGACTCCTGGCGTTTCCGTATCCCAGGGAGCACAATCCACAACCCATGGACTTCCAACCCGCTGTTGGGCTGGCTGGAGCACACGCACATGGATGCCCGATTGGACGATGAGTATTTTGAACCGATAGAGGACTGAGCCCATGCTTGCTTTCGCGCGAGAATACCATGGTTCGACAGGGATGGCGCTTCTTGTGTCGATCTGCCTGGCACTGGGAGTTGGCTGCACCGCGCCGTCAGATCAGAGCGAGGTGGATTTCGTCATGGAGCAATCCGGATGGGAATCCGTAGCCACATCGGCCCTCAATGCCGATGAAAGCAACATCCGGAGAGTCGCTGCATTGGACCGCCTGGTACATCTGACCAAGCCCTATGACCATGACCAGGAGGCGTTACGTGGTTTGCTCTATACATTGATTGCCAACGACGATGATTTGATACGTGAGAGGGCGTTGATGTATCTCTCGTGTGTGGGAACCAAAGGTTCGGTTCCATTCCTTATCAGCTTGTACAAGGAAGAAAACGATCCACATGTACTCAGACAGATTGAAGTACCACTCTCGACTCTCATCGGCGATGTCAACGCTGGCTGGCATGTTGACGCTTTAGAGAACTGGTGGACCCGGGAAGGGCGTCATCTGGATCCTGAGTATTTTGAGCAAAGATTAGGCCCCCGCCCCAAACCCTGGGGGGAGGTGAAGCAAACTGGTTCATAGACTGCCCCCCCCCGAATTTAGTACCAGCCGTCATGAGGGGATCGGTTGGTGATATTGCACCAACGGGGACGTAGGGAGGCCACCAGGGCCGACCGGAGAACCCGCTGGCACAGCGCCGTATCTTTTCTAATTCTGTTCGTTTCCCATTACTGTTCCTCCTGGGTCGGCGGTCGTACGGACTCGCGCCATTCGGGGGAGCTGGCGCCGAGGGTGCGGTAGTTGTCGCGGGCCTGCTGGAGGGATACCGCGTTGGCGCCGAACTCGAACGACGGGTCGTCGTATTGGACCGCGTCGTCTTCCCAATGGCATACGGGACATAGGCTGTTGGTGCCGGGGGGCTCTTGCTCGAGGGTGAACATGCCGCAACAGGGACAAGCGAAGCGTTTTCTGGCCATAGGTTCTCCTCCGGTTTCGTGGGGTTCGAGCCCGGCTTCCGCTTTCAACTTTTGCGCTGTTTGAGCCTAATTCCCGGCGGCCAGAACGATGCGGAACGCGCCGCTCTTGTAGGCATCCGCGCCGACCGGGACATCCGCCAGGTCGATGATCAGCGAGTCCTTGATAAAGGCGTCGTCGGCCTGATGCGGGTCCCCGCGAAAGTAAAGTTGCGTCACCAACGTCTTATGGCCCGGATGGCGCACGATGAAATGAATGTGGGGCGGTCGCCAGGCGCGCGGACCGATGCGATAGGGGCCCGGATGGATCGTCTCAAACTCGTACCGCCCCAGCTCGTCGGTGGTCAGGCGGGTCCGATTGACGAAGACATCCTTCGCCGGCGGCTTGGCCGGATCGTCGTTGTCGTACCGACCGCGGGCGTTGGCCTGCCAGATATCCAGCACTGCGCCGGACAGGGGGGCTCGCGTATCTTTGCCGAAGACCTGCCCGCGGATCAGTAGCGGAAGTCCCGGCTCCAGGGGCGGGGTCACCTTGCCTCGGAAGGGCGCGCCGGGCCGGTGAAAGGGCCCGAGGATGTTGTCTTCGGTAGGCGTCCAATCCCCTTCGGGTGCGCCGGGCGGTTGGGCCGGCTGGACCGCCACCGGCTCTACTTCTTCCAGGTAGCGCCCGTAGGCGCCCATGTCGCCGCTGGACTCGGTGGGTTTGGTATCCGCCGCGATCTTGGTACACCCGGTACCCAGCGCGGCCACGGCAAGGGAGCCGTGGATCAAAAAGGCTCGACGCGATAGATTGTTCATCGCCGTTCCTCCATTCATTGTGTAAGGGCGGCCTGGTCTTTGCGGTTACTTTGAGGTCAAGGACACCGTCGTCGGAATCGGGCCGGAGGACCACTCGAAGGGCCCGGTGCCCACGACTTTTGCAAGCCGGGTGGTAAAGCGGTCGTACGTCACCTGTTTGTCCGTAATTCCCGCTTTCTTCAGCACGGCAGCGAGTTCTTCGGGAGCAGCACTTTGCACGATGCTCTGGATGCTGTCGCCGATCGCGGCCACAACATGATCTGCTTCAGAAGGCTCGTATTGTTTCAGATCGGCGCCCAATTCCACACGACCCTCGACCCAGCGGCCCGGATCTTTCTTTGCCTGCTCTTTGGCCTTGGCCAGGTCTGCAAGCAATTGCGGCAGCTCCTCCAAACTTTCCCTGAGGAGAAAGGAAGCGGGATTTTCAAGTTCAAACCCAGGTGGTATGTTTACCGCTTCCTCCAGCGGGCCGGTTGCATCCACCCCCCCGAAATCGGCAGCCGAATCGGGCATCGAATCGAGCACAAGCCAGCGGGCCAAGTGTTCCTGCGCCCGCTCGTAGGCCGCGGCACCGGCCGCCGTGGCGGGGCCGGTGTGTCCGGCGTAGGCAAAGATCGCCTTTTTCAGGGACGGCAGGGCTTCCTCAAACAACCGGCGGCGGGCCGCTTCGGATTTGTCCTTCTGCGCCAAGGCGCTCCCCAGCGTCGCACCAAAGATGTTGCGCACCTGCTGGTCCATGACTTTGCCCTCGGCCTTGAGGTCCACGTCCGGGCCGACGGTCTGTTCGCCCGGCTCCGGCGGCCGACTCGGCATCGGCGCCGGGTGCACCCAAACCGCAGAAGGATCGGCATGCGCGTCCACCAGCAACAGCATCCGGCCCGGCGCCATGGAAGCAAGAATGGCCTGATCCGGCGCGTCGTCCAGGTTGGTGACATCATATTGTGTGTAGTGTCGGGCAACCCGCGCAACATGGCCCGTCAACGGATTCGGCAGGGCCGGGGCGTCGTCGGTCCGCCAAGCTTCTTCGTTGCCCGGCGCATCCACGACCCCTTCCATGAGTGCCCGGCACGCGGCTTGAAGTTCGTCACTGGACGACATCACATACAGGTCATCCGATTCGAACACGAGCGTATGATCGGTCACGGTCGTTAAGATACCGGGGGAGCCTTCAAAGGTGCTCCAGGGCACGAGGACGAAGCTTGCAACCGGCGGCCGCCCGGGCCCGCCGCGGAACGTGTCCGCGGGCGCCCAGAAGGACACGAGCAGCGATGTGCTCGGTGCGTCTGCCCAGCTCTGGGTCACGCGCGCCCGGTCGGCCAGACTCACTTGGGCGTGTAGTTTGATCGACTCGCCCAGCAACTTCGTCCAGGCCACGTGGGCGGGGTCCGGCGCGCTGTCGTATTGGGTTTGCTGGCAGCCGATCGTGGTGAGAACAACGAGTGCGATCAATGCGTAGTGTTTCATGAAAGAAACCCCTGATAAGTGAAAGACAAGGTACCCCGGTTCTTTAACGGACTCGACCCGGCGGGCGAGGCCTCTCAAATTGTAACCGGTTCCTGGCTTTTTCCAAGCATTTCTTCGTTTATGGTTTTGGCTGCTTTGTGCTAGACTTTGTAGACCGCTTATCTCTTACAGGAGGTTTTCGAAATGCTCCTTGCCAGCCTACTGGCCGTCAGTTGGTTTCTTTATAATGAAGGCGGTGCCGAACCGCCGGTCCTCGATCCGCCACGTGCGGTTCCGGCGCCCATGGTAACGCTCCAAGGGCGTGTGCTGTTCCAGGGCGATCCACCGCCCCGAAGGAAATGGCCAATTCCCGAAAAAGCCGAATTCTGCGCGCAGGCCCAGGCGAAGGATCCGATCCTCCACGAACGCGTCATAGTGAACGACAACGGGACCCTGCGCAACGTGTTCGTTTACATTTCGAAGGGTTTGGAACAAAAGGCGTATCCGGCACCTGAACAACCGGCCGTCCTGACCTCCGATCGGTGTCGGTATGTGCCCCACGTGCTCGCCGTTCAAACCGGGCAGGCGCTTCATGTGACTACTCAGGACGACAACTTGTACAACTGTCACGTTGTCGGGCGCAGGAACCCGGAGATAAACAAAACTCTCCGAAAGGGTCAAGTGCTTGAGTTTCGATTCGCCAGGCAGGACTTTAGCATGAAGATCAAGGACGACGTCCACTCCTGGATGGAAGCACGGTTGTTCGTTGTGGACCATCCATTCTTTGCCGTGACCGGCAAGGACGGTACATTCGAGATCAAGGATCTCCCGCCAGGCACCTACCAGATCACGGCCCGACATGAGAGCTTTAGATTGCTCCGTCAAAACATAACGATTCGGAAAGAACCGACAGAACCCGTGGTTTTCACCTTTCGTGATCGGTGAATAACCCCAAGTTTATTCGAGAGATTTCGCAGGGATGACGTCGCAGAAGATGAAGCCGTCCCGAACGACGACCTCGCCGGTCTCGATGCCGATCGGTTCGCTGAAGATCGGGCCGGCGTGGACGAAGGTGTGGAACTCTCCGTTTTCGCCGCAAAGATCGACGGCAGCCGGTAGATCGGCGAAGAAGTCCGCGTCGAGCGCCCGCCCGGCGAATGCGGAATCCAGCACGCGGGGATCCAGGCAGGCGACAACAGCGCGAAAACCGGTGCGGACGAAGTGGCGCGCCAACTCGGCAGTGTCTCGCTTCCACAGTGGGAAGAGCGCGCGCATGTCGACTTTGGCCAAATTCCCCTCCCGATACTGACGTAGATCCTCCAGGAAGATATCGCCGAAGGCGACGGTGGTGACGCCTTCGCCCCTCCAGTGCTCCATGGCCGCGGCCATCTTCGATTCGTACTCCTTATTGTCCGCGGCGATCGACAGGCTGATTTCATGCAGAGGCCGACCAATACGCTCGGACTGCATGCGAAGCAGGGAGCGACGCACGCCGTGCATACTGATCCGGTCATAGGATTCGGTAACGGTGGTCAACAGGCCGACCACGTTGTAGCGGTCCGGCTGCTCGAGCAGGGCGTGCAGGGCCATGGCCGAGTCCTTCCCCCCGCTCCAACACATCAAGACGGGCTCTGCGCTATTCGTCATTACCGGCAATTCCTATGGTAGCAAGGATCGGTTTGTGGTCGGACGAATTACCGATCCCCACGCGGGCATCCGCCGCCGTGAGTTCCGGGCTGAGGTAGAAGTGATCGAGCCGGAAGCCCGGCAGGTGTCGGGTGAAGCCGCGGTTGCGCCAGGTGGAGGCGCGGCCAAGTCCGGCGACTTCGTGGGGGTCGGTGAATCCGGCCTTCAAAAGACGTTGATGATAGACCGACATGTCGGTAAAGTTGAAGTCACCGCCCAGGAACTTTGGTAGCGGATCCTCGGCCAATCGCTCCATCATGTCCGCGAACATGTGGCGATCTTCCGCCACGTAATCCTGATGGGACGGCGGCAGGTAGTGCAGATTGTACAGGGCCACCGGCCGGTCGTCGATGCGCACGACCGCGCGGATCTGGGGAAAGCCTTGCGTTCCGATCTTCACGAAGCTGTTCGGCTCACCTACGAAGGGAAGCTTCGAATAAATCGCCATACCAAAGGCTCCGAAGCGTGGGTGGCGAACGATGTGCGGGTAGCGGGTGCTGAAGTGCTCATAGAAGACCCGGTCCCAAGGCACAGCATATTCCTGGATCAGGAGGATGTCGGGATCCGCGGCGCCGATCTCGGCGAAAACCGTCTCGTGCTCGCCATTGTTGGCCAGCAGATTGACGCTCATCACGCGCACGGCTTGGCCCTGGATCGGCGGCAGATCGCGCGGCACATAGGCGGGCAGCCACCAGCTGACGTGGAGCCCCACCAATAGCGCCGTCGCCAGGATCAGCCGACGGTCGCGCCGCAGCAGCGCGATGCCCAGCAGCGGATAGAACGCCAGTCCCAGGTGAAACGAAAAGGTCCGCAGCATGAACAGACCCCAGAAGGCGAACAATGCCGCAGTGGAGTGGGACTCGAAGCCCACGTCCCAAGCGGTGCAAAGGCCGATCAGGACGAAGGCGAGGACCACGACGAACCACAGGATCTGGTTCGTAATGTATCGCCGTAAGAGATTGTTTTTTTTTGTGGCCGTGGCCATGACGCGATCGGGTCCAATTACGAAACGATCCCGGCGCGCGCTTGGCCCACCGGGATCGGATTCATTTGAAAGCGTAAGGCTCGGCTTAGGCCTTGCCCAGGGTCTTGCCGCCCGGCTTCCACTCGCAGGGGGTTAGTTCCCCGCTCTGGAGAGCCTGGACCGTACGCAAGGTCTCGTCGACGCTGCGGCCGACCGGCAGGTCGTTGACCACCAGGGAACGCAGGATACCGTCCGGATCAATGACGAAGGTGCCGCGGTAGGCGAGGCCCTTTTCTTCGTCCAGCACGTTGTAGGCGTAGCTGACCTTCAGGTTATTGTCGCCCAAGATCGGGAAATCGATGTCGCCCAGGCCGTGTTCGTACCAAGCCTTGTGCGAGAAGACCGAATCGGTCGAGCAACCGATGACCTCGGCGCCCATTTCTTTGAACTTCGACAGGTTCGCGTTGAACCCCTGAATCTCGGTCGGGCACACGAAGGTGAAGTCCAACGGATAGAAGAACAGCACGACCCACTTGCCTTTGTAATCGCTCAGGCTGACCTCTTTAAAGTCGCCGCCCTTGACGGTCGCGTTGGCTTTAAACGTCGGTGCCGCTTGCCCTATGGATAAACTCATTTCTTTCTCCTTGAAAAACTATCCCCTGACGGGGACTCACAAACAGAAACTCCTCAAAAGTCCTTTAACATACACCAATAGAGCCCCGTTGCCAAGCGGTTTTTTCCAAGCCAGCCGGGAAAATCATTCGGTAACCTGTCTTTTGAATTCCCCAAGGAACTTCTCTCGTTCACTCCGATCATTCAAAGGAAATCGATTCCACTCCCCATTGACTTTCATGTCTGCAAACAGACCTTCCGGGTCTTCATGAAAGTGCAGGAAAGCCGAGGATTTTCGATAGAACGTGCCGAGCGTCTTCTCTTTCAAAGAATCAGACCGGCGAATTTTTTTCAGTAATGATTCTAGTGCCGCAAGGGCATCCTCTCCAGCGTGTTTCATATCGATCCCCTCTCAGTCCTGCGTGCTCGACGAATTGTATAATACCATCTTCCCGTTGGCTGGGAAGCCCATGTAAAAAAAGCGCCCCGCATCTGTAAGATGCGAGGCGCCATGGACATTCGGAAACCCGGCCGATTAGATTCCGAGCTTGGCTCGTTTTTCCAGAATGTGCTTTTCCATCAGGTCGGCGGTCTCCACCGCGTCCATACTGACGAACAGCTTGCCACCGGTGAGTTCCTCCACCGCCCGGGTCAACACATCGACCACCAGCGGCGAGCCGGAGATCATGGGCATGGGCGCCACATGGGTGGTAAAACCGAAAGCCACCGAGGTGAACGCGTCGGCGACGGCCTTCTGCTCCAGATACTCCGGCGCGGAAACGACGACCGGCAGATCGGAGGTGTCGCAACCGAGGGTATCGGCGATGGCGATGGCCGTGTCGATGATCTTGCCGATGTCCGTGCACGATCCGTAGGACAGGCACGGCGGCACGCCCAGCGCGTTGCACACGCCCTTGAGTCCGTCAGAGGCTTGCTCTTTGGCCTCCACGTCCATCAGGTGCGTGTTCTCTAGGGTGGAGGAGCAGCAACCGGAACCGATGACCAGGATGTCCCGCTTGATCAGCTCCTGCGCCAGGTCGCGGATGTTGAACCCGCAATGGCCTTCACGGGCGGTGGTGCAACCGACGATGGGGACGATGCCCTTGATCGCCCCACCGGCGATCTGGTCGATCAGCGGCTGGATCGAGCCGCCTAATGCGCCAACTACCGACTCTGTGGTGAAGCCGATCATCGGGCTGGCCTGCTCGGTTGGAATGTTTGCCACGCGGTTGTCGCGACCAAACCGCTCGATCGCCTTGTCCAGCAGCGTGGCGGCGACCTGTTTAGCGGTGGTCGGGTCATGCTCCAGCCGGTCCACGCCGCGATGGCGGACGGTGGGATCGGTGGAAACCAGATAGGTGCCGAACCGGTCGGCATATTGCTTGAGGGTCGGGACCGAACAGTTGTAGTCCATGAACAGCGCGTCGATCACGCCGGTGGCGATGACCAGTTCCTGCTGAATCCAGTTGCCCAACTGACCACCGAAGATGGGCGTGCCGTTGCCGGGTCGATCCGGCAGGTCCGCAGAGATGTTCATCAATTGCTGACCTTCGCACATGGAGCCGTAGACCTTGATGCCCTTGGCCCCGGCGGCCACGGCCTTGTTCTGATACTCTTGGGTGGCCGCCAGCTCCACCACGAGCGTGGCCAGCAGCGGCTGATGTCCGTGGGCGACCAGGTTGACCGTGTCTTCGGTCACGCAGCCCAGGTTGGCCTTGCCCTGGGCGATGGTGGCCGTGCCCGTGAGGATCTCCTGCAAGACGGTGATCACGTACAGACCAGCGTACTCGTTGGCCACGCCCAGACGCAGACCGCGTATCAAGAGGTCCACGGGATCGTTGCTCACGTTGGTCATGGCCGCACATTGCAGTACCGCGCTTTCGGCGTAGGGGCCGCCGGGGAGGATGTCCAGCTTCTTCCAGAGCTCCAGCCGCTTGGCGGGCGCCAACTTCTCGACCAGTTCCAACGGTTCATCAAAGTCTTTATGAATCTCCGTCAGTACAAACTTGCCCAGGGCGCGGGCCTTCTCCTCCGGGCTGGAACCGGTGATGCCGAAGGTTTCGCACACGTGATCGAGCTTTGCCGGGTCCTTGATCCGATAGGCGCTGCCCTCGAGCCCAACCATGGACAGGGTCTTGGCCACGTTGCGGGCGTGGTAGCAGTTGGCCACGGTGCCCTGTGCGGTCAGTAGCAGCAGATTACGCGCGACGATCAGATCCGCGTCGGCGCCGCATACGCCGGTCGGTGCTCCGGGGCGGATGCGACAGGGCCCATCGGAACACAACTGACAGGAGAGCCCGGCCTTGCAAAAGTTACACTGCGGGTCCTGCTCGTAGTGGCGCTCGAAGACGGTGGACAGTTGATTGTCCCGGGCGACCTTATGCATGAATGCAGTGGCGTCGTCCACTGCGAATGATTTTGCGACGATATCGACTTTGGCCATGAGTGCTGCTCCTCCTCTTTCGATGGGGTGAACGAACGTCTTCTTATTTCTGGTATTGCGGCTTCGACAACTCGTCCGCGATCCGGCGGTATTTCTCCGCGTGGCCGGCAGCCGCGTACTCGCGCTCGATCCGGTCGAAGACCGTGGTGAGCTCCGCCTGGTCCTCTTGCTTCATCAGCGAGTCGCCCAGGGGATACAGGATGTTGTCTTCTTTGTAGATGTGGTCGCGCAACAGGGCCGCGTATCCCGCGGCGTTTTCCGTAGCGGCCTGCGCCGCGGCTTCGGTCTGGCCAGCGACAGCCTGTTCGAGCGCGGCCACGATGTTACGCACGTATTGACGGCCCTGCTCGTGCTCCTTGAGCATGCAGCCGACGGGGCCCTCCTCTTTGGGCACACCAAGCCGCTCCAGCAAGGGAAACAACTGGTCTTCTTCCTTGGCGTGGTGCGCGCCGTCGGCAAAGTTGCGAATGAAATCGACCGCGGTCTCGAAAAACGCGGGGATAAATGCGCCGCCCTCGCGCAGGCGAGCGACCTCGTTATTGATCGCATCGAGAACCTTCTCGATGATCCGATGCTCTTCTTTTAAGATCTCCGTGGGCCTCATGTCTTATCCTTTCTCCAGGGTCACAAACATTCGTCAGGGAAATTGCCCCACTGCTACGATCAGTATACGCCAGCCCCCTGCGGACCGCTTTGACCTAGGTCAACGGATCAAAGGAATATTTCGACCGGGCAAAATACGAGATAAACTCATTAGAAACAAATACTTAGGAGAGGTCGCCTTCGCAGCGTTGGCCCAAGGCTTCAGGATCGAGGATCTTGATGGCGTTTCCCGTAACGGTCAGAATACCGCCCTTGGCCAGCTTGGCCAAGGTGCGGGAGAGGGTTTCGTTGACCGTACCGATCTGGGCGGCCACGTCGGCCTTGGTGGTAGGCAGCGTCACGGAAAAGGGCTTTGATGTGTCCACCTCCTGCCTGTCTGCTTGGTCAAACAGATATTGCGCCAACCGTGCGTCCACTTCCTTGAGCGTTAGATCAGCCGCCAGTTTGGACATGGCGCGCAACCGTTTGCACAGCGTGGCGATGATCGCGGTGCTGACCTCCGGAGCACGGGCCAGCAGTTGTTTGAAATCGTGAGTGTCCACCCGCAACACGGTCGCCGCCTCCAGAGCCGTCGCCGTGGCGGGAAACGGCTGCCCATCCATGGCCGCGACTTCGGCGAAGACGTCGAAGCGCCCAAAGCGATGGAGGATCTGCTCCTTGCCCTTGGCGTTGATCCGGTGGATCTTAACCGAACCGGATTGGACCACGAAGAAGGCCTCGGCGGGCTGGTCTTGCAGAAAGATCACCTCGCCCTTGCGGAACTTTCGGGTCAGGCAGATGTCCGCAAGGCGTGCGATCGCGCGCTCGTCCAGGTCGGCGAACAGCTCGCAGCCGCCGAGCACCTGGATTTTCGCCTGAAGCAAGGGTCAGCCCCCGTCGGGTTGCGGTGTTGCAGGCGCCGGCTTGGAACCGACGGGCGAATCGAACACGAACGCTTCGTCGAAGCAGAGGGCCTCCACCTGCTCCCCGCGCCAGCGCTGTAGAGCATGATATAGCCGCTGGAAGATTTCGTCGTGTGCCGGATCGATCGGGCGGCCGTTGCGCAGGAGGTTGCGTTCGTTGCGCAGGTCGTCGGTACGAAACATCTTGAGGATATCGTACCGTTCGGCCAGTTCAAAGACCAACTCGTATCGCTCGCCGTGGTAGGTGGCCCGTTTTTCGGCGGCTTTGGGCCGAAGCTGTTGGAAGATCGAGACCCATTTCTCGTTCTTGGGTTGGCCCGTCGCGTCCAGCAGGTTGTTCGACCGGTTTGGATCTTCCTGCAGGTCGTACAGTTCATAGCGCACCTTCTGGCCGGGGGTGAGAACCAGTTTCCAGTTTTCGGTCCGAATGACCCGGTCCTTGACCTCTACAACGAGGTCTTGATACGCGTCTTTGAGTACCAGGCGGTTGTCGTATTCTTTGTCGACGCGCAGGGTCTTGTCCATGGGGTCATAATACAGCGGAAGCTCCCCATCCTCGTCCAGTCCGGCCTTCTTCTCGTAGAAAAGATAGCTCGTCTCCCCGAAGAACACCAGCCCCATGTCATCGGTCTGCCCGGTGATGTAGGGCATCAGGGACCGGCCGTCCATTGTGACGGGAATCGGGAGCCCCAGCAGATCCAGGAGCGTCGGCGTCACGTCCAGGGAGCGCACGATCCGGTCCACCTGCCGCGGCTCGTCGCGGCGGTCGGGAATATACAGGACCTGGGGAATATGGTTGTTTTGATCGCCTCCTTTGAAGGAGACGCCGTGGCCAATGGTGCAGTGTGGCTCGAACAAATCGTCGCCGTGGTCGGAGGTAATCAGGACAATGGTGTTCTCCATCAGTCCCGTCCTGTCCAGGTGGTCCAGGATCCGCCCAATATTTTCGTCGAAATGGAAGACCTCGCCGTCGTACAGGTCTAAGATGTGTTGGATCTGCGCGGGCGTGTAGTCGTCGCGAAATCCGTTTTGAATGAAGTCATCGATACCGAATTCCAGCTTGTACCGGTTGGGGCCCTCGTAGTCGGGATCGGTAAACATCTCGTTGTAGGGCCAGGTCCCGCCGTAGGGCAAGTGGGTCACACCGTAGAACACCGACAGGAGAAACGGCTCGCTACCCCGGTCGAGTTCGCCCAGCTTGCGGATCACGCGCCGGGTAAGAGCCTCGGTGTTTAGACAGGCCATCGAGGTTTCTATGTTCGGAAACAGGGCAAACCCCACCTCGTTGTTGAAGTACAAGGGCACCAGAGGGTGTGCGAAGAGCACCGCCTCGGTCACGTACATTTCAAAGGACTGGGGGTTCAGTTCTGAGATCAGGGTCTCCTTGTATCCCATATCCATGGCGTTGAACACCGATCCCGCCCAGTCGCCCATGGCCGCGGTCCGGTAGCCCCGCTCCGCAAGGATTTTGGGAAGCCACGGGCTGTTGCTCTCCACCTCTCGGACCTGCCGCGCGTTGGGAAACATGTGCCGCAGTTTGTGTGTGTGCGGGTACTGGCCGGTCAGCAGCGAGACCCAGGACTCGGTGGTGCTGGCGGTGGGAACGAACGCACGGGTGAAGTTGACGCTCTTGCCGGCCAGCTCGTCAATACGGGGGCTGGTCGCGCGTGAATAGCCGTTGCAGGACAGGCGGTCGCCACGAAGGGAATCGCTCGATAAAATCAGGATGTTGTAGGGTTTGTCCGTGCGCGCGTCGTCAGGTGTCGGTCCGCCGGTCGCGGGCACCGCGGCATACAGGGTGCCCGCAGCGAGTAGACCGACGCTACTCGCGGTGATCCATCGCGTAGCACGCCGTGTGCGCAGGAACGCACGCAGCAGGAAGACGAAATAGTACACTGCGGCCAACCCGGCCACCACGATCGTGGTGACATCGAAGTAACTGCTCGGGATCCGAGTCCAGCGGCCTCCGGACAGAATGCTGCTGATGGTCCCGTAGACGCTGGCGAAGACACCGCCCAGGTCGATCGGGTGCAGGCTCAGCAACCGCAGGGCAAAGAAACCGTGAAAGCCAAGCAACAACAGCAACGTCGCCGCAACGATCCGCCGGGTCGAGCGCTCCCGCCGAGCCCAGCGGCGGACCACCGGATGGATCAACAGGAACGTCACCGCGGCGATGAGGACGTAGGCAGGCAGGTACGCGGCGTGTTGCAACAGCATCATGCCGCCCTGTTCCTGCCACGCCGTTTGAGCCAAGCTGTTGTCCATCCCGCTCAAGACGACGACAAAGCCGATCAGCCCGAACAAAAACGCCAGGCCATGGGTGATCACCACCGTGCGCAGCACCATGCGGCGTATCCGGCGGCGGCTGTCTTTCCCGGCATCGACCATGAACCATCACTCCGTAAGAATCCCGCGGTGCTCCGAGCCGGAGCATCAAACGCTCTATTGTATCGACAGGGGCGGGAGAATCAAGCGTCTTGCTGCGCAGGCGCGGACGCCGGGGGCCCGCTCTTACGGGTCATCCGCGCGATCACCGCGGCACCCACCGTGTCGCCCCAAACGTTGACCGTGGTGCGAAAGCGATCCAGGAACCAGTCGATGGCGAAGATTGTTCCGATGTAAACGGGCGGGATATCAACGGCCCTGAGGACAATGACCATGGTCACGAGCCCCGCCTCGGGGATGCCCGCGGCACCCACCGCCGCCAGGGTGGCGGTCAGAAAGATTGTGATCTGTTCGGCCAGCGTGATGTCCATGCCCAGCGACTGGGCGATGGTCATGACCGCCACGGCCTCGTACAAGGCCGTGCCGTCCATGTTGACCGTCGCGCCTAGCGGCAAGACGAAGTTGGCGGTCTTTTTGTCGACCTTTGCGTTTTCTTCCACGCACTCCATCGTTACTGGAAGCGTCGCGGAACTGGAAGCCGTGGCGAACGCCATCGATAGAGCCGGTGCCACGTCCCTGGCGTAGGGGAGCACCTCTCGACGCCCCAAATACTTCAAGATCAAGGGCAGCACGATAAACGCGTGCAACGCCAGGCCCGCCAGGACGGTGAAGAAGTACGGAGCCAACTCGGTGATCGCCTCCAGTCCCTTTTCGCCAACCTTGGATGCGACAATGCCGAATATGCCCAGCGGCGCCAATAGCATGAGCAACGCGGTGATCTTCAAGATAAATTTGTTGCACACCTGGAAGATGCGGATTACCCATCGTGAGCGTTTGCCCAGCATGAGCAAGACCCAACCGGTCAGAATCGAATCGATGATCACTGCCAAAATGTTCACCCGGCTCGAACCCTTGGTCTGTTGGATGACATTCCAGGGCAGGAACGTCTTGACAATATCCTCCGTGCCTTTAGAGGGATATACTTTGCGCTCTTCCCGCGTAATGAACTTGCCGGGATTGATAATATTGACGACGACCAACCCGAGGCTCACCGCGATCGCGGTGGTCAAGAAATAGTAGGCGACCGTCTTGGCACCGAGCCGGCCCAGCCCAGCCGTCGACCCCAGGCTGGTGACACCCACCACCATGGAAGTGATAACCAGAGGAAGGACAATGAACTTCAGTACCGCAACGAAGCCGGAGCCCAGGCCTTCCAGGTTGACCCCGAGCAGCCGGACTTCGGCTTGCTCTTTCGCATCCTTTTCATGGAAGGACAGTCCCACAGTGCCCCCCACAAGGATGGCAAGGACCATTCCGATCAGGATGTACCGCTGGTAAAGTTGAGCCCGGGTTGCCATACACGCCCCTTTCGATTTGAGGACTATACGGCATCCAGCCCGCCGGGTCAAGGGACGCGCCAAACGATCCACCACTTGATTTCATTCCGGTCGCCCTCTACAATCACACCGTCATTTGTGTTTCGGATGCATGAAACCACTGCCTTCAACTGCGGAGCCCGATCATGCGAAAAGCATTCCTCTTCTTCTGGATCATTCTTCTGTTGACCCATGGCGGTTCTCTGGCCGAAGCCGATAAAGCTGAGCCAATAGAAGACCCTTGGCTCAGCCGTCGGGCAGCGGACGAGCTGTTGCGTCATCTGACCCGGGACCCGGCCTTCGACGAGCCAGTCCCCTCGTGGTGGGACGCGCAGCTCAAACTGTCCTACACGGCCTGGTGGATTACTCATCCGAAGGTCGATAAGCCAGGCTTTGCGTCGTTCACGAAACACTTCAACCTCGAGGCGGTCCCGAAATCTGCGGGACTGACGGTGGCAACCGACGGAACCTTTGTCGTTACGCTTAACGGGAAGGCCGTGGGTGTCGGCAACAGCCCACGGTACGAACACGCGCGCCGGTTCCCCGTCCAACAATTTCTGCGCAAGGGCGACAACCAACTGACGGTGCAAGCCCAGACGCCGAATAGCGCGATCCAGATGCTGGCGATGCTGTTCATCCCGCCCGATGGCGGTTTCGTTTCGGACGATTCATGGAAGGTGGCGACCGCGGCGGACGGTCCCGAAGTGCCGGCGGTCAAGAGTAAGCTCCACGCCTACGGAACCGGCCGCGAGCGCTTGTTGGGATGGAATGTGCTCTACAAGAAAGTCAAGCCCGTCGGCCTGGAGATCCACCCGCCGGAGACGGTGAAATACCCGCTGCGCATGCTCGACGTGGACGGCAAGTCGGCGATCTTTCCCCATGGCGACGCCAAGCGCCCGGTCCGCGTGGTTATCGATTTCGGGCGCGAGGTCCTGGGCTACGTCCACGTCGTGGGTCGCTCCGAAGGGCGTGTTGGCGCCAGCAGCCCGATCCTAGGCTTCGGTGAGGATCAGCAGGCCACCTTCGAAATCGCCACCGGCGAGTTCTACGAAGAAGCCAAGGCCGTCAAGCGACATCGCATGAACCCGCGCGATTCTTACGACCTGCCGACCGGCGCCTTCGACTGGCGCCATCCGGAGCGGCGTGGGTTTCGATACGTAACGCTTGATCTGCCGCCAGCTACAAAGCCGTTGACCCTGGACGGCATCTACGTGGAGTATCCGTACTATCCCACAAAATATCGCGGCTACTTCCTATGCTCCGACCGGCAACTCAATCGAATCTGGGGGGTGTGCGCCTATACCCTGCGCATCTGCATGCAGAGCTTCTACGAAGACGGCGTCAAGCGCGACAAGTGGCCCTGGATGGGCGACGCGCGGGTAGAGGCACAGATGAATTTCCCCGTCTTTGGCGACACCTACCTGGCCCGTTTTACCATGGACAATCTACGCGGACGGGGCAAGCTGACCTCGCACCTCAACGCAATACCCGCCTACTCCATGTACTGGATCCTGGGCCTTCAGGACTACTACTTCCAGACCGGCGACAAGGACTACGTGACATCTCAGGCCGACGAGATCGAGGACCTGTTGGACTTCTGCCTGGTGGATCTCGACAAGAACAACCTCTACGATCCGCCCCGCCGCTGGTGGCGGTTCATCGATTGGACCCAAAAGAAAATCCTCTACGATCTGGTGGACTACGACGAGGCCCCGGACCTGGACAAGCACCTGAAGTGGACGGATCACCAGATCGATTACAAAGGCGCCATGACCGCCCAGCACGCTCTGCTGTACGACGCGGTCTCTCAGGGCGCCACGTTGTTGCGCATGGCCGGACGTGAGGCGTCGGCGAAAAAGTACGAGGCCATCGCAGCGAAGATGAAAGCGGCGGGCAATCGCCTGCTGTGGGACCCCAAGCGGGGCGCCTACTCCGATTCCCTCGTGGAGGGCAAACTTAGCAACAAAACCACGCGGCAGTCCAATGCCGTGGCAGTCCTGTCCGGCATGGCGCCTCCGGAGCGCCACGCGGCCATCCGCAGGAACGTCTTTCATAACGACGATGTCCCGCAGTTGCAGACCTATTACTTCTCTTTCTACACTCTGCAGACCCGCTACCAACTGGGCGACACTGTGGAGATTCTCGATCGCATCCGCAAGCATTGGGGCCCGCTGGTGGCTAAGGGCGCCACGACCCTGTGGGAACGCTACGACCCGGAACGGCGGATGGGCTTCGGAGAAAAGTTCGACACGAACATGAGCCATGCCTGGGGTGCTGCGCCGCTGGATTTGTTTCCGAAACACATCCTCGGCATCAAGCAAACCGCCCCCGGATGGACATCAATTCGGCTGGAACCGAACCTGCATGACTTGCAGTGGGCGCAGGGCGCCGTTCCCACGCCCCACGGGGACATTTCCGTCTGGCTTAAACGCGGGCCCAAGGGCAAGGTCGTCGGTCGGGCGCGGGTCCCGGCGGCGATCGAGCTGGAGGACGCAGGAGGGCTAACGGTCGAGCGATACAAATAACATCGAAATTGTAACAATTCGTTAAATAAAGATTTTGCTCCACTTTTAATTTGAAAACATACTCTCTTTGTGCATAATGGACAGGATTGAAGGGAATCTGTTAAAGCACTAGACGGAAGAGCGTATATGCTAAGATACGTGTTGGGTCTCAAGGTCGGGGCCGGTGGGAAGACCGACGCCTTGATCGCCGATGAGACCGGTGGCATTGTGGGCCACGGCCGCCTTCAAGGAGCCGGATCCGAAGCCTTGGTCGAGCACACGGACCTGCGGGCGCTCTTGGAGGAGGCGATCCTCGGGGCCACTCATGGCTATGAAGGTCCGGCGTTCCGACTTTCCAAAGCGCGTATTCACCTGCCCGTCCCCGGGCTGGACCTGCCCCAGCTTTTGAATGGGCCGATCTTAAAAGATTTCTTTGAATCCCTTGAGGATTGTCAAGCCAACCGGTGCAGCATCGCCGCGACCGGGGCCTTGGGCAAAAGCTACGCTGGCTATAACGTCGTGACACTCGTGGCGGGGATCGGTTCGATGGGCTGGGCCTGCGCGAGTGACGGTCGCACGGCCGATGCCGGCGGCTGGGGCGCAGCGCTGGGAGACCGCGGCTGCGGACACAGCATTGCCACCCGTGCGATCGGCTACGCGCTTCAGGCCCAAGACGGACTGATCGAGCCCACCAGTCTGGCCCAGCGCGCGCTGGATTACTTCGGGCTGGAGCAACTTGGTGACCTTCGCGCAGCGCCCGATCGCAAGACTGGCATTCCGCGTATTCTTCTTTCCGGTTTCGCCAAGGAGGTCTTCGCTTCCGCCGCCGGCGCGGATCTCGTCGCCATCCGGTTGCTCAACGAAGAGGCCGACTACATGGCCCGCCTGGCCGGGGCCCTGGTCGGGCGATTGGGCATTCGCGACAACCAAGTGTACGTAATCCCCAGCGGCGGCATCTGGCGCGGCGAGGGCGAATTCGTCAAGACCTTCACATCACGCCTAGCCGAATTGGCGCCCAAGGCCACGATCCTCAAGCCCCGCTTCGATCCGGTCGTCGGTGCGGTCCTCGAGGCCCTGTACGCGCTGGGCGTCAACGTCAGTTCCGACGTCATCTGCCGCCTGCGCGATTCGCTCCCCGATCAGCTTTCCGCCCAATAATCCTGTTCAAGCCCCGCTTGCCCGAATAGCCTGCGTTGGGTAGGATAGTCTCTCTTTACATCGTGGCACGCACGGAGAACGAGGATGAAGAAGGCGCTAATGGTTTGGGGCGGGTGGGAAGGACATGAGCCCAAGCAGTGCGTGGAGGTGTTCGTGCCGTTCCTCAAAGAGAGCGGCTACGACGTAGAGGTCTCCGACTCACTGGATGCCTACTCTGATGTGAAGAAGATGAGCAAACTAGACCTGATTGTCCAGTCCTGGACCATGGGCACGCTGACCGAAGCACAAGAAAAGGGGCTGACCCAGGCGGTGCGCGAGGGTGTGGGCCTGGCGGGCTGGCACGGCGGGTTGTGCGACGCGTTCCATGACAACGTGACTTACCAGTTCATGACCGGCGGCCAGTGGGTCGCCCACCCGGGCGATCAGGATCACACCTACACCGTGAACATTCTCGACGGCGACGACCCGATCACGAAGGGGCTGGAGGACTTTTCAATCACTTCCGAGCAGTACTACTTACACGTGGACCCGTCCAACGAGGTCTTGGCCGAGACGACCTTCAACGGCGAGACCTATCCGTGGATTGACGGCTGCGTGATGCCGGTAGTCTGGAAGCGGCGGTGGGGAACGGGCCGGGGCTTCTACTCGGCCCTGGGCCACGTGGCCAAAGATTTCGAGATCCCGCCGGTCCGGCAGTTTGTCGAGCGTGGCATGCTCTGGGCCAGCCGGTAGACGCGGATTTTAATACCAGGAGCGGAAGGTGGTTTTAAGTTCCTTCTCGGTATGGTCGTGGAGTTTTTCGATCACCTTGGCGGCCTCTGCGATCGTCTTTTCGCACTTGTCGATCACCTTCTTGTTCTCCGCGAAGCGTTCGCGCTCCTGGGGCGAACGGGTTCCGCGCAGCCCGGCCAGATAATCGATTTCGGCGTTTTCGGTCAACCGCACACGGGCCTCGTTCCGACAGGTCGCGATGACGCCATCGAGCCGATCGATCTCCGCGCGAAGAACCTGTAGTTTTTCGTTTCGACTAAGCGTGCGGGTCGCCTCCATCCTATCCTCCAAAGATTATTTCGAACTCTCCGAGAACTCGCCGATGCTGCGCAGTTTCTCGTAGCGGGCTTCCAACAATTCGTCCAGTGGCTTGTCTTCCAGCTCGACCAAGCGGCGGACGATCGCGTCCTTCAGGGTTTGTACGGTTTGTTTGTGATCTCGGTGGGCGCCGCCGATGGGCTCCGGCACGATCTCGTCGCAGATGCCGAACCGCTCCACGTCCTTGGCCGTCAGTTTCAGGGCCTCGCTGGCCTCCTGGTTGCTGCCGCCGTCCTTCCAAAGGATCGCCGAGCAGCCTTCCGGCAGGATCACCGAGTAGTAGGCGTTTTGCAGCATCAGCAGGACGTCGCCCACGCCGATCCCGATCGCCCCACCACTGCCGCCCTCACCGATGACGGTGCAGATGATCGGAACCCGAAGGCTAGACATCAGTTTGATGCTCTCCGCGATCGCCAGGGCGATTCCGCGCTCCTCAGCCCCGATGCCCGGGTAGGCGCCCGGCGTATCGATGAACGTGAGGATCGGCAGCTTGAACTTCTCGGCCATCCTCATCGCCCGCATGGCCTTGCGGTAGCCTTCCGGGTGGGCGGAGCCGTATTGACATTTGATGTTTTCCTGAGGATTGCGGCCTTTGCGGTGGCCGATCACCATGACCTTCCGCTCCTCCAGCTTGCCGAAGCCGCACACGATGGCCCCGTCCTCATGGAAGATCCGGTCGCCCTGGATGGGCAGGAAGTCGTGAATCAGCAGGTTCAGGTAGTGGGAGGTCAGCGGCCGGTGCGGGTGTCGGGCCATCTGGACACGCTGCCAGGAGGTCAAGTTCGCGAAGATCTCCGTCATCGCGCCTTCCAGACTGCCCTTGAGCTGGTTGATCTCGTTGGAGAAGTCGATCCCCCGTCGGGCGGAATACTCCTCCAACTCGGCGATCTTTTTCTCGATGTCGATGATCGGGCGCTCGAAGTCCAGATAAACGCCGTTGCTGTTGGACTGGCCGTTTGCCATACTCTACCGTTCTCGCAACCCTGCCTGCGGACCCGCCACCTTTCCATAATCCTGTAAGCATCCTAGCATTCACCGGGGCAAAGTCAACCCCAAACGGCCGTGGTGAACCAGTCCGAACCAGCGTCATCGAGTCCTGAGTTCTTACATACGTTGTAGCGGGTTGTCGCCCAAGACCAAGGGGTAGATCAACGCGGCAAGGATTCCATGCGAGATCCCCAAAACCCAAACATTGAGCCAACGTTGGAACATCACGGACCAAACAGCACCCGCCACGCACGTGAGGCCCACCAGAGTCCAATCTCCAAGGTGGACCGCGCCGAAGGCCAGCGCCGTAATGCCGGCAGCCATCCAACGATTTTGGATGAACACCCGAAGCCGACGGTGCAGAACACCCTGAAAAATGAGCTGCTGCGCTACACCATAAAACGGGTAAATCGGCAGTAGTATGGCCAATTCGGACCGCCACAAGACAGCGCCCGTGGCAACGGCCCAGATCACAATGATGGTTCCGGCAAGCAGGGTCCAAATCCCCACGGGCTTAAGGCAATTTGCGAAACTGTCTGTTCGGAGACCAAAGTCGCGCTATTGCTCCTGGCCCCGCCGCCAGATCTCGATCCCATAGCTGAACAGAGCTACGACGAGCCCGGAAATGATCCAGCGCTTTGGAACGCCCGCGAGTTCTGCCGAGGCATAGACGACTGCGAGTGCGCAGAGCAGCGCTACTTCAATGGCCGCCAACCGCTTGCCAATCGCCTTCGTTGAACGCGGATCACTTCTAAACATCGTCTTTTTCTATCCTACCGCCCCATTAGAGTCAACTGGTTTTGGGCATTGTAGGAAACCCCAACCAACGTTTGCGTTTCGCGGAAAATATGGCAAAATGAGAGTTTCCAACGACAAAAAGCAGGAGACCACCGCTTTGATCTGGAGAGTTGAGGTCACGCTGAAGGACACGTTTCCTGATCCGGTCGGCCACGACGCACGCGCCGACCTGGAGGCCGCGGGACTGGAGGGGATCGATGGGATCCAAACCTCCCGAATTTACGAAATCACTGGTAAGCTGGCCCGCGAACAGGCCGAACGGATCGCCACGGAGTTGCTGAGCGACCGGGTAGTGGACACCTGGGCAGTCGCGGCCGACGACGAGCCGGCACCGCAGGATCCGCCGGGCATCTGCACCATCGAGATCCGACGCAAGTCGGGGGTCATGGACCCGGTGGAGGCCTCCGTCCGCAAAGGGATCGCGGATCTCGGGCTGCACGCCGATGCAGTAGCCACCTCCATACGTTACCGGATCGCCGGCTCGGCGCCCCACAACCGAATCGAAGCGGCCGCCCGCAAGGTCCTGGCCAACGCGATCGTCGACGATGTGGACGCCGGCGGCGGGCACCGACACCGGGAAGCGGCCGACACCCGCTATGACTTCGAGCTGAAATCCATCGAGATGCTGGACACCGGGCCCGATCAATTGAACGCGATCAGCCAAGAGTTGCGCCTGTCGCTGCTGCCAGTAGAAATGAAAGCGATCCAGGACTACTTCGCCAAACAGGGCCGCAACCCCACCGACGTGGAACTCCAGACCCTCGCCCAAACCTGGTCGGAGCATTGCAAACACAAGACGCTCATGGGCCCAGTGGAATTTGAAGGCAAGCATTATGACAACCTTCTGGGCGAAACAATCAAGGCCGCTACGGAGCAGTTGAATAAAGACTGGTGTATTTCGGTCTTCAAGGACAACGCGGGGATCATCAAGTTTGACGACGATTACAACGTCTGCTTCAAGGTCGAAACTCACAATCATCCCTCGGCCATCGAGCCCTACGGCGGCGCCAATACAGGCATGGGTGGCGTCATCCGCGATCCATTGGGCACCGGGCTAGGAGCCAAACCGATCCTCAACACGGACATCTTCTGCTTTGGCCCACCGGATATCGCCACCGACGACCTGCCCAGCGGGGTCCTGCACCCGCGCCAGATCATGAAGGGCGTCGTGTCCGGCGTGCGCGACTACGGCAACCGCATGGGCATCCCCACGGTCAACGGCGCGGTCTACTTCGATCCGCGTTACATCGGCAATCCGCTGGTCTTTTGCGGCAACGTGGGGATCCTCCCCACCGACAAGTGCGAAAAGGCGGCACGACCCGGCGACTGGATTGTCGCGGTGGGCGGCCGCACCGGGCGGGACGGAATCCAGGGCGCGACCTTCTCCTCGGCGACGCTCAACGATCAATCGGAGGTCACCTCCGGCTCGGCCGTGCAGATCGGCAACGCGATCACGGAGAAGACCGTAGTGGACACGATCCTCCAAGCACGCGACGCGGGGTTATACACGGCGATTACCGACTGTGGGGCCGGCGGATTCTCTTCGGCGGTCGGCGAAATGGGCGAAGAGATCGGCGCGGAAGTCCAGTTGGAAAAGGCGCCGCTTAAATACGACGGGCTGAACTACACGGAGATCTGGATCTCCGAATCCCAGGAACGGATGGTCCTGGCGGTCCCATCGGAAAACCTGGACCGGCTCTTGGCCCTGTTCGCCGCCGAGGACGTGGATGCGACGGTCATCGGCATCTTCACCGACACGAAGCGATTGGTGCTCACCTACAAGGGCAACGAGGTGCTCAACCTGGAGATGGAATTCCTGCACGACGGGCTGCCCAAAACCGTCCGCCAGGCCGTCTGGACGAAGCCGGACGACAAAGGCGGTGCTAACAAGTTTGTTGCAGACAAAGACCTGCTTAACGCGCAGCTACTGGAAATCCTCGGCTCCTATAACGTCTGCTCCAAAGAATGGATAATTCGCCAATACGATCACGAGGTCCAGGCCGGCTCCATCATCAAGCCGCTGGTGGGCGTCGCCAACGACGGGCCGGGCGACGCAGCGGTCTGCGCGCCGGTGCCGGGCTCGGACCGCGGGATCGTGATCGCCAACGGCATGAACCCGCTCTATGGCGACATCGACCCCTACGCCATGGCCGCATCCGCGATCGATGAGGCGCTGCGCAACGTGATCGCCGTCGGCGGCTCCATCGAACAGTGCGCGATTCTGGATAACTTCTGCTGGGGCGATACGAACAAGCCGGACCGGCTCGGCTCGATGGTACTGGCGGCCGAGGCTTGCCACGACGTGGCCATCGCCTACGGCACGCCGTTCATCTCGGGCAAGGACAGCCTCAACAACGAATTCGTCACCGACGGACAGACGATCACGATCCCGCCATCGCTGCTGATCTCTGCCATCGCGGTCATGCCCGACGTCACCAAGGCGATCACCATGGACGCGAAGGCCCCGGGGAATCTGATCTACGTGGTGGGCCTGACGAAAAACGAAATGGGCGGCTCCCACTTCAACCGCGTGAATGGCTTGGCTGGCGGCACTGTTCCACAAGTGAATACGGAGCTAGGCAACAAAATCTTCTCTGCCATGGCCTGCGCCACCGACGCGCGGCTGGTCCGCTCCGCCCACGACTGCTCCGAAGGCGGCCTGGGCGTCGCGCTCGCGGAGATGGCCTTCGCCGGCGGATTCGGCATCAGAGCGGACCTCACCCACATCCCCGCGCAGGACGAGGACGGCC
>JAJDCN010000230.1 GCA_029260815.1 Planctomycetota bacterium
CAGTACTGGGGTCTCGTCGGCCGAGGGCTGGCCCACACGAGCGTGGAGCAAGAACTCGGTGTTGCCATCAGCCCCGTGGAGGGGCGAAACCATGACCCCCATGATGCCCAGATCGAGTGCGGATGCGGCGTCGACGACCTCGGTGAGGACCCGTTGCCACACCTCGGGGTCGCGGATGACACCACGTCCCTTGTTGGCCTCTTCGCGCCCGGCCTCGAACTGGGGCTTCACCAACACCACCAGATCGGCGCCGTGGACACCTTCAGGCTGGGCGAACGACACCAGGTTGGTGAGCACCGTGCGCAGGGAGATGAACGACAGGTCTGCCACCACCACCGACCCTGGTCCGCCGACGTCATCGGGACCGAGGTTGCGCACGTTGGCCCGCTCGCGCACATCGACGCGGGGGTCGGCGCGCAGGCGCTCATGGATCTGACCGTGGCCCACGTCGATGGCCACCACCTCGCGGGCTCCGCGCTGCAGCGCACAATCGGTGAACCCACCCGTCGACGCACCGGCGTCGATCACCCGTCGCCCCGCGACATCGATCCCGAAACGTTCGATGGCGGCGTCGAGCTTCTCTCCCCCGCGCGACACGAATCGGGGCTTGTCACCGGTGACGATCACCGGATCGCCCGCCTGCACGAGGCGAGCAGCCTTGTCGGCCACAGCCCCGCTGACCAGCACTTTTCCGGCCTCGATGAGCTGGCGCGCCTGAGAACGTGACGTCGCGAGGTCGCGGCGCAAGAGCTCCTGATCGAGCCGCCGACGGGTCATGCGGCCGGAACCGGGCGCGGGTGAATGCTCACGACAGCAACCATCGTTCCTGCATCGAGTGCGGTCTCGGCCGCCCCATCTACTCGCACGGTCTCGAAAGCTACCAGCGGGGTGTCGCGATCGAGGGGCGTACTGTGGAGGCCGTGATCCCGCTCCACGACGAGAACCCGACGTCGACCAGGTCATGGGTCACCATCGCCCTCATCGTCATCAATGTCGTGGTCTTCGTGGTGATCCAGCCGCGCGACCAGGGCAGCAGAGACGTCGATTTCGCATACGAGTACGCCGCTGTGCCGTGTGAGGTCTCGGAGTGGCGTCCGCTCAGCAGGGCCGAGAACCCGACCACCAATGGCGGCGTCGCGGACGTGTGCGGCCCGCAGACTCCAGGGTATGCCCAATCATGTGACGAGGTGGGGCCCCGCTCGGACTGCACCCGCTTCGGGTCGAAGTCGATCCTGCTGTCGCTGGTGTTCTCGATGTTCCTGCACGGCAGCTGGCTCCACCTCGCCGGCAACATGTTGTTCCTGTGGGTGTTCGGCAACAACATCGAAGACCATCTCGGCCGGTGGCACTTCGCCGCGTTCTACACAGCCGCCGGTCTGGTGGCCACCTTCGCCCACATCGCTCTCGACGCGAGCTCGACCGCGCCCCTGATCGGCGCGTCCGGGGCTGTTGCGGGGGTGATGGGCGCGTACCTCGTGTGGTTCCCCAACGCCCAGGTGCGCACCCTGGTCTTTTTGCTCATCATCTTCTTCGTCCGCATTCGCGCCAAGTGGTTGCTGGGATTGTGGTTCTTGTCACAGTTCATCATCGACCCCAACGCCGGCGTGGCATGGATGGCTCACGTCGGTGGCTTCGTCGTGGGAGTGCTGGTGGGGCTCGCCGTACGAGAGAGCCGTCGGGCGCGCCACGCAGTGTGGGCTGAGCGGTATGACGATGACGCCTCGGGCTTGTGGGACAACCGCTTCGGCGGCCGCGACATCGACGCGTCCCCGCGTTATGACCCACCCAGCTTCGACTAGGAGACTGCTGAGCAATGGGTTTGTGGTCCCGGTCTGGTGACTCACATGTAGGTCGCCGATCTTGTGACTGGCGTGGGGTGACCCCGCTGGCCCTCTTTTTGTCACCGAGTTGAGCTTCGCGGCCGCCGCGGGGTCGACGGCCTTGTCGGGGACCGTTCCTGACGCTAGGCGGTGCTGAGCGCCCAGGTCTGGCCGTTGTGTTTGAGGCCGAGGTTGATGAGGCGTCGGAGGTTGAGGGCGGCTGCGCGGAGGCTGAGGCCGAGCCGGTTGGCTTCGACGCCGATGAACCTCACTCGGCGTGCGTTGTTGGTAACGAGCCAGGCGATGGTGCGTTCAACCATGGGGCGGTGTTGGCGGTATCCGGCGACGAGGTCGTCGTTGCTGCGCCATCTGGCCCGGTTCGCTGCGAGGAGCTGGTCGTGTTCGGTCACGGTGAAGGTCTTGCCGTCGATGGCTGAGGTGCAGCGTTGCCGAACGGGGCAACCCCGGCACTTGGCGCCAAAGGTTGCTGTGCCGGCGACGGTGATGTGGGTGGTGACCCCGTTGGGGCAGGTCACGGTTCGGGCCTGGTAGTCGATGGCGAAGTCGTCACGGCCGAGCTGGTCATCGGCGAGGTTCGGGTTGCGATGAAGCGGCCATGGTTTGATCACCGGGGTGTGCCCGGCGGCGTCGATCGCGGCGAGCGACTCGCCGGATCCATACGCGGAGTCAGCCAGGATCTCGGTCCCGGCCGGTTCGTCGGCGACAAGGGCCATCCCGGTTGGGCCGTCGCCTTTGTTAGCCGGGGTGAGATCACAGTTGGTGATGATGCCGGTGTCGGGCTCGACCGCGACGTGAGCCTTGTAGCCATCGCGATAGAACGACCGGGACTTGTGCATGTGCCGAGACTCCGGGTCGACCGTGGAGATCACCCGATGCTTCGCGACGCCACGCTCGATCCGCCACGTCCCCTCGGTTTCGCCGGGTTCGACGTCTTGACCGGCAACCAACGCCAACAGCCCGACCAATTGTGTCTGGGTGTCGTCGAGATCGACACCATCAACAGCGCCGAGAACCCTCAAGGCGTCGTTCACCAGACGAGACACCAACTCGTTGCGGGCGTCGGGGTCATCCCACGCGCACGCCGGCTTCGCTGCGCTGTCATAGTCATCACCCTCAAGCATCACGGCTGCTGCGGCCGAGATGGCTTTGCGGACCCGGCGGATCATCGAGCACAACTGGGTCACCGTGTCCTGGGTGGCGACCGCGTCGTCGAGCAACGTCGAGTCCAGCGCCCGGCGGGCCTTGCCCGCCAACACGCCGGTCTCAGCCACGACCTCACGGACCGCGTCGAACACCCGCTCAGGGTTCTCCGACGCTCGGAGCTTGTTACGCCACAACGTCAACACCGTCGGATGGAACCCCTCGTCATCGAGCGCCAAACCCGCCGCGACCTTCCAACGCAAGTCAGTGATCAACGCCCGGAGCGCGTCGCGATCCGACAAGCCTTCCAGCGCCTGCAACACCAACACCGTCGCGATCACATCGGCCGGCACCGATGGGCGGCCCCGACCCGACCCAAACAAATCAGCGAACATCTCGCCGGGGAACAACCGGAGCCGATGCTCAGCCAAGAACCCATGCAACGTGTCCGGCGGCACCAGATGCCCGACCAACGCCTGCGCGTCCAACAACTCCCGATCCGGATCCGACTGGCCCTGCATGACACCAGTCTTTTACACCCAGCCCGAAATCGCGAGCCTTTCACCCAGAATTGCTCAGCAGTCTCCTAGCTGGCCATCAGGGGGAGAGCGATCTCCACCGAGCCGCCTGGCCCGGGGTGCAGCGACAGCTCGCCTCCGTGGGCCTCGACGACGCCGGCCGCGATCGACAGGCCGAGGCCCGCCCCGCCCGTGGCCCTGGCGCGTGACTCGTCGCCACGGACGAAGGGCTCGGTTGCGGTCGCGATGAGGCTCTTGGCGAAACCAGGACCCTCATCAGTGACCGACAGCGAGATGGAGGCAGCATCAGTCGTCTCGCTGTCGGCGATGTGGCGCAGTCGCACCGACACCTGCGAACCATCGGGGGAGTGGCGGATGGCGTTGTCGAGCAGATTGCGCACGACTCGACCGAGCTCTCGTTCGGACCCCAGCACCCTTCTGCGCCCCGAAGTGTGCA
>JAJDCN010000024.1 GCA_029260815.1 Planctomycetota bacterium
TCCCACGAGGGTGCTCAGGACGATCTTATTGGTGCTGCCCCCGAGGACGCCATGGAATTCCTTGTCGTCTTTATACTCGATGTCGTTTTGGAACCCGAGCACCGATGCGGCGCGAACGAAAACCCCGGGGAAGCGGCCCGCCTGGATCCCCACGGCCCCATGGGGATAGAGGTCGCTTTTCATTTTACACACGGGCGCGCCGTTGATGAAAGCCTCGAACTCGTTATTCGGCTTGAACTCGATCATGATGTTGAAATAGGAGAAGTTCCCTTCATCACGCGCGATGAGCGTTTTGGGCAATAGGTCCCAGGCCTCCCGCTCCAGCCTGGCGTAATAAGGCATATCCAATGGTGCGGTGTCTTGCAGGTCGGGGAGGTGTCTTTGATGGACGCGCGCCACCGGGCCGGGGGAGCGGTGGCGGGAGTACACGTAAAATCCGGAGGGGATCTCGGGGCTGAGGCTGAGGCAGAAGGTGTAATAGTCACCTTCGATTTTTCGAAAGATCACATCCACCCACCCGCCTTTTCGCAACTTTACGCCCGCACGAAACCGAGTGATCCGGGTTTTGGAGTCGTCGATCTGTTTGTATTGGATACCGCAATAGGCGGGCAGGAACAGACCGTGTCCGCCGATGCTCTGGCGGACGAAATGATCGTAGGCATCCGGCTCTTCACCGGACTGATAGAGGCTCGTCGGCGCCCAGTTGTCCCAATCGACCGCAGCCCAAGCCCGCCGGGCACCCGCTCGCAGGCAAACGCCGAACAGCATCGCGCAAAACAGCGCAAAAAAGAGTACTCCCCACCAATAGGCTCGATGCATAGACGGCCTTTGCGCAATCGGTCTTTGAGGATATCGAATGAACAGCTTCTTCCTTTACACACCTTAGTGATTGGAACGGATTTGTCAAGCGGCATCTGGTATACTATCGTCCTGTTGGCACGGTTTTAGCGTACAAATGCTCTGTGTACGTGTCTTCATTCGGTGAAATCGACAGTCAATCCATTCGATTCAGGTAACTGTTTCAAAGACCGCGTGTTACACTTTTGGCTCCAGGAAAGTGAGGACTGCCACCGTGACTCAGATGCGAAATATTCCCAATCTTGTTCCCTCTCCGGAGGAGGCGCTCGCCTGTCTGAAATCCGGTCACCACGTCATCATTGGATCCGGCGCCGCGGAGCCCCAGAGGCTGGTGCACGCCTTACCCACAGTGTGCGCAGGACTGTCCGACATCGAAATCACCCACCTGATGACCTTGGGCGAAGCTCCCTACACCGACCCGAAATACAAGGACATCTTTCGCCACAATGCGCTGTTTATCGGGGCCAACGTGCGCGAGGCGATTCGAGGCGGCAACGCGGACTACACGCCCGTGTTTTTGTCTGACCAGCCCAGCTTGATCCGTTCCGGGCGGATCCCGGTCAACGTGGTGCTGATCCTCACCACACCACCGGACCGGTCCGGGTACGTGTCCCTGGGAACCTCGGTGGACATTCTCCGGGCCGCGTTCGAGCGCGCCGACTACATTATCGCAGAGATCAACCCGAACATGCCACGGACCCACGGTGACAGCTTCATCCATATCAACGACATTCACGCAGTCGTGGAAAGCGACCTGCCCATGCTCGAGCTGGATGTGCCAAAGGTCGATGACGTCGCCCGGCAGGTTGGCACCTACGTCGCCTCGCTCATCGACGACGGCTCCACGCTACAGGTGGGCATCGGCGCGATCCCCAACGCCGTGTTGGCCCAGTTGACCAACAAGAAGGATTTGGGCGTCCATACCGAGATGTTCTCCGACGGCGTGACGGACCTAGTCGAGGCAGGCGTAATCAACTGCAAAAAGAAGTCCATCAACGCGGGGAAGGTTACGTCGTCTTTTTGCTTCGGGACTCAGCGCCTGTACGACATAATCAACGACAACCCGTTTTTCAGCTTCCATCCGATCGATTACACCAACGACCCCTTTATCATTGGACAGAACGAAAAGATGGTCGCGGTCAATTCCGCCCTGCAGATCGATCTGACCGGCCAGATCTGCTCCGACTCTATCGGCTCCAGCTTCTATTCCGGCTTCGGCGGGCAGGTGGACTTCATCCGCGGCGCCGCCCGCTCCAAGGGCGGTAAGCCAATCATCGCCATTCCTTCGACTGCAAAGGGCGGCACGATCTCGCGAATCGTTCCGGTGCTCGACGCAGGCGCCGGCGTGGTGACCACCCGGGCCGACGCTCACTACGTGGTCACCGAATATGGCATCGCCTACCTGCACGGGCGCAACGTGCGCGAGCGCGCCCTGGCTCTCATCTCCATCGCCCACCCGGATCATCGAAAATCTCTGCTCGATGAGGCCAAGCGCTTGCGATACGTCTATCAGGACCAGATCGATTTCCCTGTCCACGGTCGCCCGTATCCGGGGGAGCTGGAGGCTGCGCGCACGATCAAGGACGACTTGGAAATCCGGATTCGACCGCTCAAGCCGGAAGACGAGCGGCTCTTGCGTGACCTGTTTTACTCGCACACCAAGGACACCATCTACTATCGCTACATGACGCCGCTCAAGTCGCTGCCCAAAAAACAGATTCAGCGCTTCGTCACCATCGACTACGACAAAGAGATGGCGTTCGCCGCCACCATCGACACACCCACCGAAGAGTTCATCGGTGTCGCACGCTATTATGTCGATCGCACGACCAACCTCGCGGAGATCGCGCTCACTGTCCACGACGATTATCAAGGCTGCGGCCTCGGCTCGGAGCTGTTGCGCTATATTGTCCAAGTCGCGCGCTCGCGCGGACTCGACGGCTTTACCGGGCAACTGCTTGCCGACAACATCCGCATGTTGCACCTGTTTCACAAGATCTGTTCGCCGGTTCACACCACCATGCGCGACAACGTCATCTCCGTGAAGATCCTTTTTGAAGAAATGGACGCGCACGGATCGGCCACCGAGTAGCTGTCACTTGATGTAAAGTTGTCCCCCCACACTCCCAGGAATCCCTCCGCCCGCACCGTAAAGCCCTTTTACTTTCGTGCGGAGCCCGCGCACTACCCAAGCACCCTCCAGACGCAAAATTGTCGTAATTTAGTAAAGAACGGTACTGAGGGGTTTTACGGGACGCTATAAAATCATTTCTTTTTGTATTTATGTAATATAAAAAGTTTTTAAAATATACTTTGACATGATATTGTTGTTCTGTCTTACTAGGTCCCATTGAATGTGCTCGAGAGAGTCTAGATCTGGACCGGACAAACGATCAAATGGACAGCTCCACTCATTCCACAACTATTCGTCGCGCAGGCCTGCAAGCGCTGCGCGCTGTTTTTGCATTCCCCAAAAAACCAATAAATCCGTGCTCAATTCAGGAGGAGACCTTATGAGCGAGAAAAAGAAAGAGACCCCGCGTCGTGCGTTTTTGAAAACCGCGTCGCTGGGCGCAGTGGCATTGGGCCTCGCCGGACTCGGAGGCAAAAAGGAAGACACTGCGCCAGAGGTAAGCGATGGCGTCACGTCACCCTCGAACCCAAACGGACCGCAGATCCGTCACAGTAAAAAGATTGGTCGCTATGTCCGCCTGCCGTGAACGGCAGGCGCAGTTGTGAAGGGGCAAATTTCGTAACACGATGAATTGGAGATCGAGCGATGGCCATTGATCTGAACAATGATAGTACGATTAACTCGAACGGCGGCGGAATCAAGGGGGAGGATAAGTACGGTACGGACACCACCCACGAAGACCAGTTGTCGATCCGGCATACCGAAACCAGTGGTGACCCGCTGACCATTATTATCGGAAACGCGGTGGAAGGTGTCGATCACGGATCGGGTGCCAACGACCCGGAAGAAGACATCCGCCCAGCGCGGGTGTGGATCGTCCCGGATGCGTGGGGCGATAAGAACAACAGCGGGTCTGGCTCCAACGGACACAAGAACAACAATTGGCCCGACTGGTGGCTGATGTCCGGGGCTTACGGAGGCTGGGGCTGGCGGGCGTTCGACCCCGACCCTTCTTCCAACAAGTCGAATAACTTTGTGACACCCGGAGACGTGTTTAAGAATGCGCTTTCGGTTGACATGATCAGCAATATCGTCAACAAAGACTACTCGCGCGTTCCCGATGAGTTTAGCGACAATCTGAGTTCCCACGGCTATGCTGCGCGGATTCACAATCGTGTCTATGTAGACGAGGAGCGCAACGGCGGAGAAGTCGGAGGGTTGATAACGCTTGTGACAATCGAGGACGTGGGCACGAATAAAAAAGGTCACGTGACCGATTGTGGGGCCTACCTTGGAGCCATTTCGATCCGCGCCCCTCTAAACCATGAATCCATTGATTGGCCCACTGACAGCACTACGAATGATCCACCTGTCGGTTCGATCAACACGGGAGACAACAAAGGCTCACTCTTTCCCTATTACGCCACCTACTGGTCGAGTCTTGGCCACGTTGGGGATCAAACCAACCCGAATGTGGATCAACCCAGTATTCGGACGGTCTTTGGCTACTTGGCCGATTTCGTTCAGTCCGTTGCGCCGTTGGGCACTCATGAGGAGAGCATGGTCCGGTATTGCGTCGGATATGTGTGCCATTTGGCCGACGGGACTGGCTTTGGGGATACAGACAACGGAGACTACGAAAACAACGGCTTTACGGCGGGGTATATGGTAGATAACCATAAAGATCACGCCATCGGAGTTCATAGTACAAATAAAGGCAACCGCCGGGTCTATGGGTTTAACATTAGGGACCTCGGTACGGGTGGGCTTGGGACTACGGGTACCGATCCACGTGTCTTCGGCGATCTGATCGGCTTGAAAGTGGACGATCAGAATACGGGTACCGGCACAACCTCGGAGTGCAACATCTGGGGCGTAAAAATTGGCGACCTAAAAAACACGAACGTCACAACAACCTACCCGGCCATCGCGTCGGGCGTCCATGGCATTGAGATCGGAGACATTACCACCAAGTACATGGACGCGTTCGGATTGCTTATCGGCAATGTGGAAATGGAGTCTGGTGGCACAGCCTCGGAAGTCCTATCCATCAAGACCGAAGGCGGCGACATCCACTTCAACGGCACCGGAGCTGCCTTGGCCACCGTCGACGCCAAGATCGGCGATTCGGACAACCGAGGCCGCCTCACCGTCAGCGTGGAAGACGACTGGGCGAAGGACAAGGCCTTCAAGCCGTTTGTGCTCGTTGAAGGTGAGCTGGAGCTGGACACCCCCCTTAACGCTGCGGGTATTCTGAACACGC
>JAJDCN010000231.1 GCA_029260815.1 Planctomycetota bacterium
CCGGGGCGCGCCCAAAATAAAATACCGTCGCCGGTCCCGGACGAAGCCGAGAACAAACGGAAGGATGGCGCAGATGATTCGGAGTGATCGAAACAGCATGCACTAAGGCCTTGTGATGGGGATCTTGCCGCGCTTAGCCCACGCGTTCTTCCTGCTCGAGTACGCTCGTCTGAAGGTCTGTCAGGGCCTCCCGTGCGGCACGCTGCTCGGCCTCTTTCTTGGAGTTGCCGACCGCCGGCTTGAAGCGCTTGCCCCGCACAATGGCAACGACCTCGAAGGTCTTGATGTGATCCGGCCCATCCTCCCGCACAACCTGATAGACCGGTGTGGCCAGCAGTTCCCGCTGGGAGAACTGCTGCAGCAGCGACTTGTAATTCTTCGGATGCTTATCGTCCAGCACCGTATCGATATGCTTGACCAGGCTCGACAGCACGAACGTGCGGGCTTCCTCCAAGCCGCCGTCCAGGAAGATCGCCGCCACGATCGCCTCGAACAGGTCCGCGAGAATCGACTTGGGCACCGAGCCTCGGGTACCGATCCCTTTTCCCATCCGGATAAACTGGGCCAGGCCCATCCGTTCCACCTCCGCTGCCAGCGTGGAGGAGGAGACCACCACCGACTTGATCTTCGTTAATTCGCCTTCGTCGAAGGTAGAGAATGTCTTGAACAGATACTCCGAGATACACAACCCTAGGATGGCGTCCCCCAGGAACTCCTGGCGTTCGTTGGATCGCATCGTGGGCGTTTTGGCCGAGGAGTGGGTGAGCGCCCGGTCGAGGTAGGACTGGTCGCTAAACGTGTATCCAATAATGTTTTGGCATTCGTTTAATTGCAGTTTGATCATAAAGACTTCCGGCAAACTGATCCCGCGGTCCTGGTAGATTCAATCCAGGTCCCCCTCACCCGTAAGGAAGCATTATAGCAAAAGTTACGCTCTTTTTCAAGGCGCCGGGTTTGTCCGGCCGACGAGGGCATGGTCAAAGCCGTTGTAAGTCCTTGATTTGTCTGCTACAATGCGCGGTTTCTTCCCGACTCCGCCGGAGGCTTTCGCGGGGGCGGTTCTGAAATTATTCGTGTTAAGGGTTGGAGGCCTAAATTTGAGCACCACGGGGGACGCCAAAGTGACCAAGAAGCCCAATATCATGCGGCGGATGTACGACTGGGTGCTCCACTGGGCGGACACGCCGTACGGGGCACCCGTGCTCTTTGTTCTGGCCTTTGCGGAATCTTCCTTTTTCCCGATCCCTCCGGACGTGCTGTTGATCGCCTTGGCGCTCTCCGCGCGAAAAAAGGCGTTTCGATTCGCCCTGATCTGCACGTTGGGGTCGATCAGCGGCGGGATCCTTGGCTATGGGATTGGAAAGTTTCTGTACGTCAGCGTGGGCGAACCGATCATTGGTTTCTACGGATATGAAGAAAAATTTGAAAGCATGCGCGATGTTTACAATAAGAATTCGTTCTTATTCATTTTGGCTGCCGCGCTCACACCCATTCCATATAAGGTCTTTACGATTGCGGCCGGCATGTTTGACACGATTGCCTTCGGCTCGACCTTTTGGTCCATGATCGCTGCGTCGGCCGTGGGGCGGACGATACGGTTCTTCCTTGTCGCAACATTGATTTGGAAATTCGGGCCGCCCATCAAAGGATTTATCGACCGGTACTTTAACTGGTTGTGTCTCGCTTTTTTAATCCTGCTGGTGGGCGGGTTCCTGGTTATCACATGACAACGGGCACGATAAAATGATCCGGATCTCCGTCATTGGCACCCGCGCGGCCAACGCGATTGAAGCGGAACAGGCTTTTGAAGTCGGTCGCCTCATCGCCGAACGCGGCGGGGTCCTCATCTGCGGTGGCCTGAGCGGGGTGATGGAACACGCGGCCCGTGGTGCCAAGGAAGTTGGCGGACTGACCATCGGGATTCTGCCGGGCTATGACCCGGCCCAGGCGAATCGCTGGATCGACATTCCGATTAGCACCGGCATGACCTGGGCTCGCAACGTAGTTGTGGCCACCAGCGGGCAGGCGGTGATCGCTATCGGCGGTGGGCCGGGTACCCTGTCGGAAATCGCCTACGCGGCCATCGAGGGACGCCCGGTGATTGCCCTGGGCAGTTGGGAGTTGGATACAGATCGTTTGGATTCAGAAATAATTTCCGCGTCCTCCCCGCAGGAGGCGGTGGACCGGGCGTTTGATAGGATAAATATATGAGCAAGCGTGTCATACTGGCGATGAGCGGAGGCGTGGACAGCTCCGTTGCGGCCCTGAAGCTAATCGAGCAGGGTTACGACGTGGTCGGCGTGTTCATGGCCAGCGGGACCGAGCACGCCGCAGAAGGCACGCGGCGTTCCTGTTGTTCCGCGGACGACGCGGCCGATGCGGCTCGAGTGGCCGGGCAATTGGGAATTCCGTTCTACAGTCTCAACTACCGCGCGGAGTTTGATGCGCTGATCGACTTCTTTTGTCAAGAATACCTGCGCGGCCGGACGCCGAACCCGTGCGTGTTGTGCAACAGCGACCTGAAATTCGGCCACTTGGTCCGCTACGCCGATGGTTTGGACGCCGACTACGTGGCCACCGGTCATTACGCCCGGGTGGCCGACGGACGCTTGATGCGCGGCGTGGACCGGACCAAGGATCAGTCCTATGTGCTCTTCGGTATCCAGCGGGCCGTGTTGTCGCGGATCCTGTTCCCCCTGGGCGGGATGACCAAGACAGAAGTCCGCGCTGCTGCCCGGGCCGCGGGATTGAAGACCATGGACAAGGAAGAAAGCCAGGACATCTGCTTCGTCCCCGGCGGCGATTATCGCCAAGTGCTCGCGGCCCGAGGATACGAGGGATTGGGCGAGGGCTCCGTCGAGGACGCGCGCGGCCGGATCCTGGGGGCCCATGCCGGGACCGAGCGCTACACCATCGGCCAGCGGCGCGGGCTGGGTATTGCCGCGGGCAAGCCATTGTATGTTACCGGCATCGAGCCGGAGACCGGGACGGTCCTGGTGGGTGACAAGGACGAACTGCTGAAGGATCAATTGACTGCCCGGAACCTGAATTTTCTGGCGGATGTGGACCGGGACTTTGCATGCACGGCGAAGATTCGGTATGCTCACGAGCCGGCGCCCTGCCGCGTGCGGCTCGACGGAGATGGGGCTGGGGTCCGGTTCGAGGAGCCGGTCAGCGCCGTCGCGCCGGGCCAGGCCGTAGTGTTTTACGAAGGAGAAACCGTCCTCGGGGGCGGATGGATTGAGACCGAACGGGAGGCTCGATGAAGAAGGCTTTGATCACCGGTGTCACCGGACAAGACGGATCGTACCTTGCGGAGCTTCTGCTGGAGAAAGGCTACGAAGTGCACGGCATGGTCCGACGCGCCTCGACGGAAACCTTCGAACGGCTCAATACTTTTAAGGACAAGATCGTCCTGCACCAGGCGGATCTGCTGGACCAGTTGTCGATTATCGGCTTGATCAAAGATATCCGGCCCGTCGAAGTCTACAATCTGGCCGCCCAGTCATTCGTCCCAACCTCCTGGTCCCAGCCGGTGTTGACCGGCGAGTTCACCGCCATCGGCGTCACGCGCATGCTCGAGGCAATCCGCCTCGTAGATCCTGCGATCCGTTTCTACCAGGCCTCCAGCTCCGAGATGTTCGGCAAGGTGCGCGAGACGCCCCAGACGGAGCTGACCCCGTTCCATCCGCGCTCACCCTACGGCGTGGCCAAGGTCTACGGCCATTTCATTACCGTCAACTATCGTGAAAGCTACGACATTTTCGCCTGTTCCGGTATCCTGTTTAACCACGAATCGCCCCGTCGCGGCAAGGAGTTCGTTACCCGCAAGGTCAGCGACGGCGTGGCGCGGATCAAATACGGCCTGGCGACCGAACTACGGATGGGCAACCTGGAGGCCAAACGCGACTGGGGCTTTGCCGGCGACTACGTGGAGGCCATGTGGCGCATGCTCCAGCAGGAAGAGCCGAAGGACTACGTGATCGCCACAGGCAAGACGCACTCGGTCCGGGAACTGGTGGAGATTGCCTTCGGTTCGGCGGGACTCAACTGGGAGGACCATGTGGTGGTGGACGACCGGTTCGTCCGCCCGGCGGAGGTGGACCTGTTGCTGGGCGACGCCACCCAGGCGAACAAAGAACTGGGCTGGGAGCCAAAGGTTTCCTTCCAGCGGCTTGTGGAGATGATGGTGGAAAACGACCTGAAACGGGTCGCACAAGAGGTGGGCCAGTAGCATGACGCGGGTCTTAGTCACTGGAGCCGCGGGGTTCGTCGGGCGTTACCTCGTCGCGCACTTGGCGGAGAGTGGCCGAGACGTTGTGGGCACGATCTACGGTGACGAGCTCGGTGGCGATATGAATTGCAAGTTGCTCTCCTGTGATGTGGCCGACGCATCCCAAGTGGGCTCCCTCTTTGAACGTGTCCGGCCCGACGAGGTGTATCACCTGGCCGCCATCACCTTCGTACCGGAAGCCGCGCAGAATCCGCAGAAGCTCTTGGCGATCAATCTCGGAGGTACGCTCAACGTCCTGGAGGCCGCGCTCAACCTCGGCGGCGCGTGCAAGGTTCTGGCGGTCTGTAGCGGCGAAGAATACGGTGTGGTGGATCCGGCGCTCCGGTCCATTGACGAGCAGACGCCGCTGGAACCGGGCAACCTATACGCCGTGAGCAAGCTGGCCGCGGACCTGATGGCCCGGCAGTATCACGAACACAAAGGAGCGCACGTGGTGCGCGTCCGACCGTTTAACCATACAGGACCGGGGCAGGATCCCCGGTTCGTTTGTTCCGACTTCGCACGGCAAATCGCGCAGATGGAGACAGGCGAGCGGGAGCCGGTCCTCCACGTGGGCAACGTAGAGGCGGAACGCGATTTCTGCGACGTGCGTGACGTGGTGCGGGCCTACCGCTTGTTGGTGGAGAACGGCGCGTCCGGAGACGTGTACAACGTGTGTTCCGGCGTAGGACATCGGATCTCCGACATCATCGAGATCCTGATTGGCATGAGCCGTACCGCGATCCGAGTCGTCCAAGACCCCGACCGGATGCGGCCGTCGGAGGTCCCGCGCATGGTGGGGGACAACCGCAAGATCCAAAAAGCGGTGAACTGGGAGACGACGATCGAATTCAAACGGACCCTGTCCGACATCTTGAACCACTGGCGCGATACATTGCGTGAGAGACCCGAATGCCCTACAACGACCTGAGAGAATTCATTCACGACCTGGAAGCGGCCGGCGAGCTGAAACGGATCACCGCGCCCGTCGATCGCGACCTAGAAGTGACTGAGATCACTGACCGGGTCTCCAAACAGCTCGGCCCGGCATTGTTGTTCGAAAACGTCAAAGGCTCCAAGATACCGCTGCTGATCAACGCCTTGGGCACACCCCGTCGAATGTGTATGGCCTTGGGTGTGGAGCGGATCGACGATCTGAGTGAGCGGCTGGCGCTCCTGCTGGACCCGGACAGCCCGACGACCCTGATGGACAAGATCAAGATGCTGCCCATGCTCAAGGAGATCGGCGACTTCTTTCCGAAATCCGTCGGCACTGGCCCCTGTAAGGACGTAGTTCAAACCGGCGATGCCGCGAGCCTCGCGGATCTTCCGATCATTACCTGCTGGCCCGACGACGGTGGGCGCTACATTACCCTGCCGCTGGTCTTCACCCACAACCCGGCCACGGGCAAGCGCAATTGCGGCATCTACCGCATGCAGGTCTACGATGACCGGACCACCGGCATGCACTGGCATATCCATAAGGATGGTGCGCATCACCACCAGGAAGCTGAGCGACGGGGCGAACGGATCGAAGTCGGCGTGGCCCTGGGCTGCGCACCGGAGGTCACCTTCTCGGCAGTCGTCCCGCTCCCAGAGGACATCGACGAGATGCTCTTCGCCGGGTTCCTGCGCGGCAAGCCGGTGCGGATGGTTGGTTGCGAAACCGTCGACGTGCAAGTCCCCGCGACTGCGGAAATTGTCCTGGAGGGTTATGTGGAGCCGGGCGAGCGCCGACGGGAAGGACCCTTCGGCGATCATACGGGTTTCTATTCTCTCGCGGACGATTACCCGGTGTTTCACCTGACGGGGGTGACCCATCGCACCGACCCGATCTACCAGACCACCATCGTCGGACCCCCGCCCATGGAAGACTGCCACATCGGCTACGCCATCGAGCGGATTTTTCTGCCGCTAATGCGCAAGCAGTTGCCGGAGATCGTGGACATGCACATGCCCTTTGAGGGCGTCTTTCACAACTTGATGTTGGTAGCCATTCGGAAGTCCTATCCCGGTCAAGCCCGCAAGATCATGCACGCGATTTGGGGACTGGGGCAGGCCATGTTCACCAAAATGATCGTGGTTGTGGACGAGCACGTAGACGTGCACGACCCGGGCGACGTGGTCTGGCGGGTGCTCAACAACATGGACCCCAAGCGTGACATCGAGTTCGCCGAAGGCCCCGTCGACGTGCTCAACCACGCGTCACCCTTGCTGAACTACGGATCGAAGATGGGAATCGACGGGACACGCAAATGGAAATCCGAGGGTTTTAACCGCGAATGGCCCGAGGAGCTGCTCATGTCCAAACCGGTCCAGGACCTTGTGGACCAACGATGGAAGGAGTACGGACTGTGACCCCAACGACCCAAAGCCCTGAAGCCTTTGCCGAGCGCCTCCGCGCCGGTGGCTTGGGCACGATCTATGATAAAGTGCTTGCCGGACAGCGACTGGATGCGGACGAAGGAATGCGCCTGTTCGCCTCCAACGACATCCTGTCCATCGGCCACATGGCCAACATCGTGCGCGAGCGGATCAACGGCGACACGACCTATTACGTATCCAACCGTCACCTGAATTACACCAACGTCTGTGTTTTTCACTGCACGTTTTGCGCCTTCCGCGCCGATCGCGGGGCCGCCGACGCGTGGGAGTGGGACGTGGATGAGGTGGTCCGCCGCGCCGGCGAGGCGGCCGGCCAAGGCGCTCGGGAGGTCCACATCGTGGGCGGCGTCCACCCTTCGTTACCGTTCAGCTATTACACGGATCTGCTCAAGGCCCTGCGCGACACCTACCCCCAATTGGACATCAAGGCCTTTACCGCCGTGGAACTCAAACACCTGGCCAAGCTATCCCACAAGCCTCTGCCCGAGGCCCTGCGGGAATTGAAAGACGCGGGCCTGACCTCGATCCCCGGCGGCGGCGCCGAAATCTTCGAGCCCCGCATCCGCAAGGAGATCTGCGACGAAAAGCTCGACGGCAATGAATGGCTCGACGTGATGCGAACCGCCCATGGCGTGGGCATCCGTTCCAACGCCACGATGCTTTACGGCCACGTGGAAGACGACGCGGCCCGGGTCGGGCACCTCCTGGCCCTGCGCGCGCTCCAGGACGAGACCGGCGGTTTCATGTGCTTTATCCCCCTGGCGTTTCACCCGGAGAACACCGGAATGAGCGACCTGCCGGATACCGCGGGCATGTTTGACCTGAAAGTGATTGCCATCTCGCGACTTTTATTGGATAATTTCGACCACATCAAGGCGTACTGGACAATGATCGGGCTGAAGCTGGCGCAAGTGGCGCAAAGCTTCGGAGCCGACGACCTGGATGGGACGATCCTGGACGAACGAATCACCCACGCCGCCGGGGCCAAAACCCCCGTGGGCGTGACCCGCAACGTCCTGGAGAATCTGATCCGGGAGGCCGGCCGGGTGCCGGTAGAACGCGACAGTACCTACAACCCCGCTTGACCGCACAGGAGGAATCGACCGACCGATGGCCAACAAGTATTCAAAGCTATTAATTTGGACCATGGTGATCGCGCTCATGCCGACGTTTTTGTTGTTGAGCTTTCTGCGCGGATGCGGCGCGGCCGGCGGGCAACAAGAGGCGCTTCTAACCGTCGCCGGAGTCGAGCAAAACCCGGCGATCTGGGACGCGTTCGAAACGCGGTGGCAGCAACTGGATTACCAGCCAAGCACGCAGAGGGAATATTTTTCGCTTCCCGCCGAATGGATGGACGTTCGAAACCGGCTCCTGCCCCAACCGGCAGGCCGGGAGGGCGAGGATCCGGACGCCTACACCGGCAGGCCTTTCACGTCCAATATGTTTGTTCGCTATCTTCTGGCGAAGGAGAAGTACGGTATCGAGATTCACCCGGACGAAGTGAACGCGTATGTTCAGGACCGTTGTCTTCAGCGAGTTTTCCAGATTAAAGACCTTCGCCCGCCAACACTCCAAGAGCATTGCGGGTCTCTGGGCCTCAGGCCGCAGCAGCATCAACAACTCGTCCGCGAACTCTTGACGATTCTCAAGATGGAACGCATGGTGGAGATGGTGGTTCAAACCGATCCGCTGGCGGTTCGCGATCAGTTTTTGGAAGAGAACGAGATGCGCAAGGTCAAGTATCTGGAATTGCCGGCCAGTACCTTCGAGCGGGAGATCAAGATAGAGCCGCTCACCGAGGACGAACTGATCGATTTTTTCGGAAAAAATCGAGTCGACTACGACGTGCCGGACCGATACCGGATTGAATACGTCGCGATCGCTCTGGAAGACGAAAAAGCTGCATTGCCGCCGTCGACACCGGAGGAGCTCGAAAAGTACTACGATTCAAACACTGCAAAGTTTGGCTTCCGCGTGAAGAAGAATCCGGAAGAGACGCCCGAGCCGCCCCCCCTGTCGATGACGCCGGTATATCGAGACTACAAAGATCTTAACGATGATGAAAAGGCCGATGTAAAAAAGAACTTCGAGTCGGACTGGGCCAACAAGAACGCCCATGGCAAACTGGACAAGGTTCGTAAAGCCGCCGAAGACCGTGTGACGGTGGATGCCGCGGCCATTGTCTCCGGAGCCCTTGAGCCGGTGGGCTCTTTGTCCGGCGTAACCGACACGGCGCCCCGGGCTGTGCGAGCCCTAGAAGGCACCCTGGATGCGGCGAACAACCAGCGCGCCGATGCCGTATATACGGCGGCTCAGGCGGCAGGCCTGGCGGTGCATGAATCGGCCCTTCTTAGCGCCGATGCGCTCAATGGGACGTTTTCGCAGATCGCGGGGGAGGATTTGAACAAGTTCCTCTCCCCTGGGACCGGTCCCACGCCCGTGGGGCAGATCAGCGATGTGTTGGGCAACGACGCAACAACGCACCTCTATTTTGTGCGGATTTTGGAGAAAGCCGACCGGCATTCGCCCGGGTTCGGCGACCTGGAACCCGACGAGCGGGCGCGCCTTGTGCGGGCGGCGCGACAGGCGAAGCGCGAGCGGGAAGCAGGGATCTTGGCGTACCGCAAGGCCAACGAAATCCTCAAGCAAATGCAGAAGGAAGGCCACACGTTCGAAGAAGTTGCCGCCGAATGGAGGGTCTGGGAAAAGGATGAGCCGGAGAATCCCGAGGCCAAGCCGTCTTTAACGATTCCAGAAACGGGTTACTTTAAGAAAAATTCGCGCGGGGGCAACGCAAAAGAATCGGAAGAACCGCTGACCGGGATCGACCTGTTGCCCGATGCCCTGGACCGCTTCCGTCAGACGGCCTTTGCTCTGGAGGCCGGGAACGTACGCCTGGCCAACGAACCTCGAGAGACCGGCGGGAACTTCTACATTATCAAGCTCGTGGATGACGAGCCGATTCGCCCCCCGACGTTTGAACAATTCCAGGCGGGGCGCTCGGACCTGGAGCGTAACCTTCGCGGGCCAATGCTCGAAACATTCCGTTTCGAGCGCTTCAAGGCGATCGCAGAGCTTTTTGATTACGAGCCGCCGAAGCGTCAATCCGGTGATGAAGACGCACCGGCCGCACCACCAGGTCCACTGGGGTATTAGGCTCTAGCGGGGAAGTAACGAGCGATGGCCTCGCACAGGCCGTCATCTTGGACACTGCCGACCACATCGTCGGCCACGGCCTTGATTTCGTCCTGCGCGTCGCCCATAGCCACACCGATTCCAGCGGCTTGGAGAATGCCGACGTCGCCGCCGCTATCTCCGATGGTGACCATCTGTTCGAGCGGGATTTCCGTGCTGGCTGCGACGCGTTCCAGAGCGGCCAACTTGGTGATCCCTTTCTCCAGGATGCTGTGGAAATCTAGATCGCGCCGCCCGGAGACATGGCCCAGGCTGAAAGAGAAGGCGTCCGCTACCGATTCCATAATCTTTGCCCCTTCGCTCTTTTCTCGTTCGGTGCCCAGGATCAGGTGACCCTTGATCACGTCGTTGGCTTCGGCGATGGGATCGAGGCTGGCAACCCGGGTGGGCGGAAAGAGCATGAACCCTTTCTGGATGTCCGTGTAGTCGTTTTCTACTTCCACAAAATAACTAGCGTGGGTGTACAGCTCCAGGGTGATTCCCGCGGCGCGGCATTGCTGCACCACTTGGCCGATCCGGCTCGGGTTTAGTTTTGAGGCGTATAAGTCACCCGCGCCGGTCGGATCGGTGACGTGCGCGCCGGCGCAAAACGTGTGATAGCCTGCAAGCCCCAGGTCGTGGATGTAGCCGATGCAGCTTTGCACCGGCTTGCCGGTGGACAGAGACACGAATACGCCGCGGGTCCGCAAACCCTTGAGCGCCGCTCCCACGGCCGACGAGACTGCGAAGGTGTGGTCCACGAGCGTCCCGTCCACGTCAACGATAAAAGCACGGTAGGCGCCGGCGTCAGTCATGGTTTCCTGTGAAAGGTGTTGTAGTACAGCAGGCCGAGCATGGACATGACTTCGTTCAGGACGCCGTGCTGCATCATGTCAAGGATCTCGGGCATCTCGAACAATCGGATCTCGGAGATCTCGTTTGTGTCGAAGCTGTCGCGCACCTTCTTGATTCCCCGCGCGATGAAGGTGTGGACCACCTGGTCGGACACGCCGCTTTCCGCGGACGCCTGAAACATGGGCTCCATTTCTCCCGCTTCGTAGCCGGTTTCCTCCAGAAGTTCCCGTCGGGCGGTCTCTTCGGGCGACTCGTTGTCGTCCATGCCGCCGCCCGGGGTCTCCCAGAAATGGGTGCCGGGGATAAAGCGGTAGGTTCGAACCAGAAGGATCTTTCCGTCGTCGGTGACCGGAACGATCCCCACGGCCTTGCGGTGGTAATGGACCACATGATGGTCCATCAGGCTGCCGTCGGGTCGGCGAATCTTGTAGATGCCGACTGACAGCCACGGGCAGGTGTAGATATCTTTGATATCGAGGATCTTGATCTTGTCGTCCGGCACGCTTACTCCTGCGCCTCGTCGGTCGGGGCGGACTCGGTAGCGACGTCCTCCGTATCTCCGTTTTCGCCCTCGCCCTCGGACACGACCCTGGCGATGGAGACGAGTCGGTCGCCCTCCTTGAGCTTGACCAGTCGGACCCCCTGGGTGTTACGGCCGATATTTCGGAGCGTATCGATGGCGATCCGCACGATCATGCCGCCCGCGGACATCAGCATCAGTTCGTCACCGTCTCGGACGGTTTTCACGCCAATCACCCGTCCGTTGCGATCGGAGGTTTGAACGTTGATGATGCCGGAGCCGTTGCGCCGTTGGATGCGGTATTCTTCAAACGGCGTTCGCTTGCCGAATCCGTTCTGGCAGACGGTCAAGAGGGAGCCGTTTGCATCCACGATGGCGACGTCGCAGACCTTGTCGTCCTTGCGCAGGCCGATGCCGCCGACTCCGCGGGTGGAACGACCCATGGAGCGGACGTCGGTTTCGTTGAAGCGGATCGCCTGGCCGCACTCGGTGGCCAGGATAATTTCCTCATTCCCGGTGGTCAGTCGGACGCCGATTAGCTTATCACCGGCGTCGAGCTTCACCGCGATGATGCCGCCGCGCTTGGGATGGCTATAAAGCTTGAGGGCCGATTTCTTGATCACGCCTTTTTGGGTGGCCATCACCAAGTTGCGGTCGTCGAAGTTGCGCACCGCGATGGTCGATTGGACTTTCTCATCGGCTCTGAGCTGAAGCAGGTTGACCACCGCGCGCCCCTTGGCGGTCCGCGACATCTGGGGGATATCGTAGACTTTCTGCCAGTAGATGCGGCCCAGGTTCGTAAAGAACAACAGGTAATCGTGCGTGGAGGCGATGAACATCTGCTCGACGAAGTCGCCTTCCTTGGTCTGCGCCCCGGTCACGCCCTGGCCGCCTCGGCCTTGGCGGCGATAGGTGCTCAGGGGGATCCGCTTGATGTAGTTTTCGTGAGAGATCGTCACGGCCATATCTTCTTCGGCGATGAGATCCTCGATATCAAGCCCCTCGACGGCGCCGACAATCTCGGTTCGGCGCGGATCGGTGTACTTCTTCTTCAGCTCGACACAGTCTTCCTTGATCATTGCCAGGACCAATTTTTCGTCGGCCAGGATCGCGCGATACTCCTTGATCTTGGCCATGATTTCTTTGTACTCGTCCTCGATCTTCTGCTTCTCCAGCCCGGTCAGGCGTTGAAGCTGCATTTTGAGAATCGCGTCAGCCTGGATCTCGGTCAGCTTGAACTTCTTCATCAAGTTCGTCTGGGCTGTCGGCGTATCCTTGGCCTTCTTGATGGTCTCGATGACCTCGTCGATGTTTTTCAGCGCGACCTGGTAGCCCTCGAGGACATGCGCCCGGGCCTCGGCTTTCTTCAGCAAAAACGCCGTGCGGCGCCGGATGACGTCGACGCGATGTAGCTTGAATTGCTCCATCATTTGGCGTAGGCTCATGACCTCCGGGCGGCTGTCCACCAACGCCAGCATAATAATCCCGTAGGTCGTCTGTAGCTGGGTGTACTTGTAGAGCTGGTTGAGGATCACCTCTTCTTCTTCACCGCGCTTGAGATCAATTACCAGCCGCATGCCGTCTCGGTCACTTTCGTCACGGATGTCGGCGATCCCGGTGATTTTGCCCGACTTGACCAGATCTGCGATTTTTTCGATCAGGTTGGTCTTGTTTAATTGGTAGGGGATCTCGGTGATAATGATGTTTTTCTTCCCGCCCCGCGTGTTCTCCGTGAAGCAGCGGGCTCGGACGGTAATCGATCCCCGGCCGGTGGTGTAGGCGTCGTGGATGCCTTTGCGCCCGCAGATCGTACCGCCGGTGGGGAAGTCGGGGCCCTTGACGATCTTCATCAGCCCTTTGGCGTCCACGTCCGGGTCGTCGATAATCTTGATAATGCCGTCGAGGATTTCCCGCGCGTTGTGGGGCGGCACGTTGGTTGTCATGCCCACTGCGATGCCCGAGGAGCCGTTGCACAGGAGGTTGGGGAACTTACACGGCAGAACGGTGGGTTCCTTCCGCGTTTCGTCGTAGTTGGAGATGAAATCCACCGTTTCCAGGGTCACGTCGTCGAGCATATCGACCGACGGAAGGGTCAGGCGCGCCTCGGTATACCGCATGGCCGCCGCGGGATCGCCATCAATGGAGCCGAAATTGCCCTGGCCCTGAATCAGCAGGTAGCGGGTATTGAAATCCTGGGCTAAGCGCACCAGCGTCGGGTAGACCACCTGGTCACCATGGGGGTGATAGTTGCCCACAGTGTCGCCCGCGATCTTGGCGCATTTTCGAAACTTGGAGCGGGGCCCCAGGTTCAAGTCGTTCATGGCGACCAGGATCCGGCGCTGGGAGGGTTTGAGCCCGTCCCGGGCGTCCGGCAGGGCGCGGGAGACGATCACGCTCATGGCGTAGGAAAGATAGGAATCTTTCATATCGTCGGTGATAGAAAGTTCCTTGATATTTTCCGGACCGTTAATGATGCATCCTCCTAAGGCAAATCGGCGACGGTTTGCAAACCCTCAATTGTACACGATCAGGGTCTTTCTTCAAGCCTTTTCCAGTGCGCTGGAGGCTTTGGATTCAATGGGGTGGGTCGCAGTCCCGAAAGATGGAGAGTCGATGTTTTCTTAAGAAATCCATGATCCTTTCAAGTTGGTCCCGGCGTGTCTCATCGGGCTCTCTTAGGCTCTCCTCCAGCTCTTCCGCCACTGCAGGATCCAGGGCATTCAGAATCCGCTGGACGCATGGGTCGTCGCGTCGTACCGCGAGATATTCGTGACGAGCCGGCAGTAGGAACCGGTAAGAAAAGTGTCTCAATTTTCTCTTGCCGAACTCCATGTTGTGCACCATCAGCACGGCAAAGGCACAAAGGAGGGTCCACTGAGCCACCTTGAAGCGGGCGTCGCTCTTTCCGGTTGCGAGGTTGGTCCCGGCCGCTTGCAAAAGCAAAAATAGCAACATGGCTACCGCTATCCAGAAAGGATTGGACAGGGTTACGTAGCGGGATGCGGTGGCTTGGTTGACGCTGATCTCGACACGCCCGATGCCGATCATTACCGCGTTCAGTAGGGAATACAGACTTAGGGCGAGGTAGGGCAGCAAGACCTGAAGCTTCGTGTGCCGTTTCCAGACCAGAAACCAGGAAGCTCCCACCAGTAGAAGTAAACTCAGCCCCCCGGCCCAATCCGCTCCGATCCGATGGGTTGGAAACAGAGCGGAGCCCAGGAAGCGAACCACGAACGTAGCGTATTCGGAAACGTGCTCCAAAAACCAGCTCAATGGGACACGATGACAGGCCGGCGTCTCGTATCGGTACAGATAGGAGGCCGTGACCATCAGTGAAAGGCACGTCCAGAAAACCAGCCGGGTTCGCCGCCCAATGAGGGCCTCGAGGTTCGCAAGGCATAAAATGCCAAAACCGATCGGCCAAAACAGCAGCCCGCTTCCGAAGGAGTAGGTTGCCACTAGGCCCATGCCCGCCGCGGCTGCCAGCCGAATCCAGCTCAAACCCGGATTGGCCAACAGGACGATCCCGGCTACGACGGCCAGAACGTTCAGAAAAATTACGAGTTGCCAGCCGACCAGCCAATTGTGGTATTGCGTGAGAGACAAAACAAGCACAGCATTCACGAGAATCAACC
>JAJDCN010000232.1 GCA_029260815.1 Planctomycetota bacterium
AGGTGGCGGTGATCGATCGCAACATTTCTTTCGGCTGCGGCGGAATCCTTGCCCAGGAGATCCGATCCGCTCTGGCCATGCTGCCCGCTGCGCCGCCGGTCTTTGATTACATTATGGGGCTGGGCGGTCGCGACATTACGCCCAAAGATATTCGCGGGATCCTGGAGCAAACCTGCAAAGAGGATCAACCCGAACAGGAGAGACAATGGGTGGGACTCATGAAATGAGAATACCGGAAGAGGAACTGCTCAAGCCGGGACATCTTGCCTGTCAGGGCTGCGCCGCGTCGCTGGCGATGCGTCTGGCCCTCAAGGCCCTGGGCTCGGACACCGTGGTGGTTATCCCCGCCTGCTGCTGGTCCATCATCGCGGGCCCGTTTCCTTACGCGGCGGTTAGCGTGCCGGTCCTGCACATGGCCTTTGAGACTGCTGCCTGCTCCGCCGCGGCGGTGAAAGCCGCGTTGGAGATGCGCGGCAAGCCGGATACCACCGTCCTGGCCTGGGCCGGCGACGGCGGGACGTTCGATATCGGCCTGCAGTCGTTGTCGGGCGCGGCAGAGCGCAACGCGGATATCATCTACATCTGCTACGACAACGAAGCCTACATGAACACGGGGATCCAGCGGTCCTCCGCCACGCCCTGGGGCGCATGGACCACGACCACGCCGGGCGCCGAGTTCAAGCGCGAGAACAAAAAGGATATCATGCGCATCATGGCCGCCCACGGAATCCCCTACGCCGCCACGGCGTCTGTGGCCCACCCGGAGGACTTTATCGCGAAAGTACAGCACGCCAAGTCGATTCGTGGCACAAAGTTTATCCACCTGCTGTCCCCCTGTCCGCCCGGCTGGAAAATCGCTTCTGACAAAACGATCAAGCTGGCGCGATTGGCCACCGAGTGCCGCATCTTCCCGCTGTACGAGATCCGCGATGGCGAGGAATATCGCCTCACCATGGACCCGCCCGTGCGCCCGATCACCGAGTACCTCTCCGAACAGGGGCGGTTCAAACACCTCGGCAACGAGGCCATCGCCGGAATCCAGCACGCTGTGAACGAGCGTTGGGCCTTCCTCCAACGTTCGATCGTCGCCGCATCGGGTTCCACGCCGTCCAGCTAACCCGTTTTGCGCTTCTGCTGCGCACAAAACTTCGCTTTACATGGCGGCCTTGAGCAGATAAAATTTCACGATCTACAGCAACTTTGCGGATAAAAACAGGAGGAGAGGCGTTGGAAAGCTCAGAGTTTATCTGGATGGACGGCGAATTCGTCAAATGGGAAGATGCCAACATACATGTGCTGTCCCACTCGCTGCATTACGGCTCTGCGATCTTTGAAGGGATCCGTTGCTACGAAACGGTTGATGGACCCTCGGTCTTTCGCCTGCCCGAGCATACGGACCGTTTCTTTCGCGGCTGCAACCTGTACCGGCACACGCTGGATTTCACCGCAGAACAATTCAATGAAGCAATCCTCGAAACGATCCAAAAGAACAACCTGAAGGAATGCTACGTGCGCCCGATCGCCTTTTACGAGCTGGGCACCATTGGCGTGCGACCCGTCGCAGCCACCAAGCGCGCACGCACGCGCGTGGCGATCATCGCCTTTCCCTGGGGGGCCTACCTTGGTGAGGAAGGGCTCAAGAACGGCATCAAAGTCCTCGTGTCATCCTGGAAGCGCGTGCATCACAGCCAATTCTATACTTCCGCCAAGGCCTCCGGGGCCTACCTTAACGCCATCGCCGCGGTGATGGATGCGCAGGACAAAGGCTTTGACGAGTGCCTGATGCTCGACATGAACGGCTACGTCGCAGAGGGCTCCGGCGAAAATATCTTCATCGTCCGCGACGGCGTGGTGTGGACAAATGACGGCACCAACTCCATCCTCGAGGGGATCACGCGGGATTGTGTGATGACGATCGCCAAGGACTTGGGCCTGGAGCTCCAGATCCGCAACATCTCCCGGGCCGACCTGTCCCTGGCCGACGAGATCTTTCTGTGCGGCACCGCCGCGGAGGTGACTCCGGTCCGCCAAGTGGATCACTTTACCATCGGCAACGGTTCCCGTGGCCCGATTACAGAGAAGATCCAGTCGAAGTATTTCGAAATCATCCGAGGCAAGGACGAAAATTACAAGCGTTGGCACACGCCGGCTTACACGGACAAGTAATCCGAACGACTTGTTTATCGTCCTCGGATCATCTCGGCGCAATAGTCCCCTGTGGCGGGCTGAAAGACCATCTGCTGGACCGTTATGTCCATAAAGATATTTGGATCGCGCAAGAGCGATAGGCACTGCTTAAATGTCGCTGGTCGCTCACCGGCAAGTCGTTCGTCCAACCGGCAGTGGCGATCAATGGTCGTCCGTTCGCGCTCATCGTCTGGCTTGATCAATTGCTCGTCGGGCGCTTCCAGCTCCTGGTAATGGTTCGTCGCGATGAGCACGCCGTCGGTGGGGCGAATCACGGCGGCCCGGCTTGGGGATCGCTCGACAATAACAAACTGGCCCGCCTCCGTTCCGGTAACCAGCAGGATGCAATCGCTGCAGATCTTTTCCGTCTCGAGGATCGCGACCGCGGCTTCGAAGTCTTTCGCTTCCTCCAGGACCCTTCGCAATAGGAACACGACGGGAAGGCCGCCGCTGAACGGTTCCTCGCTACAGACCGCGTTGAGTGAAATGGAGAATCGGCCCGGCGCGGAGGCAGATAGAACCCCGACCATGCCGGGCCAGCCGACCGAAACGAACTCAAACCCCGTGCCGCGATATCGAAGCGTCAAGGAAGCTTCGGACATCTTCAGGTCTTCAGCGACCCAGTCGAGATTGCGTGCATGCAGCGGGCCTTGCGGTGTATCCACGGCGAAAGCGGAGCAGGCCCACAGGAGCTTCAACGAATCGTAGTACAGGTTCGCCGCCAACAGAGTCTCGTGCGGAATCCGCAAGACCTCGGACAGTCCGCGCAGGTCTTCTTCAACGCAAGCGAGAGAGGCATCTTTAAGGAGTTTCGAGATCAGGTTGCCCGTCTCGGTGCCCACCCCTGCATCCTTGAGGGCAAAGTGGACCATGCCTTGTGCGATCTCGCGATAGGGCGCCAGGGGCGCCCACCGGTCGGCGCCGTGTGCGTCCAGGTCGATTCCAATTTCCGGTATCGTTTGAAAATCCATTGGTCCTCTCGGGCTTAAATGCGTTCTGAATGGACACACGGTACCAAGCGAATGGCCTTTCAGCAAGGGGCGTCCGGTCTGGTCTGGTTTGAACGCGCTCGCAGCTTCTGATAGAATATGGCCTATGGACGAGACAAGAACCGCCGCCGATTTTGTTGCACAGCGACTTCGAGACCATGGGTACCGAGCCCTGTTCGCCGGAGGATGCGTGCGCGATCGGCTGTTGGGCAACGAACCGGCCGATTACGACGTGGCCACGGATGCGGTACCCGAACAGATCTGCGGGCTCTTTGACAAGCGCGTGGAGGTCGGTTCAAAGTTTGGCGTGATCCTCGTCCGAGATGGAGGGGCTCCGGTGGAGGTGGCGACCTTTCGCACCGATGGACAATATCTTGATGGTCGGCACCCGGAGAACGTCACATACGGCAATGAGCAAGACGACGCACGACGCCGCGACTTCACGATCAACGGGATGTTCCTGGACCCCCAGACCGACACGGTGATCGACTACGTGGACGGGCAGAAGGATCTGGTGGCCGGTGTCGTCCGGGCGATTGGCGATCCAGCGGAACGTTTTGCCGAAGACCGCCTGCGGATGATGCGTGCCGCTCGCTTCGCCGCTCGATTGGACTTTGTACTGGACCCGCCCACGGCAGCAGCGATCCAGATGCACGCTCCGTCAATTCATGACGTGTCGCCGGAGCGAATCCGCGAAGAGTTGGTGAAGATGATCACAGGGCCACGACCGCACGTTGCGCTGGATCTGCTGGACCGTTACGGATTGCTGGAGCAGATTCTTCCGGAGATCACCGCCATGAAGGGGGTCGAGCAACCGGCCAATTTTCATCCGGAGGGCGATGTCTTTGTCCACACGCTGCTATGCATGAGCAAGCTGGAGTCGCCTTCGGTGGAGGCTGCCATGGGAACCCTGCTGCACGACGTGGCCAAGCCGCCCACCTACACCGTCACCGACCGGATACGATACCCCAAACACGAAGCGATTGGCGCCGAGATGACCGAAGTGATCTGCAAGCGCCTGCGATTCTCCAACAAGCAGACCGAACGGATCGTATGGCTGGTCAAGCGACACCTGGTCTTTAAGGACACCAAGAAGATGCGGGCCAGCCGGCTCAAGCGCCTGCTGGCGGATGAGGGGTTTCTGGATCTGGCGGTCGTTTGTCGGGCCGACGCCTTGGGGAGCAACGGGGATCTCTCCTATCACGACTATTGCATGGAAATGCATCAGAAGCTGGGCACGGAGCAGATCAAGCCGAAGCCTTGGGTCAACGGGGACGACCTGATCGCCATGGGGCTCCGGCCGGGTCCTCTATTCGCTGGCTTGCTGGAAGAGGCGTACACCGCCCAATTGGAAGGGGAGATCGCTGACCGGCAGGGGGCTCTGGAACGCCTCGAGCGGGTTCTTTCTTTGAGAGGGCTGCTTAAGCCTAGATGACTAAGCTGGTTATGGGTTTGTTTGAGGTGCCTGGTCAGCCCCGAGAAAAACCGCATAATTTTGGAACATTTTTGAGCTTCAGTCCGTCTAAATCTACAGAGCCAAAGGGACTTCGAGTGACCGAGAAGACAGAGGCACAACTGAAACAGCTCAAAGCGGGAAAGACCGATGCTTTTAAGGTTCTGTACGACGAATATGCAGACAAGGTTTACGGAACTGCCTTGCGGATGTTGGGCTCGGAGCCGGACGCAGCGGATGTGGCCCAGGAAGTTTTCCTCACGATCTCGCAAAAGATCGGCAATTTTGAAGGCCGATCGAGTCTGTCGACCTGGATCTATCGTATCGCGGTCAATGCGTCTCTGGACAGGCGAAGAAAAATGAGTGCTACAGCCATACTTTCGATCGAGGAGTTCGACGGCGTCGAATCGAACACAAGCCTTTCGGCCGGTGCGTTGGATCCGACGGCGCAGGTTCAAGCGAATGATCTTCGGGATGCGATTCGCGGCGCGATTGCCTCGCTTACGCCGAAGCTGGCGGCGGTAATGACTCTTCGCTACTCCGAGGCGCTGGAGTACGAGCAGATCGCCGAGGTTCTGGGCTGCTCTATCGGTACGGTAAAATCGAGAATCGCTCGCGCCCACAAGAAGTTAACGCCATATCTGGAAAGAATCTACCATCGACACATCGGCGACGCCGAAAGCGGAGACGGACAATGAACTGCAAGCGAACTCAAAAAGTGATCCATGCCGAATTGTTTGGCGAACGGGACGAAAGCCTTGCCGAACACGTCAAAGACTGCCCGGTTTGCGCGGAAGCTGTGGAATCGATCTGCAAATCTCAAGCGGTCCTAAATGCCGCACCGGGTGAGAAAGCTCCTCCGGAACTGTGGTCGCGGATCGAAGGCCAACTGGCCCGTCCGACGCCAACGATTCGGGCGCTGCCTGTGGCTTGGCGATGGACGGTTCCCATCGCTACTGCGGCGGGACTGGCGATTGCGGTCGGGTTGTGGAGTACAATCAACGCTTCGGATCCGGGACAGGGTTCTCAGGTCGTTCTGGGTGGGATCCCCGACGCGGAGTTTTATTTGAGCGAGCATCTGGCTGCGGAAGAAAGCTATGTTTTCTTCGATTCGTCTAAGGAGCGATAGAGCCGTGAACGGTAGAACTGGATTAAAGATTGGGTTGTTGAGCCTCCTGGCTTCTGTTGTGGTTCTGGGGTGCCAGAATACGCCGCCGGAGCGACGAGAGGATTTTGGCTTCTTCGACAGTCGGAACTCTGATCCGGTTTTCCAGGCCATGAAGGCTGCGGTAACGCACGAGTCCGAGCGTCGGTCAACGCTGGGCATCAGCGGGCCGCTACGAGCCCACGAGCTGTCCAAGCTGGCGGTCGAGAGCGCCGCGACGGGCTATAAAGAAGAGGGGCTGGAACACCTACGCCGGGCCCGGTTCTACGATCCGACCAACGAGGATGTTGCCAAAAGCGAGCAATTCCTTGCGGCGCATGTCGAACTGGACAAGGCCCTCGCCTTGCAAAGACAACAGGAGGAGTTAAACCGTCGCGACGAAGAGGCACAAGCCTTGATGGCCCAGGGCCGGACCCTGGAACAACAGGGGAAGTGGTACGCGGCCTATCACAAGCTTCATGCTGCAAGCCAGTTGGCTCCTTGGAACGAGACCGTACGAGAGCGAGAGCAGTCCTACCGCCGGCCCGCGGCCCGAGATTTACTAGCTCGGGCATCGGTACAGATGAAGAAGGAACAAATGCTCGAAGCGTTTGGCAGTTTGTCGGTCGCGATGAAACTCGATTCAGAACTGCCAGAATTGGCACAGACCCACAAAGACATCGGCGAGGGGGTTGCAAGGCGACTCCAAGAAGCCGGCCGCCGAGCTGAAAAAGGTTCGCAAATGGCCTTGGCCGCGTTGCGGTATGGACAGGCTCAAGAAATTGCTCCGCAATTGCCGGGAATCGATACGGATGTCGAACGTACCGAGCAGACACAGGCCGAAAAACTCCGTTATATCGTGATCGCATCGCAGGAATCATCGGAAAACGGAAGCAGCGCTTCTCGAATCCGTTCCGCCTTCAAGCAGGCTGCCCGTGACCTGGAGGCGAATCCCCAGTTTCAGGTTTTGACGCCCACCGCGTTTCGCGAGCTGGGGCCAGCCGGCCGGAAGGCCCCGCATGGCCGACTTATGGGAACGCTGGAGTCCCTCAACGTTTCGGACAGCGAGACGGTGGTCACCGCCATCAAAGAAGAGCTTTACTACGAGGCGGAGCTTCAACGCATCAGCGTTCATTCCCCCGAGTCGCTCCTCTCGTATTATCCGGACCAATTGAATTTCGGCTATGGGCGATATCGCGGCATTCTTCGCGAGATGGAACGCCGGGCCAACGATGGAGATACCGGAAACGACATCATGCCGGTCTTTGTTCGTGTGCCCAAGACACAGACGATCACTTACCCTGTGACCCAATACGATCGCCATGCGACCGCGAATTTTGTAGTCCGTTTGATCGATGCCAAGGCAGGTGTGGAATTGGCTCGGACAACGGCGATCGGATCGGCTGCGGCGAGCGATACGCCGGACGAAGGCGGCCGTGCTCGTCTGCCCGCCCCCGGTACGTTGAAGCAGCAGGCTGCCGACGATCTGATCGGACGGTTGCCCTATGTCGTGCGTCAGGTCGCTGCGGCCCACGCACGGCGCTTCCTGCTCCAGGCTGAGCGGGCGCGGGCGGCGGGGAATACAAAAAGGGCCTTGGATTTAGAGTTGCTTTACGCCCGTTCCATGGTGTCGGTCGGTGCTCCGATCGATCCGGAAATCGCTGAGCGACTCCTTCAGACGACCGGCTATTCGTTCACTGCCAAGAAGACTGATCCGCTGAAATTGGCGGGAGGCCTGAAATGAAACGATTGTTCCTTTTATTGCTGTTGTTGAGCGTCTCGGCCCTAGCCCTGAACGGTTGTAAAGACGCCACGGCCCGTGTGGCGTGTGACCCGGAGGCGGTCGAATTGCTGAAGCAAGCGGTTGCGGCATCTTCGAAAATTAACTATTCCGGTGAAGTTGAGCGGGTTGAACAGAACCCCCTTTCCGCGGAGCCGGATCGCGTCGTATTCAAATCCGCCAGAGACGCCGAGGGACGGTATCGGTACGAAGTCCTAGAGCCAGTTGAGCGAAAAGGCTCTTTCTTTGTGGTTGCCGGTGGGGCTCCAATATTTTCCAAAGACTTCCAGACCACGTGGTTTCGGCGAAAGCGGAAGTATCGCAACTTCGAATTCATGATCAAGAACCTGGACCAATTGGAAAAGAATTACGCCATCCGGTTTGATGGTCTGGATACGGTCGCCGGGCGTGCGACTCGGGTGGTCGACGTTCAGGCAGCGTATCCAAGTCTCAAACGGCCGTCCATACGGATCTGGATTGATACGGAGACCCAAAGAATTCTCGGTGCAGAAAGAAAGGCGCCGACAGGAGAGGTGACGTTCAAATTCGCGTTCCGAACGATTGAGATAAACCCGACCTTCGAGGCGCATGCCTTTGATCCGCCTGCTGAACGCAAGGAGCTAAATGGTCGGGGGGGCTCCAAATATAATATCGAGCGAGAGACCCTCGAGGGCGGAATCGAGCAGGCGCGAAAAGAGTTTGATTTCGAGGTGCGCGAGCCTACGTTCGTGCCCGTCGGCTTCGAACTGCTGAAGGTGAGACGGCTCAAGACGAAGCATGGCGAGATGTGCATGTTGCTTTACGGCGACGGCCTCACCGGCTTGAGCATCAAGATCCACGACGTCAACAAGGCTCCGTTTCCGGGCTCAAAGAAGGCACGCAAAACTCAAGACAGCGAAAAAATACACACGAAACCCTTTGGCTTTCGCACGATGTACGCACAGAGCTTTGAAAAGGTCCGTGTTCTCGTTACAAGCGAACTTGTAGAAGAGGAGGCGTTGAGAGTCCTGAACTCCATGGGATTCTCTTTAGAATAAGGAGGTTTATCATGGGTAAAGCATTTTCTCTGTTTGTCGCGGCAATGGCGGTGTGCCTAGTGATGTCGGCGACGCCGGCTCAGGCTAGTCCCCATGGTCACGGTCGTGGCCACGGCGGCGGTTATGGTCACGGTGGCTACACCAAGAGCTACAGTCACGGCTATGGTGGGCGCCGTCGTAGCTATAGGAGTCAGCACTTCCGCCGGCCCTATTATAATAGCTACTATTACAGATCGAGCTACCGGAGGCCTTATTATCACCGTCATCACCGGAGCCGCTTGAATATATCCTTTGGATATGGCGGTTGCTATTAAGCGGAATCTTTCCGGCGGGGCAGGGCTGCTCCTGTCCCGCCGGTGGTCCGTTCCCAAAGCCATGAGCAACTCTTGGCCACTTGGCTAATCGGACGTCGAGCAATCTTGATTTTTGTTTGATCTGGAAACTCCCCTCCTTTACCATACCGAGCACCATCGGGATCGGTCCATTTACGTTCTAATTGATTTCACGCAAAGGAGATTCAGTATGAGACGGAGCACCGTTCTGCTTGCGATTCTTGCTGTAGCGCTGTTGGCAGCTTGCGGCTGCACGACCATCAGCACCGGCTTGTCCGACACGACCAGTGGCAGAGTCACCGGGTCCATTGCAAAGGGATCGGCGACCGGGATTTACCTGTTCGGCATGTGGCCGCTGACAGAAAATTCCGACGCCCAGGCGGCCTATAATCAGGCGGTCAACAGTGTGGGCGCCAAGGGACTGCGCGGCGCGACCATGCAGTCCACGATTATGAACCTCTTTATCGTCCAACTGGAGATCGTCAAAGTCCGCGGACAGGCGGTGAATTAGGTTCGCTGTATTTCAAAAAACACGCCCTCGGCCGCCGGGAGGATGGCCGAGGGCGTGTTGTTATTTTGACAGGCGGGCTCAGGGTTCCAGATAGTTCATAGAAGGGACCACCTCAGGCTGTTCGCGGACTAGATCGTCGAACCAATATGCTTCGTCGTCCCGTGAAAAGGCCATAAACCGGTTTTCGTCCTCTGGATTGCGAGCCCGATGGTACTTGAGGAAGATTTGGCTATCGGTGACCGCAACAATCTCAATTTTTCCGCTTTCGTGAGACATAACCAGCCGCATCCTTCGCGACAACCCACCGAGACGGGCTGCTGCCCGCGAGTAGACCTTGTAGGTCTCTGCGATGGGTAGCTCGAACGGTTTATTGCCCGCGGTGGGGCGTCCCTGGAAGAAGTAGTAGGGTGGGGCCCCTGCCCAGGACAGCCGTTTGCAAAGCTGGGCCAGTACTGCGGGATTGGCGTTGATCCCCTTGAGGATCGGCGACTGGTTACACAGCACGCCTCCGGCGTCTGTCAACATCCGCAGGCCTCTTCGGGCCACGTCGGTCAACTCCCGCGGATGGTTGAAGTGAACCATGAAGTAGATGCGTCGCTTGTGGGTGCTGTTCTTCCGAATCGATTCCAAAAGGTCTGGGTCGTTGAGAATCCGGTACGGGTTAAACGCCGGCATCTTGGTCCCGATCCGGATCACGCGCACATGGGGGATCTCCCGCAGGGCCGTCAAGATCCGGTCTAGCTTGCCGGTCGACAGAAGCAGCGGATCCCCACCGGTCAGTAGGATGTTGGAGATTTCTTCGTGCTTGCGGATGTACTCCAGCCCCGGCTCGATGTCGTTGACCACCTCGTCGTTGCCGTCCATGAAAAGACGCTTACGGAAGCAGAAGCGGCAGTAGGAACCGCAGACTTCGTTGACCAAGAGCAAAGCGACGGTGCGATATTTATGCTGTACGCCCGGCGCGACGTAATTTTCTGCTTCGTTGCTGGCGTCCAGCTTGCCCCAGGGCTCCAGCTCGCCCGGATCGGGGATGACAATCTTGCGGATCGGATCGTCCGGGTCGTCCCAATTGATCAGTGACAGGTAGTAATCGTTGGCTCGGAAGGCGTATTTGTCGACAACTGTTTTGAGCATTTCGCTCGCGCTGTGCTCCAGCTCGGGCACATTCTGTAGCGCCCTGATATATTTTGGTTTGGTCATATATTTTCCTTTTAATCGACCGGGCTCGCTTCAGCCGCTATTTTGAGGGAGGAGGTCTAACAGGAACAAATTTTCTTTAGGAGCTCCCCCCAGCTCACAAGCTCTTTCGGTATTCGTTTAACGATTTATTTCGTCGCAGAAGAGCCAAGCTTGCGACACGGCGAGACGAAGGACCGAAATAACGTGTCCAGCTTAACGAATGGTATGCCACGCGTCAAGGCGGAAGTAGAGCGGCTTCGGCGAGCGAAAGTTGTGAATATCTCCGGCCTGGTTGCGAAATGAGCGGTAGCGATGGCTGATTTCTCAGTCTTCGGCTTGCGGATTCTAGTCCCGATAGGCAGCCACAGAGGTTGGCGTCTCCCACAGGCGAACCTCCACGACGCCATAGCCCATCTGTTTGACGGCCAGGAAGATCCGCTTGGCGATCGCCTCAGCGGTGGGGGGCTCGTCCAGGAGGAAGTGAGGCTCGCCGTGTTCTTTAAGGAAGCCCACAAGCGGGTCGTCGCCCCTCAAGATCATCTGGTGGTCCAGGTTGGCGTCAATCCAACCCTTGATGTCACCCTTGACGGTGGAGAAGTCGGCGACCATTCCCTGTTCGTCCAGATCGGGGGCTTCCAGTACCACCTCCACCCGACCGTTGTGGCCGTGGGGATGCTGGCACTTGCCATAGTATTCCGGCAGCCGGTGTCCGTAGCAAAAATCAATTCTTTTTGTGACTCTATAAATCGTACCTTCCTCCAACTTGAAGTTTGATTAGATGTTACTGTTTGCCTCCATGGCTTTGGATCTGCTTTGCGACTTCCCGGCGGGACAGGTCGAGCGCCTCCACCCAGGGTGTTTTGCCTCGTTTGTCTCTCGCGTTCACGTCTGCCCCCGCCGCGATCAACAACTCAACCATCTCGGCATGGCCTGCCCAGACTGCCCCGTGCAGCGGGGTCTTGCCCAGACGATTTCGAACATTCGGGTCCGCCCCGTAGCGCAGCAGCAGCTCCGCCACCATCCTGTTTCCCCGTTGTACCGCCATCATCAATGGAGCCAATCCCTCGGCACTGAGTGTGTTCACACGAGCCGGTTCTCTGCGAAGCATCGCGTCGATTGCCACCGCATCCGAGGAGCGGATCGCATCGAACACGGTCTCGTACGCGAGCCCGTTGTGCGGGTCCACGGCGGCTTCGGAACCGGTAGCCTCCAGGCGACAGGACGCGGCGAAGGCCAAGAGGCTTACGAGACTCAGCCACAGCAGCGAGTGAAGTCGGTACGATCCCATGATACGGTCCTGGCTCCTTTAGTGGATCGATCGGCCGCCGTCAATATGGAGGGTGGCACCGGTGGCGAAATCCGTGCCTTCCACCAGGAACAGGACCGCCCGTGCAATGTCCTCCGGATCCCCGTGCCGGGCCAGCGGGGTCTTGTCCAGAACGGCTGCCTGATCCTCTTCGCTCATCCCGTTCGCCCAGAGGATCGGGCCGGGACAGATTGTGTTGACCTGTACCGTCGGGGCTAGCTCCTTGGCCAGGGCCTTGGTCAACGCGATGAGTCCTGCCTTGGACACGCAGTAGGGCAGGTAATGCCGGTAGGGCCGCTCCCCGGCCCAATCCGCGATATTGACGATCTTGCCGGCTCCACGCTCGCGCATCCGGGGCCCCAGATGAGAACAAAGCAGAAAAGGGGCTTTGAGATTCACATCGTGCATGGTATCCCAATCGACCTCTCTGATCTGCTCCAGTGGCGTGCGATAAAAGGTCGATGCGTTGTTCACCAAGACATCAATCTCACCCAATTCTTCCGTCGCTCTCCGGGCCAGGGCAGCGACTTGCTCGGTGCTGGACAGCTCAGTCTGAATTGCGACGGAGCGGACGCCCATCTCGTTGAGTTGAACCACCGTCGTCAGGGCGGGAGCTTCGGATCGATTGTACTGGATCGCCACGTTGCAGCCGCGCCCGGCCAAGGCCAGCGAAATCGCGTGGCCGATGCGAACGTGGCCTGCAGTGACCAATGCGGTCTTTCCGTTAAGGTCCATCCATGGCTCCTAGAGAATCATACGGCGGATACAGCATGCCATTATAAACGCAAAGGCGGAAGGATTCCAAGCTCGATTGAGTGAGAATAACGTGTCGACGATGTCTGGAGCAACACCAATGTCTCCTTACAGGGCTCAACCACGCGCATCTGGCTAGCCCGCAGAGCTGTGCAGCATCCAAAAAATTCCCACCTGCGCAACTTAGGCCGTTTCGATCCAGTCCGTTTCCAGGCGCTACCATCGATCGGGACGAGAGGCCCTGTGATTTTGCGGCTAAAGTTCAGTCCTAAAGCTGTCGATAAGATGTAACGATATCGGGAAAAAGGTCACCAATTCTTCCCTATAGGGCTCAGCCCTACCTACATATAGAAGGGTGAGGAGAAAGCCGTATTCTCCATAACCCTCATTGTATCTGGCATTACAACAGTTTTTCTACAACACGTAAGGCAATACAGGACCACTGTTATACGGCGGAGATGGCGTATAATTGAAAGGAAGGGAACTTGAAAAGTCTACAGGGCAAGATTACGTTTATGTTAGCGCTGTTGCTGTCCGTGTCGCTAGTCATGGCGACCATCCTCCTTCTCCAGGCCAGCAAAGAGAATCGGAGAGCCGTTCAGTATGATATAATGAACGAAGTCGCCGGCCATTTGAATGCCGCTGCCGGCTGGCAAGCGATCGAACGCGGCGTCGGCGCAACCATCCTCGGAAGTGAAAATCCCCCAGCGGCATTACTCGCAAAGTTTTCCACCCTCTCCACCAAGGGCGATGAAGAGGTGGCACAGGCGCAGAAGCATGTGGCCAAGCTGTTGGAGCAAATTGACAACCCCGACCTCCAGAAGCAAGTGTCCAAGTGGAACCAAGCTTTTGAAACCCTTCGCTCCAAGCGCTCCGGCGTAACAGACCACTCCCTCGACAAGTCGGACTGGATCCGAATCGCAACCAACAACATCGAGAATGAGTTCGCCTTGCGCAACATCGCCTTTGCACCGAACGACGCCCGGGAACGGATTCTCTACTTTAACAGTGTTTTGCGAGCCAATGTGGCGACTCTGTGCGAATACGCCGGTCGGGAACGTGCCCTCCTGGGCAATGCGATCTCCACCGGAAAACCGATTCCGCCCAATACGCTGGAAACACTCAAGGCCTACCGGGCTCTGGTGGAAAATGCCGCGAGGCAAGTGTTGGCCTTAAAAGACCTCGACAGTACGCCCGAAGATCTGGCATCCACCATCAATGCATTTGACCAGGAATTCCTCGGAAACTATCAGCAGCTACGCGAAGCCGTCTATGCCGCCAACGCCAACGGCACGCCTTATCCTGTGGATGGAGCCGCCTGGATCCAACGCGCCACGAAGGCGATCAACACGGGCCTGGCGATTTCAAACATTGCCGGTGCGCTGGCAACCACTGCCACGCAAGACAGTCGAGCGGAAGCGCGGACCTCGATCTTTCTCAATGGCGGGCTGCTGTTAATGGCGATTGGCGTCTTTGCCTTCGTGCTGGTTTTCGTACGTCGATCCATTGTCCGGCCGCTGAACCAGATCATTGACAGCTTGAGCAGCGGCTCCCATCAGGTAACCGGTGCCGCCGGGCAAATTTCCTCCTCCAGCCAAACTCTGGCTGAAGCATCCACCGAGCAGGCCGCCAGCTTGGAGGAGACTTCCTCTTCACTCGAACAGATGGCAAGCATGACGAAGCAGAACGCGGAAAACGCCGGTCAAGCCAACGCTTTGGCATCGGAAGCCAGCCAATACGCCGAGAAAGGGAATGAGGCGGTACAGAAGATGAATACCGCGATCAAAGAGATTCAGAAGTCCTCCGACGAAACCGCGAAGATCGTCAAAGTCATCGACGAGATTGCTTTTCAAACCAACCTGCTGGCCCTTAACGCCGCGGTGGAAGCGGCTCGGGCCGGCGAGGCCGGCAAGGGCTTTGCGGTCGTTGCCGAGGAGGTGCGCAACCTGGCGATGCGCTCGGCCGAAGCGGCGAAGGATACGTCTCAGATGATCCAGGAATCGGTTTCCAACAGTCAAAACGGCGTTGTGATCGCTGGCGAGGTCAGTTCTCTGTTAGAGGATATCTCGGCTGGCAATCGGAAGGTCAATGTTCTTGTAAGCGAAATTACCGCCGCCTGCGAAGAACAGACTCAGGGTGTCGACCAGATCAACGTGGCGGTGACACAGATGGATCAGGTTACGCAGAAAAATGCAGCCACCGCAGAGGAGTCTGCGGCTGCATCCGAACAGTTGACTGCCCAAGCCGAACAACTCAATGGCATGGTCTTGGATTTAACCAAATTGGTTGGGGCAACTGGAAATCATAACGATTAACTCTCTTTGTGTTAATCCATAAAAAAGGCATAAGGCGTGGCGGATTTTGAATCCGCCACGCCTTCTTTTGTTCAGAAAAACAAACTTACCCATTATAAATTAAGGCTTTACGTCAAAGTGTTTTGTCATTGACGGGAGGATGTTGTGTGTTAGGATGCTAGTGATATTGAGACTCATTATCATTACGTTGTCGTGGCGATGGGACTCGTTCTCCTGCCGGAAGCAGAAAATACTGTGCCCTAAAAATCCAAAGGAAGGAGTACTGAATGAATTGCAACCACAAGACGGTCAGTAGGAGCCAAGTCGGCTGTGTGCAAGCCTGTGCCTGCGGAACCATATCGATCCACTGCGGAAACGGAACTTTGCGGCTCTCTGCGGAAACTTTCGCCGGCTTTGCACGAATGGTAGACGATGCATTTTCTCGATTAATATATAGTGAACCTGAGGGCCCACGCCATAAACCCGACGATTCTTAAGACGCTCAGCTCCACCGCATAATCCGTCTTGTACGCGCAGGCTCGCTCGTATACCATGATCTTGGCCGCACAGGAGCGGAAAAAAGGGCGCTGGTAGGCGTATACTCCATAGGAGTGTCCTATACGCAAGGATGGAGGAATGAGTTTTGGCTAAGAAATATACAGGATTCGCACCGATCCTAGGCCTACTATTGGTCTTTGGCGTCTTTGATTTCTCCTATGCCAGCGAAGGAAAGCAAGCGGGTCTTGGAGATGCCAAAGAGCAAGGCGTAGAGCTTGAGAAGCCTGATTTAAAGCAGGAGCGAAAGCCGGACAAACTACCGGTTGAGGCCATGGCCAGGGCGATTCAAGAAGTTGAGAAAATTCGCGGGTTAAAATTTAAGAAGGCCGTGCCGATGGCGTGGGTGACGACCGAGGAATGCATTAACCACATGCAGCGTATCGTCAGAAAGCCAGGCATCAAACCTGTGGCCGAGGGATCTCTGACTCTACTTCGCTACTTCGAGCTTCTACCGGCGAAACTAACCCTGGAAAAATATGTGGAGAGGCTAGCCACAGCGGGTGTGGCTGGCTATTATGATCCTGAGGCTAAGAAATTTCAGGTTCTTACGAAAATTAGCGATATGCCCGATGATGTTCTACAAACAACCTTGGTTCACGAACTGACCCACGCCTTCCAGGACGAGGAGACAGACTTGTTCGCTTTTTATTATGGCGACAATTTCAATAACGATCAGCTTGGCGCTCGAATGAGCGTTATCGAGGGAGAGGCGACACTAGTCCACATGCAAAGCGAATTCCTCGCAGCTGGCAGCGATTTCGTAAAATCCGATGTCGATCTTGGGCAGGTACTGCGCGATACCAGAGAGATAGCAGCGGTGTTTGGCGGTGCAATGGATGAGTCTTTGATGTTTCCCTATACCACGGGATCGTCCTTCATGCGAGACTATGTCCGCAAACACGGCTGGAACGAGATCACCCGGCTTTATACCTCGCCGCCTGACTCGACTGAGCAGGTTCTATGTTCCGAAAAATTTCTGTCGACCAAAGCTCGCGATTACCCGGTTACTCTGGGCCTGGCGGACGCCTCTAAGTTGTTTGGAAAAAGTTATCGCAGGCTTTTATCCACAAGCTTTGGACAGTACTACCTATCCCTGATTTTACGTGCGAAGCTTGCTGAGCCGGAGCTGGCCGCTGAGTTGGCTGCCGCTGGCTGGGACGGCGACACGATTGATTTCTATCGAGAGGATGGCGGCACACAGGCCTCGATCGTTTGGTTAACACGCTGGGATCGCCCGGAGGACGCCGAGCAGTTCTTCAATGTGTATCAGGTCAGTGCCGGACGTCGACTGGGAATGGAATCGCGCAATGAAAACTGGGAGGTGAAGAATCATTGGGCGAAGTCCGAGAAAACAAAGCTGGGCATGATTCGACGCGGGAACGGCTCCGAGGGAACGATCCTGATCGAGCGCCGGGGTATAGAGGTCCTTATTATTGAAAAGGCTCCGGCACAAATTCTTGAGGAGATTCGTCGCTTGGCTTGGAGGGCAAAGCGGATCTACCACGTCGCAGACAAAGACAAGGGCCAGAGGGACGCCGCTACGACGGCTAACTATGAAGCGGCCTTCACGAAAAAATGGAAAAGAGACCACAAGGGTGGAAAGCAACTCAAGGGCAATCACTATGTAGATAAGACCAACCGGTTTGAACTTGATTTACCGGAAGAAGGCTGGGAAATTCTCGAGGAAAAGTCTTTCGTGATTGTCAAGTCTGACAATGGATTGAAAGGGGCTCGGTTCAGCATTGAGATCTCTCAACCTGGCTTGAAGGTTGATTTTAAGGAGTTGGTGCATGTTGCCCGAGAACAAATCGATGCAGAGTTTGGGCTGGATGCCTGCACCATCAATGAAGTCGTAGATACCGCAGCAGGCCAAACATTCCGGCTGCAATACTCTGACCATGGCAAGACCTTCTATCAGCAATGGTACTTGAGAGACGGAAAGGCTTTTGTTCTGGCGCTGGGAGTGGATAAAAAGCATGAAGAGAAGGCAATCAAGGCCTTAAAAGTAGTGTTCGAATCTTTCCGTTTCTTGGAACAGGAGGCTCCGCAACCCGAGCCCTAGGAGGGCGCCTCCTCGCACGCCAAGACGAAGATCTTTCCGTCTCCGATTCGACCGGTTCGTACCGCGTTGCAAGCGGTCTGTACGATCTCGTCTACCCGCTCAGCCGGCAGGGTAAACTCGACCTTGACCTTGGGGAGAAAGGAGATTGAGTACTCTGTCCCCGCGTACAATTCCAGATGGCCCTTTTGGCGGCCGAACCCGCGTACTTCGCAAACGGTCAGATCCTGTACGCCCGCGGCTCCCAGCTTTTCCACCAGCATGTCCAATTTGAACGGCTTGATCACGCAGCGAATCCGTTTGTTTGGCACGTCGCCTCCGTTTAATCCACTAGAACGATTTTGATTCCCGCTCGCAGCAGGCGCGCGGTGGTGACACCGTCTCCCTCGGCCAACACGTTGCCGGAGCTATAGGTCTTTCCAAAGCCGCAGGAGGGGCTGCGGGCCTTGAGGTAAGCCATCTTGGCGCCAGTTTGTATCGCTTCTTCGAGGGCTGCCTCGGCGCCTTGGATATACACCTCCGTTACATCTTGGCCTGCCTCGTTGACCACCCGAGCGGAGCCCTCAAGCACGTCGTGCCCATCCCCACCTTCAATCCAGGATCGAGGTCGCGGGGTGCCCAGCCCGCCGAGCTGTTCGGGACAAATGCCCACAACGTGCAGGCCGTCTAAAGCCATATCGGTAGCTTTACTGCTGCAATGGCCGCCGTCATAACGACAGTGTTCGCCTAACAGACAGGCGCTGACCAAAGTTGCGGTTGTACGCGTGGCAGACATCGCCGCATTGTACGACAGGCGCCGGCTAGGGGTCAACCGGAGGATCCAGGGACGTCTTGCCGAAACCCTTTTTAGGATAAGTGGTTGTGACCTTAAAATTTTTTTATTTTGTCCTTCAGCCGGCGAGGAAATTTGTCGATGAAAATGCACAGATTGGAATTTTTGGATATATTGGACAGCTTGGTCCAACCCCGATCTCCAAATCCGGTTATCAATCCCTGTTCTACACTTTCGATTGTATCGATATACCCGGTTTTGGGAGCTTGGAAGATGCCAAAGGAAGTCTACACCACCGGCGAGGTGGCAGAGATTTGCAATGTCGACCTGAAGACGGTAATCAAATGGTTTGATGCGGGCCGGCTTGAGGGATACAAAGTTCCCGGATCGAACTATCGTCGCATACCCTACGAGAATCTCGTTCACTTTATGAATGAGAACGGTATCCCTACGCGGAATCTGGAACAGAGAAAGAAGAAGGTTCTTATCGTTGACGACGAGCTCGACATTGTGGAGTACATCGAAGGAACCCTCTCGGGCGATAAGCGGATGGAAGTCTACTCCGCGACCAACGGGTGTTACGCATGCTTCCAAATCGGCGTGCTTCGCCCGGACCTCATCTGTCTAGACGTGAAGATGCCGATGATGGATGGGGTGGAGGTCTGCAACTGGATCCGCGGCAATGCCACAACGAAAGAAACCAAGATCCTGATGATTACCGGATTTCCGGATGCCATTGAGACCGACAAAATGCTCAAATCCGGTGTCGACGGCCTTTTGAAAAAGCCGGTGCATATGAACGATCTTAAGGGAAAGGTTCTCGAGTTGCTGGGACTGGAAGACAAGCGAAGCAAAACCCTGGTGTAAATCGGCCAGGAAGCCTGCACGGACAGCCTGCTATTCAGGTGTCCAAATGAAGTAGGAGGGTGAAAAGCTTGAAGGCGTTTGGCGTTCCTGGTTGGCATAACCTTTCAGTCCGGCATAAATTACTGGTCGTGATTGTTGTCGTAATATTGCTCCCCGCGGGTGTGACGATCTTTCTGTGTGACCGCATGATGCAAGAGGTCTCCACAGAACAAGTACAGGACTCGATGCGTCTGGACGCACTTGTACTTGTCTCCTCTTTCCAAAAGACTATTGAGCGGAGCGCTTTACGGATTCATGCCTATGGGGCTCTCATTAGCGGCCCGCATTGCCATGCGGAAGACGATTTAACCACGTCGCATCTTCAGAATTACATATCGCATCATGCCAAAAACTTCTTGAACAACAACGAAGACGTGGATTCCATTTCTATCCGCACAATATCCGGTTCGGCTTTGTTGGCGGAAAGTCAAGAAGGTGCGGAAGTTTTTGCCCCACATGAGCAAGCCCTGCGCGGCGCCTGGGATGGAAAGATCGTCTTCGCGGGTCCTTTTGTTTCCGGAGCGCTGAGCGACGCCTACGTTGAGATCGGAACGCCGGTGATCGGAAGTTCCGGAGAGGTCATCGCAATGGTTGTGGGGAGGATTCGCCTGGATGCCGTTCTTCCTTCCATGCACCTGCCCAATGGATGCCGGGAGAAGAGCAGACGGATGCTTCTCGACGCCAACGGTGTTTTAATCTGGGACTCCGAGCCAGACACTTACATCATGAAGCCAGCCCAGACGTTGAGCCAGGACCAATTGGAGCAGATTCTCGACATCCGCCAGTTCGGTCCGGCCAGCAACAATCTTATGGCAACGACCTTCGCCATTCCTGGCTTTACGGGAAACAAAAAGTTCAGCAATTCCGATGGTTTTTTCAGTACGGGAACGTCTGATGAACCGGGGAGGGGGTTTGTCCATTCCTTCGATCTTTACGGATCGACTTGGACGTTGTTGTATGTCTTGCCGGATTCGGTCTTATATGCCGACTTGAGCCGAGCCTCCTTGATGATCCTGTACGTTAGCGTAGGAGTGGCATTCGGTTCCTTACTTCTTGGGATCAGTCTGTCACGGACCATCGTCAAGCCGGTGTCCATGATCAGTCGCTCATTGGACCGATTCTCCAAGGGAGAGGACGCAACCTTTGAGTACGAGCGCAAGGATGAATTCGGAGTCCTCGCCGGATCCTTTAACCAGATGGTGGTCTCGGTAAAAAGCTTCCAACTTGAGGTCGAGCAACAAAACCGTGATCTGGCTGAAGCAAACCGGAAGATGCGACTACTCAATGCCGGATTGGAAGAGACCGTCCGGGAGCGAACCCAGGATATCGAAAAAGAGAAAGAGAAGTTGAACGCCGTGGTCAGTTGCGCCAGTGTTGCCCTATCGACACTGGACAAACAATCGAACGTGACGTGGTCTAACAGCATCGTCGGTGAGGCCTTTCCTGGAATGGATCGGCTCCGAGCCAGCGCCAAGCTGACCAGCGAGACGGGAACACCCTGCCGTTGGCCCGTCCATCAGGTATTGCAAGATGGTAAGATGCACACCGAGACCATCCAGATCGACACGCAGGAAAACAACGGGTGGTGGCAAGTGACCGGAGTCCCCATGCTCGATGCGGAGGGGGAGATCGAGGGTGTGCTGGAAATGGTTCAGGACGTCACTGAGCAGAAACTTACCGCCCAACGGGTCGTGCATGCGGAGAAAATGTCCTCGGTGGGGTATCTGGCTTCAGGCATCGCCCACGAATTCAACAACATTATGTGCGCCATTCTGGGGCATGCCAACCTCGCCAAGGCCAATCCAGGTCAGTTGGAACGATTCATCGACGTTGTGGTTCGACAGTGCGATCGCGCCTCCAAGATTACGCAGGCCTTGGTCAGCATGTCCCGTCGGAAAGAATCGGTTATGAAGAATTCCGACCTCGTGACCCTAACCGACGAAGTGGTTCGACTCATGGAGAACGAAGTCTCTAAAGAGCAGATCGAGTTGGTTCGGTCTTATCCGAAAGAGGCGGTCACCCTGGTCAACGAAAGCCACTTCCAACAAGTCGTGCTTAGCCTACTGATCAACGCTCGGCAGGCGATCGGAAAGAACGGAAAAGTCGAGATCCGTATAGACACTGACGGCCAGATGATCATTCTGAGCATTGCCGATGATGGATGCGGCATTAAGCCGGAGCATCTGAGCAAGGTATTTGAACCGTTCTTTACCACCAAGGGCGCTTTGGGCGGAGGAAAGAAACAGGAGGGCACGGGCCTAGGCCTCAGCACCGTCTACAATATCATTACCAACATGGGTGGCGAGGTGCACATCGACTCTGCCGTGGGAGAAGGGACAACCGTGAGCTGCTCCTTACCCATCCGTGAGGAGCAGCGCAACACCTACATTCCAGTGGAGGCCGAACGCCGTGTGCCGGATGCGACGTCCCGTCCGTACAAAGTCCTCGTGGTGGACGACGAAGAGGAGCTTCGAGAGCTGCTGCGCATCGTTCTGACTCTGGAGAAGAACGATGTCGTCGAAGCTTGCAATGCGGAGCAGGCTCTGGATCTGGCCGTAAAGAGCGATTTCGACGTGATCTTTATGGACATCAACATGCCCGGGGCGATCGACACATGGACCGCCTTGGAAGAGATCAAGCGCACCAGGCCACGCACTAAGGTTATTCTCGTCTCCGGTTCCGCGATCGAAGCGGACGAAGGCGGCTCTCTGGGAGATGCGGACGCCTTCATACGCAAACCGTTCGATAACGAACAGATTGGCGCGGTGCTTGCGAAAGTCACCTCCGCCTGATCCCCCGATCGCCGCAACCCCCTTATTACGAACTTAACCTGCTATGGGCCTCTCCGCGCGAAGGGCGCCTGATCCGTTGATACGAGAAAGGCCCCGACGTCTGAACGTCGAGGCCTTGGATTTGTCTCGAACCTCGTCGTAGGCTTAAAGACCTTCGAAGATCCGCTCGAGGCTCATGCCCAGCGCTTGGGAAATCTTGTAGATGGTCGCCATGCTCGCGGCACTCTCGGCTCGCTCGATCTGAGAAATGAGGCTGATGGAAAGATTGGTCCGCTTGGCGAGTTGCTTGATCGTCAGCCGTTGCGCCTTGCGGGTTTCTCGGATGCGACGTCCGACTTCCAGGTTGACCTTCCGTTCCTTGCTGACCAGCAGGCCTTTTCTTTCGATCACGTTGCGAATGGCGTCCCGGAATTCGTCCATGTCGAACGGCTTCTTAATATAATCGAAGGCGCCGGCTTTCATGGTGTCGATTGCGGTATCCATGGAAGGATAGGCTGTAAAGATGAGGACCGCGATATCGGAGTCGATTTTCATGATCTCGTGCAACAGATCCTGCCCGTTCTGGTCGGGCATGACCAAGTCCAAAATGACGATCTGGTAAGATCGCTTCCGAATTTCCGCGATGGCTTTCGTCGGATCGGTTGTACTTTTGACCGCATACCCCTCATCGTTTAGGAAATCCTCCATGACCTGGCAGACGTCAGCATCGTCATCGATCACCATGATTCTTGGAAAACGCGCCATAGCTTAACTTCCTCCTTGTAGTATTAACGGCTTGTTCAAGCAGATTAGATATGACAGGGATAACGATGTGTGTGTGCCCCCCCAATCTTCATCAATATTGTAAGAAACGGGGAGGAAAATATCAATGCTTTTTTCTGATCAAATTGTTATTCAGCTGTAAGTTCGTTTTCTAAAGTCGTTTACAGTCTTATGGGCAAGCCGGGTTGGCTCAGGAATCCGGTGGTTTGGGCTACATGTCAAGGAAAAGCTGGTTGCCAACGGTACACTTATTTTGTGACCCGGAGAAACGAATATAGGTTTAACACTTCTACGGGTTCGCAAAACCCGGCCTAAGGTAAAGTAGCCGTGATGCAGTGCCGCGTAAGAGCCTTTCTGCTTACCCGGTTGCTTGTAATCACCCACCAATATCGTCTTTGCACACCCGATCGCGGGAAGGTCCAGGACCAAGCCCATGTGGCAAGCCAATCCAAACCGACGAGGATGCGCGATTCCGTGACCATCGAAAAGGACTACGTCTGGAACCGAACGAATCTTGCGGAACGCTTTCACCAACAACGGACCTTCACGAAAGGTCAGTAGGCCCGGAATGTAGGGGAATTCCAATGGCCCGCTGGCAGTGGCAATTTCTACCAGCTCCAGTTGGGGAAAGGTCAGTACGACCACTGCTGCGAACCCGATCGGGTCGTCCCGTAGGAAAGAGACGTCCGCCCCAGCAACCAGACCCACATTGTCGAGCGTACCGCGCAAGACGATTTTTTTCTGCAACCGACGCTGAACTTCGATCGCCTTGGCTGCTGTTAGTTTCCACGAATGGAGTCGTTGCACTTTCATAGGGGTGAGTGGAGTTTGTGAATTTCGATAGGTCCATGTTGCCGAGTGGTCCCGTTGTCTACTCGAAACGCGACATCGAGTTTTTCACGGCGTTCCGCAAGCAAACGGACCGCAAGCTCTGAGGGGATACTGACAGCCATCGCCCAACTCGAAAGCGGTGGCTTGTCGATTATCCGGCGGTAGTTCCAATGGGTTGTCAGCCATTGGCTGTTTTCTGCCATCTCGTGAGCGATCTGGCCATAGAAGGCCTCGTCATAGTTATCCAGAGAGCCGGTCCAGAGCAGCAGGCCCAAAAAGACCGCTGCGATGAGCAAGAGAGTTGCAAGCTCGAATTGCTGTTCTTTAAAAACCAGTTGAGCAGAGACAAAGAGCGAGCGTACGCTCATCCCCTGAGTTCTAGATGAAGCGCCAGTTGGAGGATTTTGTCACAGACCTTCGGAAAAGAAATTCCGGCCGCCTGGGCCGCCTTGGGCAGCAAGGAACGCTCTGTCAAGCCCGGCAGGCTGTTCACCTCGAGAACATTGATCTTGTCGTTCGGGCCATAGATCAGGTCCACCCGGGAGTAGTGGCGACAGCCCAGCGCCTTGTGTGCGGCCAGCGCCGTATAGCGAATCTCATCGAGCCTTTCCGGGTCGATGTCCGGCTCCATGTCGTATTCAGTTGTCGAATCTCGATATTTTGCTTCGTAGGTAAAGAGCGCGTCGGGCGAGCGAATCTCGATCACCGGTAGTGGCTGATCGTTCAGAATCCCGACGACCACTTCGCGTCCGGTCAGGAACCGTTCGATCATGGCTCGTTCTCCGAACTTCAGCGCCTTGTTGATCGCGGGCGTCAATTCCCCGGGCATGGAGACCTTCGAAACGCCCACGCTGGATCCCTCCGCGGCTGGCTTGACCACCAGTGGCAAACCCAGCCGCCGCTGAATCCGGCTGATATCGTTGGCTGTGGCCTCGGCGGTCACCTCGTGATAGGGCGCAGTTGGGATTCCGTTCTTAAGAAACAGGATCTTCGAGCGAAGTTTGTCCATCGCATTGGCGCTTGCCTCCGCGCTGGAACCGGTGTAGCGGATTCCCCGTTCGTCCAGCATCCGTTGAATCTGGCCATCTTCCCCGAAGGTACCGTGAAGAGCCAGGAACACCGCATCGCAGGACGTGCCGTTGAGTTGCCGTAAATTGCTATGGGTCAGATCGATTTGCCGAACCTTGTGACCGTTCTTCTGCAGCGCCTTGTGTACCGCTTGACCCGTCTGCAATGAAATCTCGCGTTCGGCTGAAACACCACCGGCCAGGACCGCCACGGTTGCGGTTGTCGTGGCCTGTTTTGGCCCGGTTTTGCGTGACGCTTTGGTTGTCATCGAATCCCCCCTGATTTTTTATCTTCCGGCTCGCTCTCCTATTGATTTCTTATTTTAGCTGTTTAACCTCGCGCAGTGGTGTCACCGGCTTGCCGTAGCCGGAGCTGGTTTTCTCGCGGATCGGAGCTTCGCGGTAGGCTCCGGCCTTCCCTGAGCCGGTGTCCTCCAACAATTTCTCAGCATCTTCAATGAACGTGTCGATTGTCATAAAGATGCTCATCGCCGCCCGCCGTGTGAGAATCACCGAATCACGAGAGGAATCGCTCAGTTCCTTGAGCAGCAGGCTCGTTGCCAGCTTAACCGCGTGGAGACGACGATCCAGGAACACCGCGATCTCTTCTTGTTTCGTGTATTTGTCCATCGAGACTTCCTTTCAGCTCCAGACCTTCAGTTCAAGTTCCAACGTAACACCGCAAGCCCGTGCCACTTCACTTCGGACCCGCTTAATCAGAGACAAAATGTCCTCGACGGTTGCCCCGCCTGTGTTGAGGATGAAATTCGTGTGCTTTTCTGAAACCCGCGCTGCACCGACCGATTGATTCTTCATTCCTGCAGCCTCAATTAAGCGTCCGGCGGAATCCCCCGGGGGGTTTTTGAAAACGCAGCCGGGGCTTTTTTCTCCCAGCGGCTGCGTCGCCAGCTTCTCTTGCAGAATCTGCCGCCGTCGCGCGCGCAGGGAGACCGGATCACCCGGCCGTAGCTCGAAGGTCGCCGCGGCGACCACGTCTTCGCCCAGCGCGGCGGTTCGGTAAGCAAAGCGAAGGCTGCCCGCCAGTCGGGTTTCACACTCGCCGGTGGGGCGGATTACCGTGACCGATTCGATCGCGTGAGAGACCTCGCCATATTTCCCACCCGCGTTCATGGCCACGAATCCACCCAACGTGCCAGGGATGCCCGCCAAGCCTTCCAAGCCCGACAAACCCCATTCGACGGCTTGAACGATCAGCGGTTGCATCTCGGCTCCCGCACCGGCAGTAATCCGGTTGCCGGACCGCTCAACGGTGTTCAGCTTCGCCAAGGAGACCACAGCGCAATTGAGGACATCCGCCGCCACCAGAAGATTGGCTCCAGATCCCAGCGAGCGGATCGCAATCCCATGGGTTCGGGCGGTACGCACTACGTTGGCAAGTTGGTCTGGGTCCGCGGGCTCTAAAAAGTACCGAGCAGTGCCCCCCACGCCGTAGGTCGTCAAGGGGCCCAAACACTTGTCGAGCGTCAAGATCGCGGCGAAATCGGCAAACGGTTCTTTGACAATCGCTGTCATTGGGTTTGAACGAACCTCCGATCTCGAGACAAATAGCTGACGGCCACATGTCCAATATCTCCCGCCCCCATGGTGATCAGCACTTCGCCGGTGTCCAGGTGCTCCTCCAGGTGCGCGAGGATCTGGTCCAAGCTGGGCAGATAGACGGCGTGGCCGCCCCGCGCCCGGATTTGGTGCACCAAGTCCTCCGAGGAGATGTTGTTTTTCTCTTCCAGGCTGTCCCGTACGAAATAGATGTCCGGGATGAGCGTCACATCCGCGTCCACAAGCGATTGTGCGAAATCCTTGAGTAAAAACCGTGTTCGACTGTGCTGGTGTGGCTGGAACACGCACCAGACTCGGCGGCCGGGGTACAGATAGCGGATCGCCTCCAGCGTCGTCGCGATCGCTGTCGGGTGGTGGGCGTAGTCATCGATAATAATCACGTTGTCGCGGATGCCGACTCTTTCCAGTCGCCGGTGGACGCCGGGAAACTGCTCCAAGGAGTCGCGTGTATACTCTCGCGGAATTCCCAGTGCGTCCGCCGCTGCAATGACCGCCAGGCTGTTGAGCAGACAATGCCGCCCGGGCACCGGGAAGCTGAAGCCCCCTTCTTCCCGGCCCTTGCGAACCAAGGTGAATTCCAACCCACGCTCGTTGCGCCGAATGTTCTTGGCGTGGTAATCCATTCCCGGGCTCAGGCCGAACGTGACCACCTGGGATCGAGCCGACCCGATCGCCGTGAGTACATTGGGATCTTCCCCGTTAGCAACGATCGTTCCTTCCGAGGGGACCTGGGAGGCGAATTGGGAGAAGGCCTGGAGGATCTCGTCCAAACCGTCGTAGTAGTCCAGGTGATCTTCTTCGATGTTGTTCAGAATCGCAACCCGCGGGTGCAGGTTGAGAAACGAGCGGCGATACTCGCAGGCCTCCGCGATGAACAGGTCGCCCTTGCCCACCCGGGAAGAGCCGCCGATGGCGCGTACCTCACCACCGATGACAAAGCTGGGGTCCAGCCCCGCATTGACTGCCGCCACCGCCAGCATGGCGGACGTCGAAGTCTTGCCGTGGGTGCCGGCCACGGCCACCCCGGTGGTCTTGTTCATCAAGGCCCCAAGGGCTTGAGCGTATTTTCGGATCCGAAGATTGCGGCGCTTAGCGGCATAGAGTTCAGGGTTGTCCGATGAAATCGCTTCGGTTACCAGAACCAGATCGGTTTCCGGTGGGATGTTGCCTTCGCGCTGGCCGACGTGAATCGCGGCGCCCAATTTGCGCAGGCCCTCGAGAAGTTGCGAATCGCGGGCGTCGGAGCCAGAGACGTGGATACCTTGGTCGAGCAGGTTCTTTGCGATCCCGCTCATACCGATTCCACCGATCCCGACGAAGTGAACGTGCTCTATCCCCTCAAACACCGGCCTCCCCCTTTTTTGAAAGGTGTTTTCTCCAAATTATACGGATGCAAAACAAATGTTCAAGGAAGAAGCGCATGTGTAGCCCTTTGTTAGGGGTTATTCTTGCGAATTGTTGGGCGAATCGACAATTAAGCGGGCAATAGCGGTTCGCGCATCGGGGTGACCGATTCGGTCCAAGCTATGTGTGATCGACTGGGCAACCTCCGGATTCTTTACAATCTCTTGCAGGGCCTCGGCCAGGACGCGGGCGGAGTCGCTCCCTTCTTCCACCAACATCGCAGCCCCGCACTGTTGCATATGTTTTGCGTTTTTCAATTGGTCGCCTTCGACCGAATGGGGCAGTGGAATCAAAATCGACGGCACATTACGAGCGGTCATCTCCGCAATGGTGATCGCTCCGGCTCGGCTGACCACCACGTCCGCCGCAGCCAGCGCCAGGTCGATCTTTTCGATAAACGGCATCACCCGCGCCTGGAGCGTCAGGGACCGGTATTGGGCCACGACAGAGTTAAAATCCGCCTCCCCTGTCTGGTGGATGATGTTCATTGCCAGGCCGTTGCTGAAAATATTCGGCATTGCTTCCGTTACGATCCGGTTGACACCGGAGGAGCCTTGGGAGCCCCCCAAGATCAACAGCGTCTTGTGATGGGGGTCCAGGTTGAAATGGGAATAAGCATCAGTTCGACTGGCCGCCTCGATTTCACGACGTACCGGGGTGCCCAGTACCTGCACGGGTCTTGGGCGCAGAGCCGTCGCGGTGTTCGTGTGGGAGCAGACCACCGTGTGTGCGAAGCGGGCCAGCCATCGTGTGGCCCGGCCCGGGGCCAGGTTCGGCTCCAGCAGCACAATGCGTATCCCCATCAGCCGTGCCACCAGCACCGTGGGCACTGAGGCATAGGCGCCCGTGCCCACGACCACTTCAGGACGAAACTGCCGAAGAATCCCGAAGGCGTCCGCCAGTGCCCGGACAAACGCGACCGTGAACTGTGGCCAGCCCCCAAGCTTGGAGGGAAGCTTCGGGGCGTCCAGAGCCACCTGATAGAACGGATACGCCTGGAGGATGGAACGATCCAGGCTCTTGCCGGAGGTGACAAACAGGATTTCGGAGTCGGGACGTTGCGCGGCGATTTCCCCGGCCACCGCTACGGCAGGAAGAATATGCCCACCCGAGCCGCCGCCGGCGAACAAGACGCGCTGCACCTTTGGGACGGGCTTGAAAAGGCTCTTACTCTCAGCCTTTAATTCCACCGGACTCTCGATTTGAGCAACTGAGCCTTCAGCGCAGGAGCGTGGCTGTCAAAGTCACTCGCGGAATAGCCTAGGGGCGTCGGTGAAGTGGTCGAAGCCACCGGGTACCAAATCCCGCTAGTGTCTTTGGACAATTCGACCGAGGTCACGTTTGCGTTTGTCCAATGGACGACCAGCATGCGCGTGCCGGACGTGGAGAGCATTTTCCACAGGCTGCCGCTGGCTTGGATTCCCATGTCGGCAAAGGCCGTCTTGGCTACTTCCAGCCCATCGGTTCGCCACGTCTGCTGTCCCGACGCCAGCGAACGGGAAATTGTCTGCAAATCGTTCGCGGTGGGGGTGGCATAGTAGCTTTTGGTGATACTCCCGAGTCGGGTGGTCGCCACGACGCTCGATCCTGTCCAGGTAGAGGCAGGCGTCTGCGGTATGGTACTGGCCACGGTCACGGTGGTGCCGGACGTCAGGCTGGGCTCGGAGGTGCCCGTTGGAACAGATCGGCCCATCCACTCCGGAGGCAGTTTCAACACCTGTCCCGGCATCAACTTGGTTGGTTCGATTCGGTTGAGCTGCTGCAAGGCCGGCCACGTGGAGTTCCGGCCGGTATACTTCCTGGCAATCGCCTGGTAGGTGTCGCCCGACTTGACCGTGTAGGTTGTTGCAACCACCGGTGTTGGGAGAATCTCAGGAGCCGGATCCTGGCCTCCGACCGGCGCGGTCACATCCGGTGGCAGTGGCGGGACTAACGGCATTGAGGGTTGAGCGGCCTGACGAATCCGCTGACGTTGCTCCGGTTGTTGACGCGGCGCATTTTGTTGGGCGGTTGATCCGCCTCGATTCGTTTGTGCTTCGGTCGTGTTTTCCTCGCTGCAGCCGCCGGAAAACATCACCCCGGCGACAGCCAGGGTCGCTACGAACTTCTTCATCATGTTCCCTCCAGAAATGATTTGGATGTTTGATTTCATCCGATCGTTTGTGTTGTCGGTCCGTTTTTTTCGAGCGCGCGATTGGCGATGTTAATCAAGATGCCGACCGCGCAGCATTGAAACAGGAGCGCGGAACCGCCTTTTGAAATGAACGGCAGGCTGATTCCCTTGGTGGGAACCAAGTGCGTAACTACGGCGATGTTGGCTGCCGCTTGTAGAGCAAGCATCACGGTTATCCCGTAGGCCAGCACGGAGGCAAACGGATCGTCCCGCGTCAACTTGGCAATTTGCAAACCCGCCAGCGTAAAAGTTGCAAATGTTACAACAACGAGTAGGGTTCCCGCAAAGCCGGTCTCCTCGCCGAGAATGGCGAAGACAAAGTCAGTGTGTTCCTCTGGGAGATACCACAGTTTTTGCATGCTGCGGCCCAGGCCTTTTCCGAAGACCTCTCCGGAGCCCAGGGCGATGATCGACTGATTGATCTGGTAGCCACTACCTGTCGGGTCAGCCACCTCTCCATATTGGACCGCATGTAGATACACGCCCAATCGGCTGGAGATGTGCGTCCAGTTCTGCGTAGCAACACCAATGGCGATAGGTATGGCAAGCGCCACCCCAACCAAACCTGCAAAGGGGGCGAAATGATTGTATCGAGCCCCCGCGGCCACGAGAACGAGGGCGCTGGTAAACAGCAGAAACAGCGGTGTTCCCGCGTCTCGCTCGGCGACAATCAACAGGGCCAACGCACCGAGTACCAGCGTGATCGGCAAAAATCCACGCTTGAAGTCGCGCACGATTCCAGGCTTGCGCGTGGCGAAGGCGGCGATGAAAAGAACCGCGGCGAACTTCGCCATCTCCGATGGCTGGAAACTGATCGAGCCGAATCGGAACCAGCGTTGGGCTCCGTTGACCTTGGAACCGACGCCCGGGACCAGTACCGCGCCCAGTAACACAACCGTGGCGATAAGGATCGGGACTGCGGCCTTCTTCAAGCTTCGATAGTCGATGAGCGTGAACGCCAACAGGCCGGCGACCGACAGCGTCAAATACAACAAGTGCTTTCGTGGGATATAGGTCTGATCGTCGTGGAAGTGGTGAGAGCGCACCGAACTGGCCGAATACACCATTACCAGGCCGATTGCCATCAGCAGTGCGGCGGTGATCAAGATTGTGTTGCGTGCGTTGGTCATGGGCCGTTCCTAGGGCGTAATGGTCACCGGTGTGCCGACCGGGATATGATCGAAAACCTCCAGGATCTCTGCATCGGATATCGAAATACAGCCCAACGTAGAGGTTCGGTTTCCCTTGGCTCCGTGGATAAAAATTTCGCCACCAAGCTTTGTGTTCCAGGGCGGCTGGACGCGCCGGTTGATTGCCCACCGGATATGTTCGAATTCCTCTTGCGTAATCATCGCCTCGCGCAGCCCGCGCTCAGCGTCTTCTACGTTCGGGTAGCTGATGCCCAGGGACCGGGTGTATTGGCTTTGCGGGTTTTTCACGCAGATGTAGAACGTTCCCTCCGGTGTTGCCTTGTCCCCTTCTTGTCTTTTGTCCGCGGTGTTTCCCCCTGCAATCGCTTCAATGCGCTTGACCAGCTCCTTGTCCCGGTAAATCTTGAGAATCCCCGCGCTCTTGCTGAAGGTCATGGACAACTTGCCCTGATACCAGGTACCGTCATCGATCACGACCACCTCGTCGCCTTGGGTTTGGGTCTTGTCGTCCGGCTCTATGGTGGGGACGATCTGCGTCTGGTGAGCCGAGCTATCGTTCATTGCAAGGAAGGCGAGCAGCCCGCCCGCGCTCAGCAGAAGGATCGTTGCTGCAACCAAGACCGCTCCATTCTGATTCACCCCCATCTTACCGAATCCTTAAGGAAGCGATGCTGAACAAGGCCAGGATCGCCCCGATAATCCAAAACCGTATCACCACTTGCGTTTCCGACCATCCCTTGAACTGGAAATGATGATGAATCGGAGCGCATAGAAACAACCGCTTGTGTCGTGTCTTGTAGGAACCGACCTGAAGAATGACCGACAGAGCCTCTACCACGAAGATTCCGCCGGCGATCATCAAGATGATCTCGTGTTTGGTCGCAACCGCAATAAAGCCGATGGCCCCCCCGAGCGGCAGGGCACCGGTATCGCCCATGAAGATCTTTGCCGGGTGGCAATTAAACCACAGAAATCCCAGGCATCCACCCAGGATCGACGCGGAGAAGATCGCCAGCTCGTCTGCGCCCGCGACCGGAGGCAGATGCAGATAGTTCGCCAGTCCCTTCGGTCCCACGCTGCCGACCGCCAGGCAGAAGCCCACGAACGTCAGAGCTACCATCGCTGAGAGTCCTGAGGCCAGTCCATCGAGTCCGTCGGTCAAGTTGACGGCGTTCGACGTGGCCCCGATCACCAGCGCAACAAATGGGATATAAAGGAGTCCCAGATCTACGGAGCCCAACTTGAACGGGAAGTAAAGCGTATACGCATCGGGCACCGCTCGATTGTGCGAGTAGAGCAGGTAGCCCAGAAGAAGCCCGACCAGAACCTGCGGCAAGACCTTTTCCAGAGATGTCAGGCCCGGCGCGTTCTTCGACGACAGTTTGATCCAGTCGTCGTGGAAGCCCACCAGCGTCAGCAGAAGGGTAGAGAGGATCGCCATAATCACGTAATACTCGTCGATCCGGGCCCACAAAATGGTGGAGAGCAGGACCGAACCGATGATCATTATGCCGCCCATGGTCGGCGTTTGCGCCTTGTGATCGTGCAAGTGGGCCAACCGTTCCGAATCCGTCTTTCCGGTGTGCTCCGAGAAGCGGTTGCTTTGCAGCAAGCGTATCAAGCGAGGACCGATGTACAGGCAAATGAAGAAGGAGGTGATCGCCGCAAACACAGTTCGGAACTCTACGTAGGTGAAGACGTGGAACGGATGAACTCCGAACCACTCCACATTGCTCCACGGAAATAATAACTTTGGTAGCATCTTCCTGGTGCCTTACTCGTTTGTCATCTTGACCGATGTGTCGATTCGACTCATATCGGACGGTACACCAGCCCGCATGGCGCTGACGATCGATTCCATATGCATTCCCCGGGATCCTTTAATCAGGACGATTGCGCCGTCGGGGATAAGAGATACGTGCTTTGTGCAATCCGTGGTGTTGACGAAACAGCGGATGTTCTCCGGTTTCATCCCCTGGCGAACCGCCTCCACCGCGATTTCGTTAGCTTGTAGACCGATGGTCCAGAGAACCTCGATCCCGGCCTGCGCGACCTGCCGCCCGACGCCCGAATGATAGAGCTCCGCCGCCCCGCCCATTTCCAGCATGTCTCCGAGGATCGCCATCTTGATCTGTCCTCCGGTCAGAGAGGCCACGCTCTTGAGAGCGGCTTCCATGCTGCCAGGGTTGGCGTTGTAGGAGTCATCGATTACCAGGGTCTCCCCCAATTCAAAGACTTCCATTCGGTGGCTCGGCGGTGTGAAGTTCAGCAGCCGCTTCGAGCAGTATTCCAGCCCGATGCCCAGCCCGGAGCAGGCCGCCACGGCTGCGAGGGTGTTGTAAACATTGTGCCGGCCCAGCCCGGGTATCTCGAACGGGACGTCGTTGATTCGGAACGTCAGCTCGTAGCCGGCTTGTCGAATGGCACTCGCTTGGAAGTGCGCCGTTGTTTCCACTGCGAAGGTTGCCGTGTGGGCCCGGGTGACGTGCAGCATGACATGCGCGTAGGGGCAGTCCAGGTTGATCACTGCCAGGCCGTTTTCACGGACCGCCGCAATTAATTTGCTCTTTTCTCGGGCGACGCTGCTTTCGCTGCCGAACCCGCCCAAGTGGGCCGAGCTGACACCCGTAACCACGCCGATATCCGGTCGAGCGATATCGGCCAGCCGTTCCATCTCGCCCACTTGACTACAGCCAATTTCCATCACCGCCGCCCGCGTTCGGGGCGTAATGGTGAGCAAGGATTTTGGTAGGCCGATCTCGTTGTTGAAGTTGCCCTTGGACGCTACGGTTGGCAGAGAATCTTTCAGGATGTGGTAGATCATTTCCTTGGTGGTTGTCTTGCCATTAGAACCGGTGACCGCGATGAGCGGCGGGTTGACAGCGTCTCGGACGAAGCGGGCCAGTTGGCCCAATGCCGCGCGGGTGTCGCGCACGGTCAAACAAATACAACCTTCCGGGACTTTGCTCATTGGCCGGTTGGTCAACACGGCTGGACACCCGGCCTCCGCGGCCTCGGCGATGAAGTCGTGCCCGTCGAAGTTCTCTCCACGAATCGCGATGAACAGTTCGCCCGGCTGAAGGGTTCGCGTGTCTGTATTGATCGATGTAAACGCGATTTCCGGACAATTGCCTTCCAAGGTCGCCCCGGTAATGCATACGATTTCTTCCAGTGATAGATCGATCATGACATATCCTTTGGAATGGCGTTGATGGCAACGGAAGCCTTTGAGTGCTGCAACTCCTGTAGCGCCTGCGCGGCTACGATCCGGTCATCGAAGGGGATTACCCGATCAGAGAGAACCTGGCGTGCTTCGTGTCCTTTGCCGGCGATCAAAACGATATCGTCCGGTTCGGCCGCTGCGATCGCCTTGCGAATGGCTGTGTGGCGGTCCGGCTCGGTTTCGTAATGTGTCGCTTCGCCGATGCCGGTTAACACTTCATGAATAATTGCCTCGGGGTCTTCGCCCCGCGGATTGTCGGAGGTGACCCAGAAGCGATCCGACCAGCGCTCCACCGCGGCTCCCATCTTCGGACGCTTGGTCCGGTCCCGGTCGCCACCGCAGCCGAATACCGTGAGGATCCGGTTGCGTTTGAGTTCCGAGAGGTTGGCCAGCACCGTGTTCAAGGCGTCGTCGGTATGCGCGTAGTCGACCAGGACGTGAAATGGCTGACCGCAATCGACGCGTTCCAACCGCCCTGAAATCGTTTCCACCTCTTCCAGCCCTCTCCGGATGGCGTCGGTGTGAATGCCCATGGAAAAGGCGCAGGCCGCTGCGGCGAGAGCATTGTAGATGTTATGGACGCCGATCAGTGGCCAGGCCACAGAGAATGAACCCGCCGGCGTGCGGATCTCAAAAGTCGCCCCCTCCAGTCCGGCAGCGTCCACGTGCCCGCGAACCATCCCCTCGTGCAGCCCGTAGGTGATGACTCGGGCGCGCGTTTTTTCAATGATCTGCCGGCCGCCACGGTCATCTGCGTTGATTGCGGCCACGGCGTTTGCCCCCAGTTGTTGAAACAAGAGTCCTTTGGCGGCCAGGTATTCTTCCAGGGTTCCGTGGTAGTCCAGATGTTCGTGGCTCAGGTTGGTGTAGATTGCCGCCTCGAAGGTGACGTCGCGGACGCGTCGTTGGGTCAGAGCATGAGAGGAAACTTCCATGACTGCATACTCTACGCCCGCCGCCCGCATCTGCTCCAAGTGATGTTGCAACTCCACCGGTCCGGGCGTCGTGTTGTCGATCGGGAGGAAGCGCCCGGCATATTCGCAGCCGACCGTCCCGATCAGGCCGGTGGCGTCTCCGGCCGCGGTCAGGATCGCGCGCAACAGATAGCTGGTGGTCGTTTTTCCGTTGGTCCCGGTCACGCCGACCACGTGCATCTTGGTGGAAGGACAGCCGTGGATGAATCCGGCCAGACGCGACAGCGCCGCGCGGGCGTCGGGAACAAGGATCATGGGAATGCTCTTGGACGTGACGGTGTGGCGCTGGGCTACGATCGCCGCGGCTCCGGCCTTGAGAGCGTCGGGCACGAATCCGGTCCCGTCCACGTCGATCCCCGGGATCGCGACAAAGACCGATCCATTGCGTACCCGGCGGGAATCGCACTCCACCGAGACAATCTCTCTTTCCCGAAAGTTTGCCGCTTTATAAGACTCCAGCGATGATAACAGCTTGCTCAGCTTCATGAACAGGTCGCCTTTCTCTCATTTGTCCGGTTTTACCTGCAAGTGGATCAACGATTTCTCGATGATCTCGGAGACCGCAGGTGCGGCCACTGTGCCGCCGTAGTGACTTCCATGCGGCGTATCCACGGCCACCAAAACGCACAGCTCAGGCCGGGGAACAGGAGCGATGCCGACAAAATAGCCTACGTAATCGGTTTCCGAATAGCCTCTGCCGTTGGGCAGGGCCTTTTGCGCCGTTCCCGTCTTTCCGCCCACCGTGAAGTGTTCGGTGGCTGCCTTTTTTCCCGTTCCTTCTTCCACCACAGCCTGCAGAATCGGCCGGATTTGCTGCACCGCCTCATAGGACAGCACCCGCCGTAGTTCCTGCGGCTCGTTTTGTTGCAAAAGATTTCCATCTGTGTCTTCGATCCGGGCAATGAGATAGGGCCGGAACAGGATCCCGTAGTTCCCCAGCGAGCAATAGGCGCTGGCCAACTGAAGCGGCGTAACGGTCATCTCCTGCCCGAAGGCGACCGACGCCTGGGAGTAGTTGTTCCAGCGCTCCATCGGAGTGATCCGCCCGCGCGCTTCGCCCCGCAGGCCCAGATCGGTGGGGCGTCCGAAGCCCAGGGAGACGACAAAGTCCCGCAACTGCTGATGGGTCAGCATCATCCCGATCCGCGCCGCGCCGACGTTGCTCGACTTGACAACAACGTCGCGTACGCTCAGCATCGCGCTACGCACATGATCGCGGATTGTTCGTCCGCCAACGCTTCCGGTGACCGAGATCATCGTATCCGGCCGGACCAATCCAAGATTGAGCGCGGCCGCGACCGTAAAGGGCTTAAACGTGGAGCCTGGATCGTAGGCGTCTGTGATCGCTCGGTTGCGCCGCTGGTGGGGTGTGGAGGCCGAAAACCGGTTCGGATCGTAGCCCGGCCGAGAGGCGATCGCCAGGATCTCACCGGTATAAGGCCGCATCACGATCGCGATGGCCCCCTCCGCCTTCCACTTCACGAAGGCCTCGTCCAGGGCCGCCTCCGTGATCGCCTGGATCTCCGGGTCGATGGTCAAGATCACATTGTGGCCATCGATCCCCGGCATTCCTTCCTCGCCAAGCGATGGGATGGGGCGACGCCGTGCATCGACGGCACTGGTCCGCTGACCGGGCGTGGTTCGGAGGAAGTTGTTGAACGCCAACTCGAGGCCCTCCAGCCCCCTGTCGTCACGATCCTTTTCGTCTTGGGTCACGAAGCCGAGGACTTGCGCCAGCATCTTACCCTGCGGGTAGCGACGTTTGTACTCGTACCGAAAATGGAGACCGGGGACGCTCAGGCTGTGGACCGCTACTGCGTCCGACTCGCTCAAGAATCGGGCGAGCCAGACGAAGCGGTAGGGCGTTCCATTGGGTCGACGACGCATCAGCTTGCGCTCGATGCGCGTCGGGTCGAGGCCGATCGCGGCGGACAACATGGCCGCGACACCGCTGGGATTGGCGATCCGCTCCGGGTCCGCGTACAGCGACGGGACCCGCTCGGAGGTGGCCAGCAGCGTACCGTCGCTGGCCCGGATGTCGCCGCGCTTGGGGACGTCGGGCATCTTCATCCGTTGCTGCCGGTCGGCGGCCCGGGCCGATTCCGGGCCGGCCACCACCTGGATGAAGAACAGCTTTACCGCCAGGCCCGCAAATACTAACACGATCACGATCTGCGTGACGGTGGCAGTTCTGGAGATCGAGGCTTCCCCATCCATGGTGATCGCTCCCCTTGCGTGCTATCGCGTGCGTCTGGCCGCGGCGTTAGCCGATGTCCTTGGGCAGAATGAAGATCTCCACTCGACGGTTTTTCGCTTTTCCTGCGTCATCGCCGTTGTCGGCAACCGGCTGGAATTCACCGTAGCCAGCGGCGTAAACGATCTGCTGGTCGACACCATGCTTCGCAAGGAAGCGCGCGACGGCAGTGGATCGACCGACAGAAAGGCCGAGATTGTCGATCCAGACCTTTGCGGTCTTCCTGAGCGGAACGTTGTCAGTATGTCCATCGACACGGACTTTGGCAGCGTCGGTTTTCAGGACATTGGCCAACTGCGTCAGGGTCTGCTGGACCGGTTTTTTTAGAGCGTTGGAACCGCTGAAAAACAAAAGGTCCCCGGAAACATTGAGCCTGATCATTCCGTCGACCATCGTACCGGTGAGCCCGGTTTTGTCTTCAATCTCCTTTAGCAGCGCAGCAATCCGTTGTTCCTGTTGTGTCTTACTGCTCTCCAAGGATTTGATTTTGTCATGGGCGGCTCTTAGGCGGTTGCCCTGTCCGTTTAACGCGGCGAGTTGATTCTGGAGGTCGGCAATGCGCTGCTGCAGCGCAGCGATCTGTTTGGCGCCGGAGCCGTCCTGGTTCCGCAGGGCCTCCAGCTCTTGGAGCCTGGCGTTCTTTTCGGTATTAAGAATGTTGTAACGGTCCTGCAAATCGCTGTGCCTTGCACCGGAGACGCACCCTTGCGTCAGTACCACAGTGAAGGCAACGACAGCGATAGCGACCACAACTCTTGAAACTCGATTCATGTCCCCTCTCCTCATTACGAGTGACGATTAAATGTGAAAAAACAATTCGTTTAAGTCGTTTCCATCTAGTTGGACGGAATGGCAATTATGGCACCAGCACGCAGCTCGCCATTGGAGCCGATCTTGCCGGGGTTGGCATTCTTGATCGCCTGCCACTTCTTTCCGGTGCCATAGAAGCGTCGGGCCAGCGCCCATAGCGTATCGCCGCGCTGTACGGTGTACTGACGGCCTTGCGCGTTCGGCTGGGATCCGGCAACCACGGTGGCCGACGCGGTGGTCAGCTCCGGCGGCATGGACATCGGGCTGGGAGTCAGGACCACCGGCCGCGCCTGAAGAGCGGCCAGACGGGCTTGCTCCCGCTGTTCTTTGATCTTTTGAATCTGTGCGGCCACTTGCTGGTGTTCCTGTTCCAGCAGTTCGGTCCGATGGTTCAGCTTGTCATCCTTTTCCTGGGAAACACAACCGGCGACGCCGATGCCACCGATCAACAGGGCCGCCGCAACGGCCAACGGTTTTGCGTACGCTTTCATAAACACCTCACAAAAATGGGATAAATCGATTCTCAATTTCTTTACAAACGTCACGATCTAGTGAACCTCCGGCAGAAGGATTACCTGCCCGGTGGTTAACTCGCCGTGAGCTCCGATCTTGTCCGGATTTGCTTCGCGGATCTGGCGCCACTTGGAACCATCTCCGTAGTGATCCTTGGCCAACTCCCAACAACTGTCGCCGAACTTTACTTTGTGTTGTTTGCCCGTTCGAGCCACCAGCGTTGTGCCTCCGGCGATGACGGTTGGGATCGTTTCGGTCGGCGGTTCAACCACGGCCGGTGTGATCGCCCCCGCATCGGGGATCGCGAGCTTGGTTCGCAGCTTCAAGTGCCCTTGAGGGCTGACCAGGTTGGCGTTGGCGTCACGGATCTTCGTCCACATCCGACCGTCTCCATAGTACTTAACGGCCAACTCCCAGCAGGTGTCGCCATTCACGACCGCGTGGAACGTTTGAGCAGCTGCAACGGCAGGAAGCGCGAGGATCGGTGGGGTAATCCCTCCGCTGGCCGTCTCCATCGGGACGGTTGGGGCTTCGGGCACGTTTACTTCCTCGACAGGTGGACGATGGGTGGGTGGGCGCTCTTGTCCTGGCGTCGTTTGCGTTGGGGCAGGCTGCTCCGACTCTGCGGCCTGAACGCTGGTGGATGCTTGGGTCCCGTTCGGGTCCGTCAGGCGGTCGAACAGCACGTTTACCAGGACCATTAACAGCAGTAGGGCAAAGATCCCGATGTACGCCGTTTTTGTCATCACTGCCTCCTTCTTCATATTCTTGACAGGTCTACTCTTGTTCGTGTGGGTTGTGTGGGTTTCCCCCCGGAACAATATTCTCCGAAGGCTGTGGGTTCTGAGTTTGCACAAAGCCGAGCGCGTCCTGCGGTGGGACGAGCTTGATGGGGTGTTCGGCCATTCGCTGCCGCAGGGCCGCCGGGCTCGTCAAGACGGCCCGTTCCAATTCCAATTTTCGATTCTTCTCTTGCAACGCATCCCGCTCGGCCCGCACGCGGGCCAACTCGTAGCCCAAGGTCACCTGCCGTGTGCGAAAGTGGACGACCACCAGGGCGGCGACCATTGCGACGCATACGGCGAGAATAACTTGGCGTACCTTCATCCTAATTCCTCTCGATGCCGCGCAGTTTGGCACTGCGGGCTCTGGGGTTGTCTTGCACCGCCTCGGTATCCGCGGTCACCGGCTTCTTCGTAAGGACACGGAACCTGCCGGCCTGGTCGGCGGCGCGGAACCGGTGCTTAACGATCCGGTCTTCCAGAGAGTGGAAGCTGATGACTGCCATGCGGCCACCGGGGGCGAGAAGATCCATGGCTCGATCCAGAGCCCCTCGCAAGATCTCGAGTTCGTCGTTGACTCCAATGCGCAGCGCTTGGAAGGTCCGCGTGGCCGGATGGATTCGGAAGCGCTTTTTCGGATAGGCTCTCTTGATCAGGTTGGCCAACTGCTGGGTTGTTTCGATGCGGCCGGTCTCGCGGGCGCGGACAAGGGTCCTTGCGATTCGACGGGACAGCCGATCCTCGCCGTATTGGAAGATCAGGTCAGCCAATTCCCTTTCGGGCAGTTCGTTGACCAACTGCTCGGCGGTGGGGCCGTCGGAGCCGGTGTCCATCCGCATGTCCAGTGGGCCGTCGTGGGTAAAGCCGAATCCGCGGGCGGGATCCCCCAGTTGTGGCGAAGAGACGCCCAGATCCAGGAGAATTCCGTCGACGGATTCGACTTGCCGGTCGTGCAGGATTTTGTCGATGTGGGTGAAATTGTCGTGAACCGGGACGAATGCATCGCCGAATGGCTTGAGTCGGTCGGTGGCCGCTTCCAGCGCGGCGCGATCTTGATCAATCCCTATCAACGTCCCCTTGCTCCCGATGGCCGACAACAGCAGTCGTGCGTGACCTCCGTATCCGACGGTCGCGTCGATGAAGGTCTGTCCCGGTTTTGGCTGAAGAATTTCGACTGTTTGTTTGGCGAGGACGGGTCGATGGGTCGGATGCCCCCCCTCCATGTTAATTCGTTAGCCTCGCGTTGAAGCGTCGGTCGCGGACTTTCCTTCAAGCTCGGACAGATCCACGTCGAGCTCTGCCTGCCGGGCGAGTTCTGAAACATGCGGGCTCAGTTCCACCTCCGGAAGCCTTCCGGCCAGCTTGCGGATTTTTCGAATCCGTTCCATGAGCGTGTCCATTTCCCGCTCCAGGGCCT
>JAJDCN010000233.1 GCA_029260815.1 Planctomycetota bacterium
GAAGCGGCTCTGGCCCAAGCCCGTCCCCGTTTTCGGATTGCCCTGCCGCGGCGGCCGCTGTCTTTGTTGTTATGGTTGTTGATCCTCGCTCTGCTTGTGACTGCCGCCGCGCATCCCTACGCGCGCGGGCGGCGCAGTGTGATCGTCCTGGACGCCTCCGGCAGCATGACCGCCGTGGAGTCCGATGGCACAAGTCGCTTTGACGCGGCCAGGGCTCGCGCCCTGGATCGGGTGAACCAAAAAGCCGGGGCAGACGAGATCATGGTCGTCTCCGCGGCACGCTCCATCGAGGTCCTCACGCCGTTTACCGCAGACGCTACGCTCCTGCGCCAGACCATCCGGCGCGCGGAGCCCACTCTCGGGTCCGGCGACATCCACGCAGCGGTGGACTTTGCTCGGCGTTTGGTTGCCGAAAACGATGCGATCCCTCTCTACGTGATCTCTGATCGGTTCGAGCCCGGACCGGACGCGGGGCCCGTGATTGCTCTGCCCGTGGGACGCACCGACGACAATGTCGGGATCGTGCACTTCCGTGCCCGGCGGATCCTCGGCGTGACCTACCTGTACGTGCAGATTCGAAACTACGCCGCGCAGACGCGTACCGTCGCGTTTCAGATCCGCTCTCTGGACGGCCCCCCCGGGTCCCTTGTGCCCGAAGTGCCCCGAACGCTGGCCTCTGGCGAAGCTCTATCGCAAGTCCTCGAGGCGGCGGGTTCTGGTACGTTCGAGTTGAAGATCACTCAGCCGTCGGTGGACGCACTGGCGGCGGACCACATGGCCTATGCAACCATCCGGCCGACCAAGAGGCAAACTGTTGTGCTGGTCTCCCAACCTGAGCGGTCCTATTTCCTCGGCGCGGCCTTGGCGGGAATGAAAGAGGCGGTCGAGTTGATCCCGACCACGCCCGAGGCCTACGCACGGCAACCGATTCCGGCGGACCTGACAATCTTCAACGGGCTGACGGTCACTACGCCGGTGGCGGGCAACGCGGTGTATATCGATTGTACTGGGCCCGGGTTGCCCGTGGACGTGCTGGAAACTTCAGTGGACCGGCCCCAAGTGGCGCACTGGGACCGTGGGCATCCAATCAATCGTTTCGTTTCCTACGGCGGACTGAACATCGCTTCCGCGCGCCGCCTGCGTACCCGCGCCCGAACCGTTGCGCTGGTCTCTCACGACGACGGTCCCTTGATTACCTTGAGCGAGCATGGCGGGACCCGTGCAGTGTACGTCGCGTTCGATCCGTTTCCTGGTCGGTCCGACTTTCCCGCGCGGGAAGGCTTTCCCATCTTTCTGGCGAACTTGATCGCATGGTTCGACGAGGCCGCGCGCGCACCGGACTTTGACGTGGCCCGGGTGGGGGAACAGATCGTGCCCGCCGAATCGGCCATTGCGCCGCTGGCGCGCCCGGTTTCCGACGCGCAGTCCTTGGAAGAGAGCGGCTGGCGTCCGACCGGCCTCTGGGCCATCGGAAGCCTTTTCGGAATCGCGCTGCTCTTGCTGGAATGGGTGCTGTACCACAGGGGGGTGAGCGAGTGATGAAGCTAATCCACCCCGAATTTCTCGCGGCAATCGTCCCGGTCGCGCTCTTCCTTTACTTTATAAGCCGAAGAAACGACACGAGCCGAGGTCGATTGTCGCGCAGGTTGTCCCTAGGCCTGCGCGGACTGATCGTGCTTGGGTTGCTGGCGGCCCTGTCTGGACCGACGGTCTCGGTTTCCGAAGTGCCGACGCGCCGTGTGGTGTTCGTTCTGGACGACTCCGGCAGCATGCCCGAGGCCGAGCGCCGGCGCCTGCTCGACCGGATTAAAGACATTCTTGCAGAACCATCGGACGTGAGCGTCGGCGTGGTTCGCTTTGCCCATACCGCGGAGGTGGTTCGACCGCTGGGCCAAACAGGTCCGATCGAATCAGCGGCCTGGGAAAAAGATTTAGGCGGTATCCATACAAACATTGCCGCCGGCCTGCGCCTGGCCCGGGGCATGCTCCCGCCGGACGGAGACAACCGGATCCTGTTGATGACCGACGGAAACGGGACCAGCGGGGCGGTGGCCGCCGAACTGGCTGCCGCCGCGCGGCAAGGCATTAGGGTTGCAACGGTGCCGGTGGAACGGTCGCAGGAACCGGACGTCCGGATCGAACGGCTCGTGGCGCCGGCGCAGGTGCGCCGGGACGAACCGTTCGATCTGGAGGTGCATCTGCGCGCGAACCTGGCCGCGCGAGTGCGATTGGTTTTGTCGATCGAAGGGTTCGACTGGACCGATTTTATCAAAGCACTGCAGTCCGACTACACCCTTCGACGTGGCGTGCCCCGCGTGATTCGGATCCCCGGCTTGGTTCTTCGCGAGCCGCGGGAGGCCAGTAAGGTTGTCGTTCGAGCCGAGGTGATCGACGGCATTGTCGATCGGCGGCCGGAGAACAACCAAGCCAAAGCGATCGTGCGCATCCGGCGCCGCGCTCAGGTTTTGCTTGCCGAGGGCGATATCGCGGAGGCGTCAGCTTTGCGAGACGCGCTGCGGACCGAAGGCATTGACGTGACTGTCATTCCGCCTGAGGGCATCCCGCAAACACGGGAGGATCTACTCGGTTCGGATGCCTTGCTCTTAAGCAATGTCGCCGCATCCCAGATGTCCGAGGATCAGATGCGCTCGATCCGCGACGCGGTGGTGGAAGACGGCTACGGTCTGATGATGCTCGGTGGCGACGCGAGCTTCGGTCCCGGCGGGTATGCCGACACGCCGCTGGAGGCCATCCTGCCGGTTCGTTTGGCGGTCCGGCGTCCGGTCACGCGACCGACCCTGGCGATCGTCTTTGTCATCGACCGGTCCGGTAGTATGCAGGGCCGAAAGATTGCATTGGCCAAGCGCGCGGCACTGGAATCCGTATCCGTCCTCCAGCCGGGCGACGCGGTGGGCGTGCTGGCCTTCGATGTCCGGCCCAGTTGGCTGGTGAACCTGACGTCGGCGACCGACGTGGCGCGCATCCGTAGTGAGATCGGCGCATTGCGGCCAGGCGGTGGGACCGAGTTTCTCCCGGCCCTGCGGGAAGCCGCAGCGCAACTGGGCGCCCATTCCGACGCGAAGCGCAAACACGTTGTGCTCCTGACCGACGGGCAGTCGAAGACGACGACGGGAATCCTCTCCTTGGTTCAGCGCATGGCGGCCGACGGGATCACTGTATCCACGATTGGCGTGGGCGATGACGTTGTGCGCAGTCTGCTCCAGGGGATGGCCGCCCGCGGGGGGGGGAAGGATTACTATACCGCAGACCCGTTGAGCATTCCGAAGATCCTTGTGCAGGAAACGATCCGCGCGACGAAGGCGATGATTGTAGACGAACCGGTGCGCTCTCTATTGGAAGAAGCCGATCGGAGCGTGACGGGGATCGACTTTTCCACCGCGCCGCCGCTGCGCGGATACGTGGCGACCGAACCGCGGCGCGAGGCTGGCGCGCACCTGGTGTTGCGCACCGCGGGGGGCGACCCCATCCTCGCCGTCTGGCAGCAGGGGCTCGGCCGAGTGGCCGCGTTCACCTCCGACGCGAAGCGCGGCCGTTGGGGCGACGCGTGGATCGGTTGGGATCCGTTCCCCAAGTTCTGGGCGCAACAGGTCCGGGCGCTCATGCGGCGACAAACCGACGCCGCGCTGGAAGCCCACAATACAATCACCGTCCGCTCCGGCGTCTTGGAGGTCACCACCCAGGTCCAAACCCGTGAAGGCTTGTACGCACCCGGTGTGCAGACGACTGTGTTGGTGCGGACCGTGGACGGGGAGGCGGTTGCGTCTCAACTGGCCGAGATGATCGCGCCGGGCCTGTACACGGCGCAGTTTCCCCTGGAACAATTCGACACAACCTACGATGTGCGTGTTCGTCAGGTGGCCGAGAACCAAATTCTAGGTGAGCAACGACAGACGATTGCAACCGGAACCGCACCTGAGTATTCCAGGTTGGTTGCCAACGCCGATTTTTTCCAACAGGCGGCACGGCAAACCGGCGGCGCGATTGATCCGCCGGAGAAGGAATGGTTTGCCTTTCCGGATCGCTTCCAGCGGGCAGATCGTGGTGTGGGGATCTGGTTCATTCTCGCGGCGGCTTGCCTGATCCCGTTGGATATCCTTTTACGAAGGCTCTGACTTATCGGTCGATGAGGATGCCCCATTCGGTTTTGGTGGATACGGTGTTGTTGGTCAGGATTGGGTCCCCGTAGACGTCTTCCGCTCCGCCGAGGTCAAGGATCAATCCGAAACTGCCGTAGTTGCGAGTTTTGTTGTGGCCACCACGGGCCACTGAATAGTCAGGGGAGCGCGCGTTGTACTCGTCGCTTCCGTCGCGGTCGATGAGGATGCCGATGCCGTTGTCGTTGCCTGCGCCCTGACAGATGACGCCGCCGGTATACTTGTCGTTGCCTGCATCATCTGCGATGATGCCCACGGCGATGTCGTGGCCGCAGGCCTGGGAGACGCCAAAATAGGCCGTATAGTGGTCGTTGCCCGCGTGGTCCAAGATGGCCGCGACGCCGTGATGGATGCCGGCGCCCTGCGCGTAGCGGCCGGAGTAGTAATTGTCGCCGCCAGCATCGTCGGAGAGGATACCCATGGAAAACCAGTAGGCGGTCCCTTGCGCGAAGTGGTCGGAAATGTACTGGTCGTGTCCGGCCGCGTCGGCGATCAGGCCGATCCCGCCGGACGCATGCACCCCGCCCTCGTCGTCTCGGTAGCCCAGGCCGGCGCCCTGGGCGAAGCTGACGAAGGAGCGGTTTTTCTCGCGCCGTTCGTCGGCGATTTTGCCGCCCGCGTAATAGGCGTCCTGGCCGTCGACTTCTAATATGGCGCCGAATCCTTTAACGCCGCCGAAGCCTTGACCATAGGCTGCTACGTGATAGATGTCGTTGCCTGCGTGGTCGGCGAGGATGCCGATGCCGAACAGCCCCGCGCCTTGAGTGAGCTGTTCGGCTCGGTAGGTATCGTCGCCGGCCATGTCCAGGAGCATGCCGATACCGAACACGCCGGTGCCCTGGCTTTGGTTGTTCGCGCGATACACGTCGTTGCCGACCAGGTCCAACAGGAATCCGGCCCCGGCGAAGCCGGAGCCCTGCGCGCTGCCGCCGGCGTGATATAGGTCATTACCGCTCGCGTCGATGGTGATGCTGAAGCGCGGGCCACCGGGCACCGAGGCCCCGGCGGGATTGGCGTACAGATCGTCGCCGCCCAGGTCGATCACGATCGCCGCGTCGCCCTTGTACCAGGTCGCCCCGGGTCCGCCAATCACGAGTTTTCCAAAAGGCGTGTGCTCCACACGAATTACGTCGCCGCCGAATTGCTCGGCATCCTTGCGCAACAGTCGCCGGCGTTTTTGTTTCCCGACGTGCTTAATCAACTCTTGGACGCGATCCGGCTCCAACTCGCGTGCAATCACGAACCCGGCTGCGAACAGGGCATTGTAATCGATCTTGTACGCAGCCTGGAAGATCTGCAGGTCGGAGAGTTTTTCTTTTTCCTCGTCGGTGCGGCCCAGATATAGCGTGTGGCCCTGGTCTTCGATCCATTTCCGTTCTTCGGCGGTTAATTTGGCAAACGCCTTCTCGCGCAGCGCGTAAGCGATCTTCAGCGCGTGGACCAATCGTTCTTTGGGGTTGTTTCCGTGGACCGGATTGGCTTGCGGATCCAGGGTGACATCCAGGTTGGCTGCGGCGCGCAGGATCAAGTCGGCGGGACTGGTGATCTTGTCGTTGAAAGCTTCCTGCATCTGTTCGATCACCTGTTGGCAGATCTCGCCGGCCGTGCCGGGGTGTCGATAGGCGGCGGTGAACTTCTTGAGTCGAAACGGGTTGATGGCGCCCTTGGCGATCTTGTCCGGGTTCCATACGATGTTCGAGGCGTTGCGGAACATCTGCCGGACGTTGAGATAATTTTGTGACAGTCGCGTCGTATCCAGTGTCTTTTCTAACAGAGTATTCGGCTCGTCGGCGCGAATGGCGACTTCCGGATGGTTCTCTTCGGGCATTAGCGTATGGCGAAAGGTACCAAGGGTGAGCTTTTTCTGAATCCGTTTTTTATCACGCAGGATCGTGAGTGTGACGGCATCACCCGGGGCGTGTTGCTGGATCGCTTGGATGAAGTTCTGGATCGGGTTGCCCTCGGCGGGGATCGGCTTGTCGTTGAGGGCGATCACCACGTCATCCTTTTGCAGTCCCGCTTCCTGCGCAGGGGCATCGGCCACGATCATACTCAGGCGCGCGCCGGCCTCTCCCGGATTTCCGCCCAAGTCTTCGATCTTTCCTTCCACTTCGGCCACGTTGACGCCGATCCACGGGCGTGGCTTGGCGGGTTCTACGACCTGCTCCCGCACGCCGAGCAGGCCGCGTAACACGTCGGCCCGCTTGGCTGTGTAGACCTCGGGCGCTTCCCACTCCACCACGAACTGAATCTCCGGCTTCGGCTCCTCTACAACGGGAACGGGTTCCTCGGCGGGTGGAGCCGGTTCCTCAGCGACGGATGGCGCGCCCATGCAAACCGAGATCGCCAACAGAACCCAAAAGGCTACGGCAGATCGCTTCATTAGGGAATGTTCCTTTCATACGTGGTCATACGTGCCGCTTTTGCGAAGAACCGAAATCGAAGAGATCGCCGCGGAAAAAGGTGTTCACGTATCCCACGTGCGGCTTCGCGGTAGAAAAGCCGGATTGCGTCCGGTGGTGCCCGGGGGGGCTCCCCTTCAGTCGCAGGCTTCCTGCCCGCTCCCTACGGGCCGCGGCGGATGCCTTCCGCTCGCATCCTGCTCGCTCTTCCTTGCTACTCGCTCGGCGGCATCCGCCGTTCGAGTCCCCCTTTGAGAGACGGATCCTTCACGTTTTTGCGAACGAGTTGTCACGACAATGTTTTGTCTGGTGCCCGGGGGGGGACTCGAACCCCCACGGCCTATAAGGCCACTAGGCCCTCAACCTAGCGCGTCTGCCATTCCGCCACCCGGGCAATGGGAAACCGCAAATTCTAGCTGCTTTTGCCCAACCCGTCAAGGGAATCCGTCTCGCGATTTTCATTGCCCGAGCCCCGTGTCGTTGTTATATTCATGCGGTTCAAACGTCTTACAAGCGAGGGGGAAAGACGATGCAGTACAAGATTGCCGAACGGGTCGCTGGGATCTCAGATTCTGTAACCATCGCGCTGTCCGCCAAGGGCAAAGCCATGGCCGCCGCCGGCGAAGACGTGGTCAACTTCGGCGCCGGTGAGCCGGACTTCAACACGCCGGAGCCCGTCCGCGCCGCCGCCAAGCGCGCCATGGACGACGGCCAGACCCGCTACACGCCCGCCGCCGGAACGCCGGCCTTGCGCAAAGCGATCTGCGAAAAATTTAAAACCGACAACGGCCTGGACTACGCGCCCGAACAGGTCGTCGTCTCCAACGGCGCCAAGCACTCCCTCTACCACGCGCTGCAAACCGTCTGCTCGCCTGGCGACGAGGTCATTATCCCGGCCCCCTACTGGGTCACCTACCCCGAGCAGGTCCGTGCAGCCAGTGGCGTGCCGGTCATCGTGCCCACTTCGGTGGAGCAGAACTTCAAGATGACCCGACAGCAGTTGGCCGATGCGATTACCGACAAGACCCGCGTGGTCATGCTCAACAGCCCATCCAACCCGACCGGGGCTGTCTACACGCGAGCCGAGCTGGCCGAACTGGCCGACGTGATCGTCGAGCGTGACCTGCTGGTGATTACCGACGAGATCTACGAGAAGCTTGTCTTCGGCGGCGCCGAGCACCACTCCATCGCCGCACTTGGCCCGGAAATTTTTGAGCGTTCCATTGTGGTCAACGGCGTGTCCAAGACCTACGCCATGACAGGCTGGCGGGTGGGCTACACCGCGGGACCCGCAGCGATCCTCAAGCCCTTCGCCCGCCTACAGAGCCATGCTTCCTCCAACCCCTGCTCGGTTTCCCAGGCGGCAGCTCTGGAGGCGATCACGGGCGATCAATCGGTCGTCGCCACCATGCGAGCAGCCTTCGACAAGCGTCGCCAACTCCTGATGGAGCGGGTCGCCGCGATCCCCGGCCTGTCCATGCCGGAGCCGTTGGGCGCATTTTATGCGTTTGTCAATGTGTCGGAACCAATTTCCCGTGGTTTTGCGCAGGACTCTGTGGAGTTCTGCAATCGGTGTCTGGAAGAGACCAAAGTCGTCATGATTCCAGGCTCTCCTTTCGGCGCGGAAGGTTACGTGCGAATCTCCTACGCTACCTCCGCAGAGAACATCAGCGAGGGTTTGGATCGGCTCAAGAGGGTTTTGGCGTTGGCTTGATCGCACCGAGGATCTCAAAGCGTTCAAAAATTTCGAAAATGTTTTATCGGATGTTCGGGACAGGATGATAAAAAAGCGGGACGAAAAGGCAGCTGACGATCCGCGCGGCTGGGTTTTTTTTGGTATTGTCGTTGCGTGCAGCGTGTTGGGCTCGATCGTGGTCCTACCCTATGATCAAGAGATCGTGGCGTATGTGGAGAGTGTGGATTTTTCAGCCGGATGGGTTGCAATCCGGATGGCCTCCGATATCGGGGACGGACTTATCCTGTGTCCGCTGCTTCTTGCTCTCGTCTTGTTCTGTCGCGAAAAGCGCTGTGCCTTGTGCGGGTTTGTTGCGATGTTGAGCGCCGGGGCCGTCGTGCAAGCAATAAAACACCTGTTCGTCCGGTCGCGGCCCTTTAGCGATTCAGAGGGCGCTTTTCCCTCAGGCCATACGGCGGCGGCGTTTGCGGCGGCGTGTATTGTTGCCTGTCGTTTCCCCCGGTTCGCCGGCTTGTTTTACCTCGCAGCCGCGGGGGTGGCGGCGAGTCGCGTACTGTTGTTAAGGCATTATCTGTCCGATGTTTTTGCTGGTGCCGCAATCGGTCTGCTGACGGCGCTTGCCGTCCTGGCCATCACAAAGGACCAGGTGAGGGAGCTCGCTTCCACCCGCCTGCGCATTGCGGCAGGTGTGCTGATGTTCGGTATCGGCATATATACGCTTGTAGATGACCGGGGCCCAAGAGTGTTACATTTCATTCTGGTGCCTGTGTTGATCCTGGCTGGCGCCTGGAAGGTGGCCGTTCTCGTTCGTCCGCAGGAGGAGTCGAAGTGACTGGGCGGGCCGGTATGAATGTTTGAACGAGGGATTTCAAAAAACAGGGAGGCATGCATGTCCGTACTCGTTGTCGGATCCATCGCATTTGACACCGTGGAGACGCCCTTTGGCAAGGTCGAAGGGGCCTTGGGCGGCTCGGCCACTTTCTTCAGTTGCGCCGCGAGCTTGTTTACCGACATTCGTCTGGTCGGCGTGATCGGCCGCGACTTTCCCGAAGAGCGCCTGAAGATCTTCTCCGAGCGCGGCATCGACACTGCCGGCCTCCAAATCGTAGACGGCGATACGTTCAACTGGACCGGCCGCTACGAAGGCGACATGTCCCAGGCCGAAACCGTCGAGGTCAATCTGAACGTCTTTGGAACCTTCGACCCGATCCTTCCCGACAGCTATCGGGATTCCGAGTTCGTCTTCCTGGCCAACGGGGCACCGGCCTTGCAGTTGAAAGTCCTCGATCAAGTCCAGAAACCGAAACTGATCGTGTGCGACACCATGAATCTGTGGATCGATACGGCACTGGACGACTTGAAAGCTCTGTTGCGCCGCGTGGACGGCATCATCCTCAACGACGGCGAGGCCCGGATGCTGACCGGACAGGACAACCTGGTGGTCGCCGGCCGCGCGATCCGCGAGATGGGTCCCACCTTTGTAGTCATCAAGAAGGGCGAACACGGTGGGCTGGCCATTGTGGGCGACGACATCATCAGCCTGCCGGCCTATCCCTTGCCGGTTGTCAAAGACCCCACCGGCGCGGGCGACAGCTTCGCCGGCGGCTTTATGGGCTATCTTGCAGAAGCGGGCGCGATCGATGCCGCCGCCATGAAAAAAGCGATCGCCTACGGCACCGTGACCGCGTCCTTTACCGTCGAGGACTTCAGCCTCGACCGACTGCATAACGTGACCCGGGAGGAGCTGGACGGGCGGCTGGCCGAATTTTCAGAGCTTTTGACCATCCGGTAGGCGATCGAGGGCGGCACGATGATTCGCTGTTTCATCGCGATCCCGCTGGACGAAGCGATGCAGACGGCCCTGGGCCGTGCGATCGAAAAGCTTCGACCCGCCCAGGCGAAGGTTACCTGGGTGAAGCCGTCCATGACCCACTTGACGCTCAAGTTCCTGGGCGACGTGGAGGACCGCCGCATCCCGGCGATCACCCAGGCCCTGGACGAGGTCGCCGCGGGGGTGGAGCCGTTTGCATTTACGTTGACGGGACTGGGCAGTTTCCCGCCCGGAGGCCGTCCGTCGGTGATCTGGGCGGGCCTGGCAGAAAGTTGTCCCCCTCTGTCCCACCTGCATGGTAGAATGGAAGCGTGTCTGGTGGAGCAGGACTTTCCCAAGGACAAGCGGCAATTTACGCCGCACGTGACGATCGGGCGCGTGCGTGGGGCCAAACAGATCCAGGCCCTGACCGACGCCATTGTTCGCCAGGCCGACGCCGGATTCGGCACCCAGCCGGTCGATTGCGTGCGACTGATGATGAGTACCTTGGGCAAGCACGGGGCGGAGCATACCGTCATGAGCACCCATCCGCTGCTGGGAGACGGGCCAACGGAATAAGAAATAAGAATTGTAGATCGAAACCTCTACTGTGTGAGGAGTGACCGAATGAAAGAGCAGGACATCACCGCCCAAAAAGATAAGGCGTTGGACTACGCCCTGGAGCAGATCGAGAAGCAGTTTGGGAAGGGCTCGATCATGCGGCTGGGCAGCGACTACGCGGTGGAAATCGAGGGCATCTCCACCGGCGCGCTGTCCCTGGACACCGCCTTGGGCGGGCAGGGCGTACCTCGCGGGCGCGTGATCGAGATCTTCGGCCCGGAATCCTCTGGAAAAACAACGCTGTCGCTCCACATCGTCGCCAACGCTCAGCGCGCCGGCGGCGCGGCCGCCTTCATCGACGCAGAACACGCCCTGGATCCCCAATACGCCAAGAAACTTGGCGTCGACCTGGACGGCCTGCTGGTCTCCCAGCCCGGCTCCGGCGAGGAAGCATTAGAGATCTGTGAGATGCTGGTCCGCTCCAACGCTGTGGATGTGGTGGTGGTCGACTCCGTCGCCGCCCTGGTTCCCAAGGCGGAGCTGGAAGGCGACATGGGCGACGCGCACGTGGGCATCCAGGCGCGGCTCATGTCCCAGGCTCTGCGCAAACTGACCGCCGCGATCTCCCAGTCCAATTGCTCCGTGATCTTCATCAACCAGTTGCGCATGAAGATCGGCGTGATGTTCGGCAATCCGGAGACCACCTCCGGCGGACGGGCGCTCAAGTTCTACGCCTCGGTCCGTATCGACATCCGACGCATCGAGTCCATCAAGCAGGGTGATGACGTGATCGGCAACCGCGTTCGGGCGCGCGTGGTCAAGAACAAGATCGCACCGCCTTTCAAAAAAGCCGAGTTCGAGATTATCTTCTCCGAGGGCATCTCTCGGGTAGGCGATTTGTTGGACCTGGGTGTGCTATACAAGATCATCGCCAAAAGCGGAACCTGGCTGTCCTACGGCACCACGCGACTGGGCCAGGGACGCGAGAAGGCCCGGCAGTTCCTCAAGGACAATGCCGACATCACCAACGAAATTGAGGCGGGCATCCGCAGCGCCATCGCCGAGAAGGCCGCTGCCGCTGGACCCAAGCCGGCTCCGGAGAAGGTGACGGCCTGACCGACCGATTCGAGTAGAAACTTTTCCGTGCGGGGAACATCCCCGCCCGGGTTTTACAACATGAAGTTCTGTTTTGAACGGCTCTTGGTGCTGTTGTCATCCTGAGCGGAGCGTAGGATCTGGTTTGCGTACTAGATTCTTCGCTTCGCTCAGAATGACACAAGTTGACTCGCGGTGTTGAGCGTCACGCAGCACTAGGCTTCGCATCACAAACCAGAACGTAGAAAGATCCGATCGACACCATGACGGCAGATGAACTGCGCGAATGCTTCCTGGAATTCTTCGAAGCCAAAGGCCATAAGCGATTCCCCAGCCAGTCCCTCGTCCCGCCCAACGACCCATCGCTCCTGTTCTCCAACGCGGGGATGAATCAGTTCAAGGAGCGATTTCAGGGCCTGGGCGACAAGAAGCTTACCCGGGCCTGTTCGGCGCAGAAGTGTCTGCGCACCGGCGACATCGACAACGTGGGCGTCACCGCCTATCACCATTCCTTCTTCGAGATGCTCGGCAACTTCTCCTTCGGCGACTACTTCAAGGAAGAAGCCATCGACTACGCCTGGGAGTTTCTCACGAAAGAGCTTGCCATGGACCCGGCCCGGCTGACCGTCTCGGTCTACACCGACGACGACGAGGCGGCGGATCTGTGGCACAAGAAGATCGGCCTGCCCACCGACCGGATCGTGCGCCTGGGCGAAAAGGAAAACTTCTGGCCCGCCTCCGCGCCGAGCAAAGGCCCCAACGGGCCCTGCGGCCCGTGTTCGGAGATCTTCTACGACATGGGCGAACAATACGCCTGTAACAAACCGGGTTGCGGCGTCGCCTGCGACTGTCCCCGCTGGGTGGAGATCTACAACCTGGTCTTCATGCAGTATGAGCGCAAGGATGACGGCGTGCTCGACCCGCTGCCGAGCCCGTGCATCGACACCGGCATGGGCCTGGAGCGGACGCTCGCCACGCTCAACGGCAAACTCACCAGCTTCGATACCGACCTGTTCGTCCCCATCATCGAAAAGATCTGCGAAATCGGACAATTCAAATACGACAAAGCCAGCCTCAATGGAGCTCTCATTCGCCGTATTGCCGATCATGCTCGCGCCGTCACACTCTGTATCCACGACGGTGTCACGCCCTCCAACGAAGGCCGTGGCTATGTTGTTCGTAAGCTCTTGCGCCGAGTTCTTGCTGATGGTCGCGAGCTGGGGATGAGACCTCCGTTGCTTTCTCAGCTTGTTCCTAATGTTGTGCAGATTATGAGAAAAACGGACCCAGAGCTTGTTAACGACGAAGGGCGAATCAGAAAACTTGTGCTTGAGGAAGAAAACAAATTTGGGATTACACTCGACGATTGTACGGATCGTTTTGAGGAAATCGCAGCAGATCTCAAAGCTAAAGGCCTTAACCAACTCTCCGGCCGCGAGGCCTTCTTGCTTCACGATACCTATGGGATACCAATAAGTGTCACCACATTCTATCTGGAGGGAGAGGGTATAAGCATTGACCAAGTCGGATTTGAAAAGGAGATGCGTCTCCAGCAGGAGCGATCTCGCGCAGGCTCGAATATCACGAAGGAAGTGTTCGGCGCTTCCGTTGTGGCGGAGATTCGGGGTTCGATTCCGACGACGGAGTTCGTGGGCTACGATGCGACCGAGTCAGAGGCGAAGATCCAGGCGATCATTCAAGACGACGCTGTGGTGGACAAGGCCAAGGGCGGCGAGGTGACGCTGATCTTCGATCGCACGCCGTTCTACGCGGAGTCTGGCGGGCAAGTGGCCGACACGGGCACCGCGACTGGAAAGAGCCTGGATATTCGCGTGCAGGATGTCCAGGCCGACGGTGAATATTACCTGCATCGTTGTGAGATCGCGAAAGGTTCTGTGAAAAAAGGCGACACGGTGACGTTGCAAGTCGATGTTGAGCGGCGGCGCGCGATCATGCGCAACCATACGGCGACGCACATTATGCACGCGGCCCTGCGCACGATTGTGGGCACGCACGTGCAACAGGCCGGCTCTTTGGTGGAAGCCGAGCGGTTACGATTCGACTTTACGCAGCCCACGGGCCTGACCGACGAACAGGTGGGAGCCATCGAGCAATACGTCAACGAGCGCATCATGGCCAACACGCCGGTAGACGCGGAGCAGACGACACTTGCCGCCGCGAAGGAACAGGGCGCCATGGCGCTCTTCAGCGAGAAGTACGGCGACACCGTGCGCCTACTGCACGTGGGCGACTTCTCCCACGAGCTATGCGGCGGGACGCACGTAAAGAAAACCGGCGACATCGGCCACTTTGTGATTACCCAGGAGACCTCCATCTCCGCTGGCACCCGACGGATCGAAGCGATCACCGGGCAGGCGGCCCTGGAGCGGCGCGCGCGGGACAGCCGGATCCTGACCGAAACCTGCCGGGCGCTCAAGACGAGTCCGGCGGAGATCGTCGAGCGCGCGGAGAAGTTGCTCAACCAGATCAAGGAACTCAAGCGCGCCAAGCCTGCTCTAAGCTCCGGCGTCGACGCCGATGCCCTGATCAAAGCCGCCGAAGCGGTGGGGGACGCGCAACTGGTCGTCGCACGTCTGGACGACGGGACCGATCCACAGGCCTTGCGTCAGGCCGCCGATGCGATCCGCAAGAAGTCAAAGAAAGCCACGGCCGTCTTCCTCGCCGCAGCCAACGACAAGTCGGTCAACCTGATCGCCGCGCTGACCGCGGATTTAGTCAAGCAAGGCCTGAGCGCCGCGAACGTCATCAAAGAAATCGCGCCGATCGTCGGTGGCGGAGGCGGGGGCCGTCCGGAAATGGCCCAGGCCGGCGGCAAGGACAAGGGCAAGCTCGACGATGCTGTCGCGGCAGCCGGCAAGCTGTTGCGCGAAACGCTAGCCTAAGAAAAAGAAATTCCCTCCCATTCCGCGTCGATTTAACCTGTCATTCTGAGCGATGCGAAGAATCTATTTCGCGTGCAGGAACATTGACGGACTAGATTCTTCGCTGCGCTCAGAATGACGGCAAAACTGGTGAGAGGATAACGGATCACGAGGCACAAAGGCTATCGGTTCACGTGCCAAACTCCTGGTATAGGGCGGGAGCAGTCGGGACACTGGCCGTCGGCAGTGATTCGGTTGGCGTGGACATGAAACCCGGTGCGCTCCACGAGCGTGACGCCGCAACCGGGACAGAAGGTGTTCTCGCGGCTCTCCACACGGCCCGGTCGGTTGCCGGCGTAGACGTAATGGAGCCCCGCCTCCCGGCCCGCGTCGTAGGCCCGAGCCAGATCGTCCGGTTGTGTATTGCGCGGGTCGGTCATCTTGTAATCCTGGTGGAAGGCGGTCACGTGCCAGGGCAAATCCACGCTCACGCCCGCGAGGAACTGCGCGATCTGCCGAAGCTCAGCGTCGGAGTCGTTGAAGCCGGGTACCACCAGCGTCACGACCTCAACCCACAAGCCGCGCTCCACCAGGGACGCGATCGTCTCCAGGACGTTGTCTAACACGCCGCCGAGCTTGCGGTAGTTCCGGTCGTCGAAGCCCTTTAGATCCACCTTGTACAGATCCACGTGTTCC
>JAJDCN010000234.1 GCA_029260815.1 Planctomycetota bacterium
CGGTGTGGCCATGTGGTTCACGACCATCCAGATCAGCGCGCGAACGATCGGGGTCATGGTCGATGAGTTCCACTGGGTGTGGGCCACAGAGTGGACGTTCTTCTGCCTGGAGATCGTCGCGGGTTATGCCTTTTATCGCTATGGCGCCCGACTGACCGATCGAGCTCGGATGCGCCTGCTCGTCCTGTATGCTGTCGCCGCCTGGATGAGCCTGTTTTGGATTAACGGCATTCTCTCCTGGCAGTTGACCCCCGGCGGATGGACCCAAAGTGGCAATGTTTGGGCTGGTTTCTTTAACCCCAGCTTCTTCCCCTCGCTGATTTACCGGACCGTCGCGTCCATGACGATCGCCGCGCTGATTGCGTGTGCGGTCGCCAACGCATTAACCAATGTGGGTCGCGGTGACCGAGCCGTAATCATCTTTCGGATCGCTCTGTTCCTGGCTCCTATGTTGTCGATGCCGCTGTTGGGGGGATGGTATCTGGCGGTCATTCCTGAGGAAAGCCGCACCTCGCTGTTGGGGGGAAGCGCGGCAATGACAATGTTCTTGAGCTTGGCCGTCGGGGCATCCTTACTGATCGGTCTCTACGCCTTCGTCGGGCTGATCTGGAAGCGACTCTACATCAACGGGGCAACGGCCACTCTCCTGGCGACGCTCGCCTTCGGTGCCAGCGCCGCTGGCGAGTTCGTGCGCGAGGGGGCACGCAAGCCATACACGATCGGCCAGGCCTTGTACGCCAATTCGATCACACCCGAGGAGATGGCCGAGTTGCGCAAAGTCGGCTCGGTTACTAATGATCCTTATCCACTGCGCAATCACGGGGCCTATCCCAACGACCAGGTCCGCCTCGGCGCCAAGGTCTTCCGCTTCCAGTGTAGCGTCTGTCACACGGTAGGCGGCGCCAACGGGTTGACCCACCTCACTGGTTCTTGGACCGAGGATCAAAAACGGATGAACATCGCCAAGCTGCAGTACACCAAGCCGTTTATGCCGCCCTTCGCCGGGAACAACCACGAAGTGGAGGGAATGGTCCAGTGGCTCCGGTGGCTCAAGGCCGATCGACCGGAGCGATGGCCGGTTTCCAACGACCCGGAAATCCTTAGGCGTATTCAAGGTTGGTTGGACGAAGCGGGCACAGACCCCGCCTCCGCCAAAGGCCGCAAGCACGAGGAGGGGCGCTGATGGATGCGTTATTCCCCTTCAGTTTTTCGACTGCGACCGCCTTCTACCTGACCCTCTACGTACTCACGTTGATCATCCACGTCCTGTTCATGAACTACGTCTTGGCAGGCTCGGCTTACCTTGCGATAGTCAGCCTGTTCACCGGGGGGCCAAAAGTTGAGCGACAACGCAGACCAATCTCTATGAAATTGCGCGATTGGATGCCGGCCATGTTGTCCGGCGCGATCACTGCCGGCGTGGCGCCTCTGTTGTTCATTCAAGTCCTTTACAAGAAGGAGTTTTACACTGCCAATCTGTTGTTGTTCCATCGCTGGATGATCATCGTGCCGGTCCTGATCGTCGGCTTCTACCTGCTGTATCTGCTCAAGAGCCGGCGAATCGGCGGCTGGCCGGTCGCCCTGCGGGTTGCGGTCGGTTTCGGCGCCCTGCTGTGTTTCGCCTTTACCGGCTACTCCTGGACGGAAAATCATCTGTTAAGTACACAGCCCCAGACGGAATGGATCGAGTTCTACGAATCCGGTGCAGTGTTGTATCAAAACAGCGATTTGCTGCCGCGGCTGGCGGTCTGGTTCTCCGGCTCCATTGCAACCATGATCACAATGGTCGCCTGGCAGATGCGCTACGCCCATCGACGAGGTGAAACTTGCCCCGAGGCGGAAACCCGGCGTTTGGCGGCCATGGCTTTTTTCGGCATCGGCCTGAGCATCATCTGCGGCGCGATCTATTTCATGAACACCTCCGGGACGGTCCGTGACCAGATCACCGGTCCGGTAGCCGGCCCGTACCTCCAAGCAGCAATCGCCGGGTTGATCCTCCAAAGCCTGGCCTGGGTCTGGATCGTTTGGCGCGGCGAGTTGAACGCCGGGTGGCTGGCTCTGGCAACGACTGGACTGCTTGCCACGATCCTCGGCGTCACCGTCACGCGCGAAGCCATCCGCCTCGGATCGTTCGACAGCACGGCCCTTGCGGCCCTATCGGATATTCATACCAGGGCGGCCCAAGTCGGTGGCCTTCCGGTCTTTCTCGCCTTCTTCGTGATCAGCGGCGGTCTGATCTTCTGGTGCTTCCGGCTTGTCCGGAGCGGGCAAGCCTCCTCAGCGTAAACCCGATCTCTCCTTATCCTAGGCGACCGATCCATTTTTTGGGAACTTTCGAGCCCTTTGCGCGTCTAATGGGACGAAGACGAAAAGGATCGAACCCCACGCAAGCTGAGAGGTGTACGAATGAAACGGTTTGTTTTGCTATTCTCGCTCGTGTTGCTGTTGGGCACGGGCTCAGCGTTCTCCGCGATCGACATGACGACGCTGCCGCCGCGGGACACGGTCCAATTGACCATCTACAACGGCGAGGACATTACTCTCGTTAAGGAGTCGCGGCACCTGTCCTTTAAGAAGGGGATCAATCGCATTCAGTTCAGTTGGTCCAACACCCTGATCGATCCCACCTCGATCCGCTTCGCTTTCAAGAGCCATGGAGACAAGGTGGAGCTACTCGACACAATCTACCCCCCCAATCGCAAAGAAACGCTGATCTGGCACATCGACAGCCAGGTGAACAGCCGCGAAGACGGCGCCGTGAAGGTCCAGATCACCTACTTCACCAGCGGGATCTCATGGGCGGCCGACTACGCGGCGTTCCTGGAAGAAGATCACAAGACAATGGGCCTGGATGGGTACGTCAAGATCATCAACCATTCCGGCGAAGATTACGAGAACGCGCAATTCCGCCTCATCGTCGGCCGGATCAACCTGGTAGAAAAGATCGCCGCACTGGCCCAAAAGGGCGTCATGTACCGGGACCTGAATGGCAAGGACCGAGCGCTATACGGCAAAGGGTACGCCAACCGGGTTCGCCGTGCAGAAATGGCCATGGAAAAGGCAAAAAAAGATGGCGGCCAGAGGGCAATCGTTAAAGAGGGGCTCTCGGAGTACTTCATCTTCACCATCGAAGGCACTGACACGGTTAAGCACCGCTGGCAGAAACGGCTGCCGTCCTTTTCCGTTAAGGGTTTGCCGGTAGAGGTCTTCTACAAACTGGACGACACTAAATGGAATCAGACGATACACAAACTACTGCGCTTCAAGAACAACAAACACGAAGTGAAGAAAGACGAAAAGACCCTGGGCAGCGAGCCACTTCCGGACGGCGTGATCAAGGTTTTTACCCGCTCCAAGGACAATACCCTGTGGTACGAAGCGTCCCAGTACATGAAGTACGCAGGCATCGGGCAGGAGATCGACGTGGATCTGGGACCGGAAGACCGAATGCTGGTCGAGCGAAAGCGCCTGCGGCTCAAAAAGATCAACGTTCGTCTCGATATTCACGGCAGTGTCATCGGCTGGCGCACCCAGGAGTTCTTCCAAACGAAGATCACCAACCGCCTACCCCTGGCGTCACGCCTGGAGGTCTATCGCACCTTCCCCGGAAAATTCAAAATCATCGAGTCGACCCTCGATTTCTATCAGGACGACCACGACACCTACTATTTCAGCATGAACCTTAAGCCGGATGAAAAAGTCACCCTGAGGTATCAGGTCGACACAAAAAACGGCAAGAACAGAAAAAACAACGACTGGTAACAGGAGCTTACTGATGCAACCTTTTACACGAATTCGAATGACCCTGGCGATCGCCCTCGCAGCTTTCCTGCTGCTGGCCGTGTCGCCGCGCGATTCCCAGGCCCGGATCAAGCTGGTGACCCTGCCAGACCGAGACAAGATCACGATGCAGTTGTGCCGGGGAGACACGACGCTCGTAGAAGAACAACGCGTGCTGAACCTCAAGCGCGGCGAGAATCTGATCGACTTCGCCTGGCAAAACACCTCAATAGACGGATCCTCTGTTCAGATCCGCATTGTCGAGGCCGGCGGCACCGTGAACGTGCTCAACGTCAGCTACCCTCCGGGCGAAAGCGCGTTGACATGGGAGGTGAACTGCGAAAAGGACGGGCCGGTGCTGGTCCGTATCAGCTACCTGATCCAGCGGTTCGGTCGCGACTACTCCTATCTGGTCACCGCCGACAACAAGGAGACGGAGCTGACGATCCGCTGCTATACCACGGTAAAGAACTGGACCGGCGAACGATTTGCCGACCTGATGGTCAAGCTGGGCTTCGGTTCCGACTTTACTACCGACCTGGACAACCTGGAGGCCCGCAAGCGGCTGTCTGCCAAGTTCCTCAAGATCCCAGTGCGCAAGGACTACACCTTTGACCACCAATGGGGCGAGTATGCGCGGATGTTCTATCACATCGAAAACACCAAAGCCAACCGGATGGGAACTTTCGCCCTTAAGTCCGGAAAGGCCCGCATCTACATCAAAGACTCCAAAGGAGAAGAAGTTTTCCTCGGCGAGGACTGGGGCGCAGCCACACCCCGCGGTGAGACGATGGACCTGTTTGTGGGTCTGGCGCGAGACATCAAGATTAAGCGGAAAATAATGGAGAACATCAATTTCAATCATCGTGGCCGCTCGCTGCACGACAACCGCAAAGTCTTTCTGTTCGAGATCGAGAACTTCAAAGACCAGGAGATCACCCTCCAATTGAAGGAACACTTCGACGGAGGGGAATGGAAGATCACCAAGAGCGACATGGATCACGAGATCCTCGATACCGAAAACGCGACCTTCTCTGTCAAGCTTCCCGCACGACAGAAGGATGCCGAAGAGGTCAAGAAGATCACAGTCCAGTACACTGTCGAATCCTATAACATTTGGTGAGGATCCCACGGTGAAACGATCTATTGCAACGGTTGTCCTTACCTTGATGCTCCTGTGCGCAGGCAGCGGATACGCCGCGATCGATATGACGACACTGCCGCCCCGCGACACGGTACAGTTGACCATCTACAACGGACAGGACGTCACTCTGGCCAAAGAGACGCGGCACCTGTCCTTCAAGAAGGGCATCAACCGGATTCAGTTCAGCTGGTCCAACACCCTGATCGACCCGACCTCGATCCGATTTGCTTTCAAGAGCCACGGGGACAAAGTGGAGTTGATCGATACCACCTACCCACCCAATCGCCGGCAGACGTTGATCTGGCATATCGACAGCCAAGTAGACAGTCGCAAAGGCGGCGCAATCAAGATCCAGATCACCTACTTTACCAGCGGCATCTCTTGGACCGCCGACTACGCCGCATTTCTGGAGGCCGATCACAAAACCATGCGCATGGAAGGCTACGTCAAGGTGATCAACAACTCCGGCGAGGATTACGAAAACGCGCAGATCCGTCTAGTCGTAGGTCGACTTAACCTGGTGGAAAAAATCGCCGAGCTGGCTCGCAAGGGCGTCATGTACCGCGATCTGCCGCTGGGGCCCAGAGACGACTACCGAAATGAGTTCGACATGATGATCAAAGAAGCTGAGGAGGAGGACCAAGAAGAACAAGGTGACCCTGGCGCGCCTGGTATGCAGCGACCCAAACAGATCATCAAGGAAGGCCTATCTGAATACTTCATCTACACAGTGGAAGGCACCGATACGATCAAGCACACCTGGAAGAAACGACTCCCCTCCTTCGCCGTCGACAAGCTGCCAGTGGAGGTCTTCTACAAGCTCGACGATGTCAAATGGGGGCAGGACGTCCATATAATCTTGCGCTTCGAGAACAAAAAGCACGAAGTGAAGGAAGGCGAAAAGACTTTGGGCAACGAGCCTCTACCCGACGGCGTAGTCAAGGTGTTCAGCCACGGGAAAGACAATTCTCTGTGGTATGAGGGCTCGCAATCGATTAAGTACGTCGCCGTCGGCCAGGAG
>JAJDCN010000235.1 GCA_029260815.1 Planctomycetota bacterium
TGATCGCTGAGGATGCACAGCACGGCTTAATGTACACCCATGGCTTCGGAACGCTGTTTCTGGCACAAGCCTACGGCACGACCCGCTCGATCCGACTTCGCCGCGCCCTGCGCGCGGCGGTTCGCTTGATTGAAGAGGCACAGGGCCCCCAGGGCGGGTGGAACTACCAACCGACACAAGGCCTCACCAACGATTTGTCCATTGGGGTCTGTCAAGCGATGGCCCTGCGCGCGGCGCGCAATGTGGGAGTTAGTGTTTCTTCGGAAGTTGTGAAAAAGGCGATCCTGTGCGCCGTTCGAGGCCGCACCACTCAGGGCTTGAATAGAGGGGAAAACGCATTCGTGTACCGGTCTCAGCGGCCCAACAGTGGGAGCGCTCGGTTTGCAATCACTTGCGGAACCCTGTGTACCCTATATGGATTGGGTGTCTACGGCGACAATGGGAAAAAAACACCGGAGGAAAATCCCGGCTTGTTGATTCGACCGACGCAGAAGTACATCCTGCGTCATGTCGTCCAGCTTGATCGCAAGATCCTGCCTGGAACCAGCGGCCAACAGTGGCCCTATTATGCAAACTACTATTCAGTCCAGGCCATGGCCCTTTCCGGCGGGAAACATTTTTGGGGGCGTTGGTTTCCGGCCTTGCGAAACACGTTGCTGCAGATTAAAGGGAACCGTACGCACTGGCCCCGATCTGGATATGGGCCGCATTACGCTACGGCGATGGCGGTTCTGATGCTGACGGTTCCGTATCAGTACCTTCCGATTCTGGATCATTAGGTTTTTCTGCGCTGCCTTCTTTCTCTTCTTCGTCCAGTTCCACGGCGGGTGGCTCCTTTGCCTTGAGTGGGGCGAGTCGTTTCTCGGCCGGCCGCGTCCAATCGCGAGCCCAGGCGGCCTTGAGCCAGGCCGTGAAATCCGCCTCTTCGATGAGCCGGCCGGCGATTGCGCCAGATTCTGCCGCGTAGAGAAGCGCGGACCGTGCGATCGTTTTCGTCTCTCGCGCCCGCTTGTAGTCATTGAATGCTCGGATGAAGTCGAAAACTTTTTTCTCGGTTGTCCAGAGCGCCGCGGCCTCCGCTCCCCCTTGTGTGGTCAACTGTTCCAGGATCGCGTCGGCCAGGGCCTCGGCAAACGCCTGGCGAACCGCTGCGCTTCTGGGCCAGTAGTAGGTCGTAGACCCTTCCTTGAGGTCCAGCCCGTCCAAATACACCTGCACCGCCTGCTCTGTCAAGCTTCGCGCCTGGGACCAGGTGAGCGGCTTGGCGGTGTCGACAAGATGCAGGTGAGCGACGCCTCCGCGGCGCTGCAGGCGTGCAGTAAACATTTCGCCTGTTTGTATAAAGGTCGTCAATTGTGTTGCAAAGAAATCATTGATTGTCTTTACCAGTTCGCCTGCGGTCCAGGGCGAGTCCGGAGACTTGCGCGTTTTCAATAAGATGTCTAGCTCTTCGATGGATTCTTTTCCATCCGCTCCGTCCAAGGCCCCTTGGGCAGAGAGTCCTGTGTCGGGGGGGGACGGACTGGTGTCCAAAAGGGTCGACTCCACACCCAGCCATTCGTGGCCGTCCCTGAACAGCTCGGACGCATCGCGATAATAGCGCCCGTCGGTCGTATTGATTTTTCGCGCGGGAAACTGGGCCAGGCGCTTACGGAATTCTTCCAGCTCGTCGGTGTCCACCGCTTGGGTCCGTGCCGTTCGAAGCGCCGTTAGAGCTTCACGTCGCACCGCACGATCCTCAATCTTTTCGGCCGCCTTCAGCCAGTCGGCGGCGGACAGTTTTTCCTTGTCGCCCAAGTGCTCGTGTAAGCGGTTGGGAACCGTGAGCATGCCTAGGTTGGTCAATTTGTTTTTCGCCTCGCGCAGTTTCGTGCGCATGGAGCGAGCCGGGTCGATCAGGTCCGCGCGCGGGGCCATCCACGCTTCGAGCATTTCAAGGCGCTCAATGGCACGCTGTAGGGTCTCCACGTTGCCCCCATGGGGCTCCATGCCAAAGTGCATCTCCTTCTCGATGCGACGGGTGTCCCCGTTGTCGCCCTGAACGATTTCCAATGTGCGTTTTAAATGTGCCAAGGTCCCGATGACCGTCTTGCGAAGTTTCGTATCGGCCACGCTCGCCAGCTTTTCCGAGGAGATACTGTACGGGCCGTTGGTGTGATCGGACTTTTTGGCTTTTGCCAGTTGATCGAAGATCGTTTTTTCCGGATGGTCCGACGGTGTGGACGCGGGCAGCGGGATCCGGATGCGGACCTCCGCGACCAGATTGTTTCCCCGATAGGCCTTCAAGAGCCCGTGGGCAGTGTCGGCGCCGACCTTGTTCACCGCCGAGAGGTTCGGCCAAATCAGCCCGAGCATTTTCTCCTCGTCCCGCCGCAGGGCGAAGGCCTCGCGCGCGCCGGTGATTTTTATGGGCACCGGATTGCGCAGGGTGTAGCGTTCCAGATAAATATACGTGTTGTCAGGCTCATCGGAAAACCATTCCGGCTCTTGAGGCTCCGGCGTCGTTCCGGCTTTGGGCCGGAACGGGCGTGTGTCGAGGCGCTCGTTTTTCCCGAACTTGCCGAAGAGCCCGGTGTAAATCCCGGCTCCAGTGTTGGGCAGTCGTTCGCGGATCAGCCAGCTCCCCCGGAAGAGGGCTCGACCGACGAAATGACCGACCAGATCGCTGTAGGCACCGCGCAGAAGCTTGTGCCGTCCGGTATTCTTCCAACCGATCTCCTGGTAGAAGTCCACCCATAACTCTTTGCACCAGTCGGGCAGGACCCATGTTTTGGCCGCCGGGTCGCCGGTGAGCTTTACGTGGTTCGATTTGCTTAACTTCTCGATGCTCGCCTCGTAGCGCAGGCCGTATAACAGACCATGGAGATTTTTTGCGACGACGTAATAAGCCTCTCCGGGTTTTGCTCCGTTGGGCATGACGATTTCCTGAGGGTAGACGTTGAAGCCGATGAGGCGAACTTCCATATCGACCGCAACGGCGCTGTCTGTATCTCCGCCGTTGGCCAGGGCCACTTCCCAAATGCCGGATTGGTCGACCCGTGCCGAAAACGTCCGTTGGCTTGACACCTGTGTGTCCTGGGGTGGCTCGTTGCTGCCAGGATTTAGGACCACATGCCCCTCGCTGTAACCACGGGGCGTGAACACCTCGGCGTACACGCTTCCAAAGCGCGCGTCGGGCATGCGCAGCGTGACCTGCACGGCGGACGTGCCGTAGGGAACGTCCAGGAAAAACCGTTGCATTTCGTGCGAGGCCAGGGAGACGTTCTTGTAGGTCCGGATAAAATGCTCTCGAGGGGAGAAGCTTTCGCCCACCACGATCATAACGGGCAACCGAAAGGCTGGGTAGCGCTGGGCCTCCGGCCCGTTCCAGGAGCCATGCACGTTCGAATCGGTATCGTAACCATACAGATTGGCTACGTGCAGGCCCGGCTTGAGATCCGCGGTGTCCATCTCGAGGGCCAGCCGTTGGACTTCGCTGTGGAGCGCCAGGACCTCCAGGGGCCGGCTCGTTTTCGGCTCGAAACGGCCCCGGCGCCGGGACGAGGCGCGCAGCCACGGTCGGTCGCACACCAGCTTATAGGTGCGCAGAAACGCCGCGCGCTCCCCGTCGTTTCGGAACGAGTCCGGCAGGGCGCGCACCTCCACGTACTCCAGGGTCGGCGGCACCACGGTCCGATGATAGGCCCCGAACCCGGTTCGCTTGCGGCGGTAGGACGGGACCCGGGTCGTCACTTCGATTTCCGGGCCCAAGGGTTTGGAGAAGAGGCTCCTCAATTGCCCGTAGGCCGCTGGAACGTCCACCAGGCCGGCCCCCGCGTCCAAGTATGTGGCGCCGGGCAAGGGACGGGCGGTCATTTTCATGGCGCGCACCAGCCGGCGCCAATTGGTAAATCGATCCAAGCTGGTAGCCTCGGGTCCGTGCCACATCTTTTTTTGTTTTAGCGCGCTGATCAACAATGAAAAACAGCCCGCCGCATGGGGCCCAGCCATACTTGTCCCCGAGGCTTGGGAGAAGCCGCCCACGCGCCGGACCACCGGGGCGTAGGCGTGACCGGGGACGACCAGGTCGGGTTTGGCAACCCCGTTTTCCACCGGGCCTCGGGAGGAGCTGGTGGACACTTTGGCGTGTTTCAGGCCGACCATGCCGTAATCGATTTCGGCCGTGGCAGGTGAAATCATGGAACCGATGGAGACGGAGTAGCGCGACGCTGAAGGGGTGCCGATGGAGCCGAGGCCGGGCCCGGAGTTGCCTGCGGCGATGGTCATGACGACGCCGAATTGCCGGGTGAGCCAGTTGACGTAGGCGGCATCCAAAAACAGGTCGTCCTTGGGCTCTTTGGAGCCTCCGTAGGAGAGGTTGATTACATCGGCTCCGTGTTCTACGGCGTATTGGAAGGCACGTGCGAAAAGGTATTCGGTACTGGAGGAGCCATCGAAGTGGTTGTAGCCTAATTTGATGAGTAGCAATTGCGCGCCGGGCGCCACGCCGGAGATCCCGCTGTCGTCCGGCGGATTGCCCGCGGCGATCCCCGCCACGATGGTCCCGTGGGAGTCCTCTGGAATGATCAGGTCGATGGAGCTGCCGTCCGGGGCGATGTTCACGCAGCTGGTCATGATCCCCACCGGATCGAAATTGAAGGTATCCCGTCGTTCGCGGAAGGAGCGCAGCGGTGTCTCGTCATCCACGGCCCCGTCGTCGTCCAGGTCGATGTAACAATCCCAGTGGAGTGTTCCGTCCGGATCTGCAGTCTGGGCCAGGACGAAGTCATAAAGGTCCCAGTTGTCT
>JAJDCN010000236.1 GCA_029260815.1 Planctomycetota bacterium
GCGTAAAAGGAGAAGGTGTCGTCTGCGGCGTCTGCAATGATTTGCGCCTTGTAGTCTTGATCGTTGGCCTTTGCGTTGGCGATGGCCGTGGACTTGTCCTGGACCGAGCGGGAAACCGGAAGGTCTTCCTGGACGATCTTCCGCATCTCGGCCTCGATCTTCGGCAGGTCCTCAGCGACTAGAGCGCGGGGCAGATCGAAGTCGTAATAGAATCCGTTTTCGATAACCGGGCCGATGGCGAACTTGGCGCCGGGAAAGAGCCGGCCGACGGCCATGGCCATGATGTGCGCCGTGGAGTGGCGCAGGATCTCCAGCCCCTCTTCGGAGTCTTCTGTAATTACAAAGAGATCCGCATCGCTGTCGATGGGGGCGGCGAGGTCCACGAGCTTTCCATCCACCCGGGCAGCGACGGCCGATTTGGCCAGGCCCTTGTGGATTAAGGCGATCGCGTCGATCACGCGCGCATCGGAGGCGACTTCGATGTCTTTTCCGTCTGGTAGTCGAACTGATGGCATAGCTTACAAAATTCTAACAAAATTCAGGCGGAGGTCAACCCGCATTTTCCAACCAAGGCCCGATTTTACGCATTCTTATCCGACCGGTCCGACAAGGCCATCCCTGCGGCCGATCCGGATTCCACCGTATCCATTACTTTTTGGTTTGGATCTTCAGCTCCTCCAACTGGGCTGGGTCCACCGCGGAGGGTGCGTCGGTCAGTTGGCAGATGCCGCTGGTGGTTTTCGGGAAGGCGATCACTTCCCGGATGTTGTCCAGCCCTTGCAACAGAGCCACAAACCGGTCCAGCCCGAAGCCGATGCCCCCGTGGGGTGGTCCGCCGTAGCGATAGGCCTCCATCAGGAAGCCGAACTTCGCCTTGGCGTCTTCCTCGTCGATCCCGATGACCGACAGCACACGCTGCTGTAGCTCCGGGTCGTTGATCCGGATCGAGCCGGAGCCCAGTTCCACACCATTGACCACCAGGTCGAAGGTGCGGGCCCGAACCGCCAATGGCTCGGTCTCCAGCTTGTCCACGTCTTCGGGCAACGGCGAGCAAAACGCGTGGTGTGCCGGGGTGATGCCTTTCTCGTCGTCCTCTTCAAACAGCGGGTAGCCGGTAATCCAGCAGAAGCGATAGGTGTGCGGATCGTACATCTCTTCGGTCCGCGCGATGCGCTGGCGCAGCCGATCGAGCGCCATGTTTACCACTTTGGCGTTGTCCGCCACGAACAGGAGCAAGTCCCCGTCTTTGGCGCCTAGGCGCTCTGCGAACTGCGCCAGTTGCGCTGCGTCGAAGAATTTGGCGATCGGGCCGGTCAGGGCGCCGCCATCGGATTTAAACCACGCCAGGCCCTTGGCCCCAAAGTCGCCCACGTAGGCGGTCAGTTCATCGATCTGCTTGCGGGAATACTTGGCGCAGCCGGTAGCATTGATGCCCTTGACCCGGCCGCCCGCCTCCACGGCGCCGCGGAAGACCTTGAATTCACTGGTCGCTGCCAGGTCCGAGAAGTCGGCCAGCAGCAGCTCGAAGCGCCGGTCGGGCTTGTCTGTGCCGTACCGATCCATGGCCTCCTCGAAGGCCAGCCGCGGAAACGGCGTTTCCAGGGTGATGCCCTTGACCTGCTCGAAGACGTGGGCCAGCATGCCCTCGATGGTGTTCTGGATGTCGGTCTCGTCCACGAAGGACATTTCCATGTCCAACTGGGTGTGTTCCAGTTGACGGTCCGCCCGCAGATCCTCGTCGCGGTAGCACTTGACGATTTGGAAGTAGCGGTCCATGCCCGACACCATGAGGATTTGCTTGAGTAACTGGGGCGACTGGGGCAGGGCGTAGAAGCGTCCGGGGTTGATTCGGCTGGGGACGATGAAGTCCCGCGCGCCCTCCGGGGTGGACTTGGTCAAGCCGGGCGTTTCGATTTCCAGGAACCCGCAGTCGTTGAAGTAGGTGCGCATGGCGTAAGCGATTTTGTGGCGCACCGTCAGGTTGTCGATCATGGGCCGCCGGCGCAGGTCGATGTAGCGGTACTTCATCCGCAACTCGTCGGAGACGTTGGTTTCGTTGAGTACCTCGAAGGGCGGGGTGTCTGCCTTGGCCAAGACGCGGATCGACGCAGCGGCCACCTCGATGGTGCCGGTGGGCAGGTCCGGATTAACGGTCCCTTCTGGCCGAGGCTCGACGGTGCCGGCGGCTTCCACCACGTATTCCGGGCGCAGTTGGGCCGCCGCCGCGTGGGCGTCGGGAGCCTTGGAGGGGTCGCAGACCACCTGGGTGAGCCCCCAGCGATCGCGCAGGTCAAAGAATAGCAGTCCGCCGTGATCGCGCACGCTTTCTACCCATCCGCACAGCTTGACTAGGTTATCGATTTGTTCGGGCCTCAGCTCCGCGCAGGTGTTTGTCCTTAAGCTCGTATTTCGAGGGTCTTTATGCAACCGGTACCGCCTCTTGTTTGGAGAAACCCGGCATTAAACCATTAGCCCCCTATGGAGTCAACAGAATTACCGATTTCCCGCAGTACAGATGAGCCGATTTTAAAGAAAAATTAGGTGCCGGAGGGTCGATGAAATGATTATACTGGATGCTCGTTTTGGCAAGTTTTTTCGCGGAGGAGCGAACGATGCGAAGTCCCATCCTTTTCGGGTTCCTGGCGGCGGTTGTGGTCTGTGCCGGTTGTGCGATGAAGCACGAGCGGCTCTCCGTTTCCGGGGAGTACGGGGCATTATTGAAGAACAAGGAGGCCGAAGCCCGGCAGATTCGGGATCAGGTGGACGACCAGCGCCGGACGTTGGAGAAAATGCGCCTTCAGCTTATCCGCCAGCAGGAGATTTATAAAGAGCGAGTCGAGTCGCTCAAAAGTTGGGCCGAAAAGATTAAAGTTGTGACCACCGAGGTCGATGCCCGTCACAAGGAGTTGACCGACTTGACGGCCCAGTTCCAGGCAGAGGGAAAGACCTATTCGGACATCACCGCCAAGTTCACCAAGCTGCGCGTCGATCTCCCTGCGGTCAAGAAGGAGTACGACTTCCTCGCCCAGGCGAACAAGCTCAAGGAGTTGACCGCTAGCCTGGAGGCCCGCAAGCAAGCCGCCACACAAATCGAGGCGCAGGTGGCCAAGTTGACGACCGAGTCCGAGCAGAAGCTTGCGGCCCGCAAAGCAGCCCTGGCCAAGGCCACCGAGGTCGAGCACAAGAAAATCGCCGCGCAGGAGGCGGCTTTAAAAAATGCCGCCACCGAAGCAGCCAAAGCAGTCGCCGCCCGGCAGGCGGAATTGGATGCAGCCAAAGCCCTGTTGGCCAAAACCGACGCGGCGTTCGGGCCGTTGAAGGCCCAGCAGGACCAGAAAGCGGCGCAACTGGCTCAGTTACAGAAAGATGCCGCCGCCCGCGATCAGGATTTCAACGCGACCCAGAGCGCCCTGGCCGACAAAGTAAAGGCTGTGGAGGCCCTACAGACCTCTCTACAAGCTGCGACCAGCGAGGCGGCAGGGCTGGGCGGGAAGCTGGAGCAACTGCAGTCGGGTATGGCCCAAAAGAAACATGCGGTCGCCCAGACCCAGGCCAGGCTGGCAATTTATACCGACCGCCTGGCGTTTCTCTCCCGGCTCTTGGCCAGTCTGCCGGGCCTGGAAGAGCAGGGCAGAAGCCTGTTGGCCGCGGCGCATCGCAACGGCGCGCCGGCTGGACGGCAACCTGTGGCGGGGGCCGGGACGGCGGTGGATTCGCGTACGCTGGTGATTAAATAGTCACGGCTCGAAAGGCCCTATGGTGTGAATGCCCCTACCCCTTTTTAGGAGCGGTTTATGGCCGGAATCATCTCCTGGGAATCGGAGTATTGATTCAGCAGCCGCTCCATCTCACTGGCGCTCTGCTCGCGCTGCCGAACCTTTTCCTCGATCTTTCGGGCGCGAGTCTCTTCCTGGATTCGTTTCACATCCTGAGCTTCTTGGGCGTTCGCCCTGTAGCAATATTCGCTTGAAAGCACGGCCGCGAACAGCGCGACGCCGGCGAGTGGCAAGGCGGTATACAGGCAGAAGAGTAACGCATCCATATCCGGCTCCAGTCATCCCTCGGTTCGTGGCGCAGAGGCACGCCTGTAGGGTTCATCGGCGGGGATGCCGGACGGCTTGAAAGAAACGCCGCCTACAGAGGCATTTTTTGGCGGGGCGGCTTCTGGTAGCGCTTGGAGGCGTTCTTTAGGAAAGTTTTTTCTTTGCGCGTCAGGGTGGAGATGCCTTGGTCGGCGATCTTCTGGAGCAATTGGTCGACTTTTTTGCGGATCTCCTCTTCAGAGGCCTGGGTCTTGCGCGTCTTGTTGCGTTCGAGAGCTGTTCCGATATCGCGCAGCACCGGTCCAAATCGGACGTACAGAAAGCCGGTCGCCGCGCCGCCCAGGTGAGCCAGATGGGCTGTTTTGGAGCTGCCGCCCGCGGAGGTGAGGATGGCCATATACAAATCCATACCGATCAGGAACATCGCCAGGTATTTGACCTTTATGGGAAACAGGAGAAAGATGACCTGCCGATTCGGGTAATAAAGCGCATAGATCGCCAGAACGCCGATCACGCTGCCCGAGGCTCCAACACAGGTACCTCCGCCCATAGCCAGAGCGAAGATCGAAAAACAAATCCCGCCGACGATTCCACAGGCCAAATAGACTCCAAAAAATCGGCGCCCGCCCATCACGCGCTCCAGGTCTCGACCGAACATCCACAAGAGGATCATATTCATCAGGACATGGAAGGGGTCGTAAAGATCGTGAAGGAAGGTGTAGGTTGCGAATTGCCAGATCCGGCCGCCCAACAAAGCCTGTTCGGAATCCAACCAAAACAGTTTGACCACGGCAAGCGTTGCGTCTTTTGCAAAGAGGGTGCCGATCAAGTACAGGGCACTGATTATGGCATTGGCGACGATCAGCCGCTTGATTACCGGAGTGATCGGGCTGCCGAAGGAAAACTGCGGGGTTGGGTGGCTGTAACCGTTCATGGGATCCGTCTGCTGCGCGTGGTCGCCGGGATCCGATCGCGGTGGCCGGGACAAGCACTCAAGCTTTCGATGTCCGTGACGGATCCCAAAGGGGATAGTATATCAAACGAATGGGCTTAATTCAAGCGGCCGCTATTCGGCTCCGCTCAGGGGGCGGCGGTTTCGACCACGTGGGCGGACCGCACCGGGACGATCACCTGAAATTCGCGCTGTGCGTCGGATTTTCGCGCCTGTAGAACAATGGTAAAGCGCAAGGCCCGAGGCAGCGTCAGCTCAGACCGGTCGTAGATGTCGTGGAGGTTCCGTTTGTTCGGATCGTGCCACGAGACGAGACCCTCGTCGCCGGGTTCCAGATAGGAGCGGCCTTCCACCAGGTCGTCGCTGGGGATGGATTTGGGTTCGCTGCTGGGCGTATTGCCCTGGGCTTCGATCTCCAAGTACTCAACCTTGAATTCGGTCACGAATCGGCAGACCACCGAAATTTCCGAGGTGTTGATGGCCAGGTCGGTGGCATTGTCTTTCTTGTGCTGATCGATGCTCTGAGGGATCTCGTCCAGCGAGATGCGGCCCAGTCGCTCCACGACGAGTTCGCGCAGCGAAGGGTGGGAGCTGGGCCGCACGTAGAGCAGGACGGTTTGTGGGGCGAAGGAGATGCCGGCGTCTTCATTTTCGATGATCTCGCCGGTATCGGGGTCGATCTCAATAGGAAAACCCCGAATGGCTCGCGTGGTGAACATCATGGCATCGTCCCGGGCCAGGCCGTCGAGGACCTGTTCGATCGCAAAGACCGGAACGGGGTCGCCCGCGTCGATGGCGTCCTGGTAATCTTTGTCGACCAGGAGTGTATCGCAGTTGGCCAGCAACTCCGAGACACTCCGGAAAAACGTGGTGGCGTTGCGCAGAATCTCTTCGTTGTCTCGGGCAGCTCTCTGGGTTTCGGAGGCCTGTTCAAAGGTGATGCTCATGATGAGGACCAGGACGATCGACAGGGACACCGCCACCAGCAGCTCAATGAGGGTAAAGCCACCAGCCGGGCGCCGTCGCCGCAAGGGGGGCGCGATTCGATTTCTGCGTTTCATTCGTCCGTGATTCCAAAACTGGGGCTGACGACGAAAACAAACCGTTCGCGGGAGATGCGTGCTTCGCTCTCCAGATCTTCCAAGGCCTCTCTTTCCGCCAGGTCTTCCTGGGTTTGTCCGTCCGAATCCGTATCCCGCGCTTGAATGCTTCGGTAGACCCGGATGGTGACCTCGTAGCCTCGGTTGCTCCCGATCTCGACGAATTCGTAATCGTTGCGTCCGATCCTGAACGGTTTGATTACCGCGTTCTCATTATCCGGGTGGTAGGTGCCCGGGTCATTGTCTCCGTCCACGGGCGGGACTTTGGGGCGATACTTGGTTCGCCAGTTGCGGAACGTTAAGGTAAAGGAGTATTGTCGGATGTGTTCGGCAGAGACTTCCAGCGATTGTCCCGCCTTGTTCTCCTCGTCTTCGGTGTCGAGGCCTCCTTCTTCCTCTTCTTCTATTTTTTTGTCCAGAAACTGTCCCATCTGATACACGCCCTCAGCGGGGTAGACGATCGGGTCGATGTTTTCCGGCAGGGTTGGCTCGGCGGCCCCGGGAACATCCGGCAGCGCGGGCAGGGTAATGACGGCAAAGCCCAGAGACGGGTCTTCCGGGTTGGTGAACAGGCCATCATGATCGATCCGAATCTTCGGGCCGGTGCCCGCGCCCTGATCGAAATCAGGATCGATGGGCGTTGCAAAAGCGATCTGAATCGCGTTGGCCACGGATTGGGTGATGATCCCGGCGGTGTATTTTTCCTCGGTTTCGATCGCTTTTTCCGCAGTAGACGCAAAAACCGCCAGGACGCCGAACATGCCGAACATCAGCACGGCGATGGAAATCAGCAGCTCCATCAGCGTAAAACCTTGTGTCTGTGTGGGTCTCATGACTCCTCTCCTGCCTGTGGCGGGCGGCTCATTCCACCTCGACCGCATTCAAGGGGATGACCTTCCACTCGGCCCGCCCCATGACCGGGTCCACAATCATCCAGAAAACGTTTCTTCCGCCTTTCATTCGTAGCACGATATCGGCTTGTTCGTTTTCATCGTATTGGTCCGGTGTGGTTTGCAGCGATGTTTTCAGCAGGACCAAGCCGGTGTTCTCGTCGCGGATTCCGAACTCGACGCCTTCAGTGGTGAAAATGAATACTGCGGATGTCTCTTCTTCCTCCACGGGGGGGACCTCATCCTCGTTGACCTCGCCGATGTCCAGGATTTGCAAGATCCAGATGTCCGGTACCACGTCACCCAGGCTTCGAGTCAGTTCTGCAACCGGCTCGTCGTCGTCTTGAAACAGGATCACGCTTTCGATTTCCGACTCGGTCTTGGCGGTGGCAAACTTCCCGTCCTTTCCCGCCGAAAAGACTCGGATCATCCGCGTCCCGCGATTCAGGACGACCATGTGAGGCTCTCTTTGAAAATTGGCCGCGGCGTTGGCTTCCCACAGGGTGTTGGCCACGAGCGCCCCGGCGGTTTCCAGGCCGGAGGAGGAGAACATTGCCTCAAAGCCCAGCACCGCCGTTCCGGTCATTAGCAGCATGATCGCGATGACGACCAAAAGCTCCAGCAGCGTGAACGCACCGAGCGCTTCGGCTGGTCTCGTGGTTCGACGGTGAGGTGTGGCGTTTCTCATGGTTCGGCTACTCATCTTCCCGAAATTGCGTATAGTATTCCGTTTCTTCGCCATTGACGATCAATGGCTTGGGCAAGTCGTCCTCGGTATTCCATTCCCCGTCGGGCCCGGCGGAAAGAATAAAGAAGCGGTGCGGCGTATGTTCGTCAGGCAGGACGATGTAGCGTAGCGGGTGGTCCCATTCGTCCTTGATCACGATGTCATCGACCTGGTTCTGTAAGTCCGACGGCGCGGCATAGTTCCAGATCGCGATCCTTGGCTTGGGTGTGCCGCCCAGGGTGCTCTCGCCCCCGCTGGCGGCGTCCGGCTCGATCAATTCGATTGGCTTAGTCCAGGAATTCCGCATGCGCTTGACGAATGCTTCGGTAGCCTCTCGCTGGTCGGCTTTTCCGGCTTGGCTGGATGGAGAAAGGCCCAGGTCGCCAGCTCGCAGCTTGGGAATGTAGGGCCCGAAGTCCACCGCCTCCGCTTCTCGCCAGGAAGCGTCCTGGTTGGGCCGATGCCAGGCCCGGAGCTTGAAGCCGAGCCAGAAAGCCAGAAACCCGCTGGAACTGTTTCGATCTTCGGCTTCGTCGGCCTTTCCGGAGGGAAAGGCGTCTTCCAACTCGAAATCCAAGGGATCCTCTCGGAAGCCAAAGGGGCCGCCCCATTGGTCCGGTACGACGCCATGTCCCTTAAACGCGCGGCTGAACTGGACCACGGCGTTGCGCAGCTCTTCGATCCGAGCTTCCGTCGCAGCGATCTTGGCGTCCCGAATCCCGAATACCACGGCCGCACCCAGCGCCGCCATCAGAAACGCAATGATCGAAATGACCACCAGTAGCTCGATCAAGGTAAAGCCCTGGATTCTGGATTGTCGCGCAGCATCCAAAAGTTTCATTGGTTGCTCCAGCCTTCTCATCCGGTTGCCGACCCTACCAGTTTCCAATATCGTCGGTCGGGTCTTCGTGGTCGCTACCCGCCGACCAGACGTCGAAAGAATCCTCGTTGAACGGTTCGATGACACCGTCTTTGTCGCGCGGATCTCTCAGCCCGTTGTCTCGTGGCTGCAAGTCGGACCGATCGACCCGCTTGCGGTTGTCGTCGGAGTAGCGCTGGTATTGATATGGCCGATCCCACGGATCGAACAGCTCCGGGAACTCGCTGTCTTCAACCTCGCCTGCCGCTCGCCCCACGCGCCGCGTGCCGTTCCATTCCCCCAAATCTTCGATGTCCGCTTCAAACAGCTTGTCTTCCAGCAGTTTCAGCAAGCGTTTGTTTTCCGGCGTTGGGTTGTTTTTTGCGTCGTATTCGTCAGGGAGAAAACCGTTTCCGTTGAGGAATTGATGCACCACGCCGGTGCCGTTATCCGAGAATACTCCGGAGGCTCCGTCGGGTGGGTAGAAACCGTACTCCTCTTTAAACTTCGTGATCGCCGTGGCCAATTGGCTGACCATGTGCTTCGCTTGCGCTCTATTGGCGTCATCGAAAACTCCGAGTACGGCTGGAAATAGGATCGCGCCAAGCGTTGCGATAATCGAAATGACGACGAGGAGCTCAACGAGTGTAAAGGCTTGGTTTCGTGCGAGCGGTTTCATGTGCGTCTCCTGCGTGGCGTTGCTATTTTATCCGTAGACCCCATCCACCCCGCCGGAGGCTCACTTCCGGGCTTGCATCGGAGCGGATGCCCCTCTGCCAAAGCACCTCAGTCTATCACGAATCGATCGACCGATCAACCCGAAACAAGCCTCCTCGGCATGCCAAGCGATACCTGAGCATATAGTTATGAGCAACAATCGTGCCGCTTTTCTGAAAAATTGGGCCTACGAGAGCTTTGTTGGTTTGCTCTATAACAGGTTTAAAATAAAGGGATTACGTTTCTTTGTGCGGCGCGCGCGGTTGGACGCAGGTCCTCGATCCCCGGCCTGTTGAAATCCTCGACAGGCTCCTGTGGTGTCTCCATACAGGCCCAGGTCTGAGCAAATTACGACAACAATTTGGGATAGTCGTGAAGAAGGAACTGTATTAGTTCCTCTTGAAAAAAAATGGTCAGCACCGCGCCGATCGATAGATACGGCCCGAACGGCACGTAGCGGGTCCCCTTGAGCACTCGCAGGGCGATGCCGAAGACCGAGCCCACCACACAGGCGATCAGGATGGACAACAGCGTCCCCTCCCAGCCCACGATCGCGCCGACCATGGCCATGAACTTCACATCGCCCAGGCCCATGGCCTCCTTGCGGAACAGCAGCGTGCCGAATTGCCGAATCCCGTAGATTGCCCCCGCTCCGGCCAGCATGCCCGCGATAGAGCCCAGCAGCGCGATCATGCGCGGCGAAGAAATGATGTCGCCATAGGGAAAAACTGATGCAAAGCGGCTGTGGATTTCCGGGAAGATCACTGCGAGCACCGGGCCGATCACGATCCCGCTCAAGGTGATCTCGTCCGGGATAATCGTCAACTCGAGATCGATAAAACTCGCCGCGATCATCGCGGAGATGATCCAGACGTAGCAGGCCACAAGCCCCCAATGCCACTGCTCCACCAGCACGATCGTCGTCGCATCCAGGAACCAGATCCCGACCAGTGCAAACATGGCCGCGGTCAATGCCTCGACGATCGTGTAGCGCACCGAGATCGGCGCGCTGCAATGACGGCACTTGGTCCGAAGCAGGATCCAGCTTGCGATTGGGATGTTATCGTACCAGGCGATGGACGTCCGGCAATGCGGACAGAAGGAGCGCTTAGGCCGTACGATGGATTTGCACTGGCGCGGCATCCGATAGATCACCACGTTGAGGAAGCTGCCCACGCAAGCCCCCGCCAACCCCAGCCAGATTATGGTAAAAACGGTCATCGTCCCCCGTCAGAATCCGAAGAAGCGTGGATACTACCAGTTGGCTTGTCTGGCATCAACGGGAAACCCCGCGGCACTTACGCGAAACGTCGTTCATCAAGATTCCAAATCCACAGGGCCAACTCGTCCAGCGATTGCGCGTGGGTGGCTTCGGGGAACCGCTCCACGAGATCTTCCAGATCGCCGAACCGGTGCAGCAGAGCCAGGGACATCGCCTTGCGGGCGAACGACTCGCCGGTGGAACCGGGCCAGCCGTAGGCGTCCAGGAATTCGGCCAGCAGACGTTTGTCGAATTGGAATAGATCCATGTGCAGCGCGACCAGTTCGTAAGCGGGATCGCCTACCATCGCGTCGCCAAAATCGATCAAGACCTCCGGCTGCCATGGTCGGGAACTGGATCGGCCCAGTATATGGTCTGCAGTAAGGTCTGCATGGACCAAGCAGGGCGAGCTTGACACATCGAACAACGCCTCGGTCGGCGGAAGAAATCCGTCAATCTGCTCAATCAGATATTCGGGTAGGCTGCCGGCGGCCTGGTGACGATCCGCACATCCGGCGCGTTGGCCTTGCAGAAAAGCCCGATAGGGTTCCCATGTGGGTCGAAGCCTCCCATCCGTGTCGAGCGAAAGCCGGTGGAAGGCCCGAGCGGTACGACCCAACCAGCGGGCGGCGGAAAGTTTCTGCTTGAGATCCATTCCATCCCGGGCTTCGAGATAGGGCGTGCCGGGACAAAATGCGAACAGCAGATAATTCCAATGGGGCTCGGTATCGAAGAGCTGGCCTTCTCCCAGCAGCTGCGGTGCGGGTATTGCGTCTGCCGAGCAAATCAAGCGGTTTGCCTCGCGCTCAATGGCGAAAGAGTCGGCGCCTTCGAACAGAGTCCCAAAAAATTTCACCACCCATCGCTTGTCCACAACAAACGTTGGGAACGTGCCGGGCGTCGGCGCCTGCACGACTTTATAGAGTAACCCGTGGCGATCGGCGACGTGCCGAACGTAGGTTGTCCAATAGACCGCATCGGAAAAGCGGTGGAGGTACTGCTCTCGCGTATTGAGTTCAGGCCGATCCATAGCGCCTTCATGATTCAGAGCTTGTGACTGCCAATCTATCAAACCCGTATGGAGGCATCAAATGTGAAATGATTCTAAAAGGTTTCTTGAATGCCGCAAAGCACGTGGGTACCATTAAGCCTGTTTCGTCACCCGCCAAGCAGGCCGCGAATGGGAAGTGTAGGATGAGCGATGGCCCGAAGCCGGATCGAGACGCTCTGGTCTTGCTCTATCGGACCTGCTGCGAACAGCACCGCTTCTATTTGCGATTCCACGCGGCGTTGCTAATCGGATATCTGGCCGGCATGGCGCTGATCCCTTACATTCTGGTCTCGACTGCCGGGTTTAGCCGGGTCTTGATTTGTACGGCGGCGATGTTCGTATCCGGAATCGTTTGGTTTCTTTCTCGCCAGCATCAGCGGTTACACGAGGCCTGTCTGCAGGTTGCTTCAAAGGTAGAGCGCGAATTAGGGTTTTCTCCAACCTCAGGATCTTCCGGTGTTTCCGGGTTGTATTCGGAATTGCTTCGGCCCGCGGCATCTTCGCGTCCGGAAGGTGTGTCCGGTGAGCTTGCTTCTGAACGCTGGACTTGGATTACTCCTGGACGCGAAGCAAGATTGGCCTTGGATATTTTCTTTGGCACCGCGATCGTTGCCTTTGGCCTGGCCGCCTTTTATTGGATTCCTGGCGCATTCGGCATCCGCTATCCCCGTGTTTTCACGGTTGGCGCATTTATCATGGTCGTTGTTCTCATCGCGGGTGTTTTGGCTTGGCGCAAGTTTCGTGCGGCGCCTGCGAATTCGGTAGAAGACTGAGGCATGGTGAGTGCGTGTATACCAGGCTCGAAGGAGAAGCGGCCGGGCAAGCGCCAAAAGAGACTTCGTCGCCGGGTGGTTTCGCTTCTGTGTATGAGCGGCTTGTTGTATCTCGGACTTTGTGGCTTGTTGTATTTCTTTCAGGCGCGTCTGGTTTATTTTCCTACCAAACAGATGTACACGACACCGGAAGATCTTCGCTTCAACGGAATGCCCTGCGAGGATGTTGCTCTGGTCGCCCAGGACGGCACGAAGCTTCACGCGTGGTACGTGCAGAATCCCAACGCACGGGGTGTCGTCCTGTTTTGCCACGGCAACGCGGGGAACCTTTCGGGTCGAAAGGCTTCCATCAAGATCCTCCATGATCTGGGCCTGTCGGTGCTGATCTTCGACTACCGTGGCTTCGGCAAAAGCGAAGGGAGCCCGTCGGAGGCGGGGACTTATCAGGACGCGCGAGCCGCGTGGGACTATTTGGTCCAGACCCGGAAGGTTCCGGCCGACCGGATCATTATTTTGGGCCGGTCCCTGGGCGGGGCGGTGGCGGCCCGGCTGGCCAGCGAGCACGAGCCGAAGGCCTTGATCCTGGAATCGACCTTCACCTCCATTCCCGACTTCGCCGCAAAACGCTTCTGGTTTCTGCCGGTTCGGTGGTTGTGTCGCTTTTCCTATGATACCCACGCCATCCTGCCAAATATCAAGAGCTCTGTTTTGGTTGTGCACAGCGGGGATGATGAAATCATACCCTTCGTCCACGGGCAGAAACTTTTCGAGGCTGCAGGTCCGCCGAAGACATTTCTGAAGATCCATGGGACGCACAACGGCGGCCTCCACGAATCCATGGCTATTTATGTTGAAGGCCTCCGGTCGTTCCTGGCCGAGCACAGCGAGTAAGCGAGTCCCAAAAAAGGCTTGCTTTTGCGTCGCTATTCCTTATTCTACTAACCGTTACGAACTCCTTCTCGAGGGGTGGGATGAGCGACGAAATTTTCGTGCTGGTCGTGCTGGTCACGGCGATGGTCTGCTTCGTCAAGGAGTGGCTTCGGATCGACGTCGTGGCCCTGGGCGTAATGGCCGCACTGATTACCAAGGGCGTGCTCGAAGTGGACGAGGCCTTTCAGGCCGGGTTCGACTCCGCGGTCTTCGTCATCGCCTGCATCTTCGTTCTCAGCAAGGCCCTGGTCAAGACGGGCGTGGCGGACCTGATCGGCTATCGCTTGACCAACATTTCGGGCAATAGCGAAATGAAGCTCCTGCTGCTGGTGTGTGTGGCCACCGGCCTGCTCTCGGCATTCATCAACAACACCGCCGTGGTGGCAATCTTCATGCCGATCATCATCCAGGCATGCATGAAGTACAAGATTAACTCCGCCCGAATCTTGATGCCCATGGCCTTCGCCTCGCTGTTGGGCGGCGTGATCACACTGATCGGCACCTCTACGAACCTGGTGGTCCGCGGCGTGGCCCACACCACCTTTTCTGACCCGCGCATCCAGAAACCGGCCGAGACCGACATCGTTATTCGTGACATCATCAATGAAGGCCGGCTGTCCATGTTCGACTTTGCCCCGGCGGGGCTGGTGCTGGCGGTGTTTGGTCTACTGTATATCGTTTTTGTCATGCGCCGGTTCATGACCCGGCGCGCGGCGGACGAAAATCTCTTCGACGACTACAACGTGAAGGAGTTCTTGAGCGAGGTCCTGGTCGGGGCTGATTCCAGCATCGCGGGCAAGCGGATCGTCGAGTTGAAGTTCGGCGAGATCTACGATGTCACGATCGTCGGGGTTGTTCGGGAGGGGAAGGCCACCTTTGCGCCGTCCCGCAACTTTGTCATCCAGAACGACGACACGCTTCTCGTCCAGGGCGGCGTGCAGAATATCCTGGACCTGCGTCGGCGCAACAAGCTTCAGATCAAAGACGAGGTGCGTGTACAGAACCGCGTGCTCCGCTCCCTCGACGTGGTCATGGCCGAGGCGGTCATTGCGCCCGGCTCGTCTCTGATCGGTCGCACGCTCAAAGGCGTCTCCTTCCGCGACGCCTACGGCTTGACGGCTCTGGCGATCTACCGTCACGGCCTGTCGATCGTGACCAACATCTCCAACCTGGAATTGCACCTTGGCGACACCCTGCTGATCCAGGGGCATATGGCAGGCATCGAGCGGATGCGCGGCAACTCCAACTTTATCGTATTGGAAGAAGTGCCCTCGCACAAGATCGGGCTGACCAAGTGGCCCATCTCT
>JAJDCN010000237.1 GCA_029260815.1 Planctomycetota bacterium
TCGTTTGCGGCGTAGGCAAGGACGCAACCGACTATGGACGTCACATCTTCATCCTTCATTACTCCAAGACTACCCCGCGCGGTATCGTCTATCATGGTGATCTGGTAGGGCTCGATCAAAGGCGTCCGCCAGTAATCTAAAAAACCGCGATCTTCATAAAAATGCCCGTTCCGCGTTAAATCTCTGGTAACCATGATACCCGCGTAGCTAAATACCAACACAAAGCTGACAACCAAGGAACGGCAAAGACCGGGCTTCCTCGCGGGCTCGCGCGAAAAAAACTTGTGGAGCGCAATCCGAGCGGTATGGAGAAATAACGAGAACACAATTGATGCCAGAACCAAAAAGACAAGGCCCACCAGGACGGCGAAAAAAAACATCACTTACCTCCTGGACCGAATAATTCGAGGAACACGCCAGCCTGCTTTACCAGTGCCCAGGCGCGGTGGCCGCCGGTTAGGTTGTGAACTTGGGCAAAGCCCTTCTGGGTGAGGAGGCGCTGGGCGACGTGGCCGCGCTTGCCGACGGCGCAGTAGACGACGGTGGGGCGTGTGGGGTCGAGTTCGCTGTGCCGGGTGCGTAGCTCGTCCACGGGGATGTGGAGCGCACCGTCTACGGCGCCAGCGTTGTATTCGGCTTGACTGCGTACGTCGACGATCTGCCAGTCGCTTGGCTTCTCCAAAAGCTGCGAGGGGCTGACGAGGCTTGATTCACCGCGGCGTACGTTACCGGCGATGAAACCGGCCAAATGAATCAGGTCCTTTACGCTGCCCACCGGCGGGGCGTAGGCAAGATCGAGAGATTCCAGGTCTTCCACTGTACCGCCGAAGTGGATGGCGGTAGCGACGATGTCCACACGCCGGGCCACGTCGTTGCCGCCGACTACTTGGGCGCCGAGGATCTTGCCGGTATCGTTTTCCCAGACGAGCTTGATGATCATTTCAGTAGCGCCAGGATAGTAGGACGCATGGTCCGGCCCGAAGGCGTAGGCGACCTGGCAATCGAAGCCCAGTTGACGCGCGGCTTTCTCCGACAGGCCCGTCATGCCCGCGGTCCGGTCCAGGACGCGCACGATTGCGGTCCCGGCCACGTGCGGACTGGTGAGTTTTTCCGAACCGGCAGCCACGGAGCCGGCCACGCGCCCGTGTCGGTTGGCCGGCCCCGCCAGCGGGATGCGTACGGCGCGCCCGTCGATGGCGTAGACCGACTCCGCTGCATCGCCCACGGCCAGGATATCCGGATCATTGGTGCACTGGAATCCGTCCACGGCGATTCCACCGGATTCGCCCAACGTGATGCCCGCATCTTTGGCCAGGCCTGTTTCCGGCCGCACGCCGATAGACAGGATAACCATGTCCGCCGGCAGGCGCGTGCCGTCGTCGAGCAACACAGCCAGGTCGTCGGCGCCTTCAGACGCCACGCCTGCGATCCCTTTGCCCAGGACAACGGCCACATCGTGTCGCGTGAGCGCGGCGTGGACCTCTGCGGCCATCTCCGGGTCCAGGGGCGGCAACACTTGCGGGGCCAGGTCCACCACGGTGGTTTCAATTTTCCGGCCGGCCAGCCCCTCGGCCATCTCTAGTCCGATGAAGCCCGCCCCGGCGATGACCGCGTGCTTTACTTTGTCGCCTTCGAGTGCCGCGTGGATGCGATCCATGTCCGCCACATCGCGCAGGGTGAGCACCTTCGGGTGGTCCAAACCGGGTAGGGGCGGGCGGATCGGCGTGGCACCGGGGGAGAGAATCAAGGTGTCGTAGCGCTCGGTGGTTTGCTCGCCAGTGCGCAGGTCCTTCACGGTCACCGTCTTGTCCGCGCGGCCGATGGCGAGGACTTCGTGGCGGGCGCGGACGTCGATGTTGAATCGTGTGCGTAGCAAGTGTTCGGTGGCGACCAGGATCTTGGCGCGGTCGGTAATCTCGCCGGCGATGTAGTAGGGCAGTCCGCAGTTGGCGAAGGAGACGAATTCGCCGCGCTCGAAGACGACGATCTCGGCCGCCTCATCCAGCCGCCGTGCCCGGGTTGCGGCGCTCATGCCGCCGGCCACGCCGCCGACGATCAGTATGCGTTTGCTCATGGTGTGTTCCTCAACCCCGTGTTCCAAGAAAGTGGGTGCATTATACTGGAAGGCGTCCACCGTGTGACGTACAATTTGCGGAGAGCCTCCGCGGGCGGGTGGCGCGAAGTTCCGCTGATGGTTTCGCCAAGGGGCTCTGGCCGCGGCAAGCTCGTTGATCTTGGTTTTTCGAAGCACCGATGGAGGACGTCATGGACTATACGGTCCGAGAGGCGCGCGTGGAAGACGCTGAAGCGCTTGCTGCCTATTGGCGGCGGTGGAAAGACGAGCGGGTCGACTATCTGACCTATGGCCACAACCCCCGCAAGGAACTGCACGTCGACGCGGTTGCCTTGCACCGAAAAACCATCCAAGACGTGGCCACCCGCGATTACATGAGCTATCAGTTCGCCATCGCAGGGGCTCAGGTGATCGGGCAAATCTTCTGCGGCAGTTCTCCCATGGCGGCCTATCGCCACTCGGCCACCTTGACGATCGGTGTCGACCGGGATTGGCGCGGGCAGGGCGTCGGGTCCGCCCTGATGGAGCACTCGATCCAGTGGGCTCGGCAGGCGGGTTTCATCCGTCGGCTCCGCCTCAACGTGCTGGCCGATAACGCGCGTGCGATTCGAATGTATGAGAAGTTCGGCTTGAGCGTCGAGGGCCGCCACCGGGAAACGGCTTACCTCCATGGCCGATACCTGGACGAGATGACGATGGGGCTCTTGCTGAAAT
>JAJDCN010000238.1 GCA_029260815.1 Planctomycetota bacterium
GTCACGCCCGATCCAAACGGAGCGGGAGAAAGCAGATTTGCGCGAAGTGGTTCAAGCGGCGCTGGAACGGATCGGCCGACTGGAAGGGGCGGATGCGGTGGAGACTGGGACGAACCTTCCGTCGGAGCCGGTCTTTGTGGCGGCTGATCGGGAGAAGCTGACCCGGGCCGTCGAAAATGTGTTACGCAACGCCTGTGAGGCGATGGGGTGGCGCGGTCGTGTGGAGATTGGCTTGACGGTGGAGGCCGATCGGGTTCGACTGTCGATCTCTGACACGGGACCGGGTGTTTCCGCGGAAGTTGTCGGAAAGCTGTTCGATCCGTTCTTTACCACCAAGCCGGACGGCACTGGCCTGGGGCTGTCGATCGCCTACGGCATTCTGGAAGGGCATGGCGGATCCATCGCGTTGGACGCCAGCCGCTCGGCCGGGGCGACATTTCTGATAGATCTCCCACAAATGTCGAAAAAATAAGAGCCCCGCCACGGGGTTACCGCGACGGGGCTGTCGGCCATCTCCGCATCAAGAAGGCTGGGCCGATTGTATCAGGCACCCGGGCGGAAAACTGGGCGTCAGCGCAAGTAAATCCAACCTCCCAGTCGATGGAGGGATGTGATACATGCGGGTCGTCCCATCTCCATCGGCGTCCGGGTGCCATTCGGGGCATACCGGTTTGCCCACGTTTTTGTGGCAGGCACCCGAGCGAAACTCCAGAGGAACGGAGCGGGGCAGTTCCATCCCCTGTCGCTGCGGAGCAGAATTGCGAGCTGTTGTAGCGGGATAGCTCCGCAATTGCCCGGGTGCCCGTGGGGTGAATTTGAACCGCTTTGTCTTTCACCCACTGTAGGCAAATAATATTTCGGCTATTTATCCCTCAAGGGTTTCTTCAATGGCCACTTCCAACTCTTCCACGGCGAATGGCTTTGTGATGATACGAAGCACGCCCGCCCGCTTGGCGCGTTTGATGTTTTCTTCGGAGTCGTAGGCGGTCATAATCATGGCGTCCAGTGCCGGTCGGTAGGACCGCGCCAGTTCAATCAAGGTGACGCCATCCATCGCATCCATTCGAATGTCCGTGATGAGCAGGTCGATGTTCCTTCCGTTTTTTAAATACCCGAGAGCCTCTTCGCCCCGTTCGGCGAGGATGATGTTGTATTTCGGGGTCAAATGTTCCTTGAGCGACCACCGCAGGAGGTTTTCGTCGTCGACCACGAGGATCGTTGCCTTTTGGATCTTTTCTTCCGCCATCGCAGGTTCACTCCCGCTTCATTTCTTTCGGTCTCGCGCTGTCTATAGGCAAGCGTCATGCCAAAAGCGGGATGACGTAAACCCTATTTTATTAGTTAGTTATGAAGGTTCGATCCGGTGGGATCTATGGGGAATTGTCCGCTTTGTGGGAAATATTGCCCTTGGCGAGACCGAATTTCTCGATTCGATAGCGGATCTGATCCCGGTTCATGCCCAGCAGCTGCGCTGCCCGGGTTTGGTTGCCCTGCGCCCGTTCCAGCGATTGGCGGACCAGGTCCTTTTCCAACTCCTCGAAATCGAGGCCGTCCTCGGGTAGCACCCATCCGTTTTCGCCCTGTCGCAGATCCCACGGCCGGCCCTCGCGGATTTCGCGGGGCAAATCTTCGGGCAGGATTTGATCGGTGTTGCCTAGCAGGATGGCGCGCTCCAGGACGTTGCGCAACTCGCGAACGTTGCCCGGCCAGGTGTATTGCAGGCACATCCGGCTGGCCTCTTCGTTGAGACCTGAGACCGAGCGATTGAATTCCGCGTTGAAGTGCTCGATGAACGTCTTGGCCAGCAACAGAACATCGCTGTCTCGTTCGCGCAGCGGTGGCAATTCGATCGGGATGATCTTCAACCGATAGTAAAGGTCTTCTCGGAATTTATTCTGACGGACCTGCTCTTCCAGATTGGCATTGGTCGCGGTGATGATCCGCACGTCGACGTCGATATCGATGGTCCCGCCGACCCGCTTGAAGCATTTGTCTTCCAGCAGGCCCAGCAATTTGACCTGAAGCGTGGGGGAGATGTCTCCGATTTCGTCCAGGAAGACAGTGCCCTGATCGGCTAGTTCGAACAAACCCTTCTTTTGCGTCTTCGCGTCGGTGTAGGCTCCGGCCTCGTGGCCCATCAGCTCGGTTTCCAGCAAGGTCTCGGGCATGGCCGAGCAAGTGATGTTCATGAACGCCTTAGAGGCTCGCTTGGAGGTGTAATGGATGGCTCGGGCGACCATGCCCTTGCCCGTTCCCGATTCGCCCAGAAGCAGGACCGTCGTGGTGGAGCTCAGGGCGATCTTCTTAATGGTTTCGAACAGGTCCAACATTTTGGGACTGTCCCCGACGATTCGCGAAAGGTCCCAGGTCTCCTTCTGTTTGGTCCGGATAAATTTTATTTCGCGCTTGAGGTTGCGATTCTCCAGCGCCTTTTCGATCTCCAGGATCACCGCATCCAGGTCGAAGGGTTTGGGAATATAATCATAGGCACCCAGCTTCATGGCCTCGACCGCCTTGTCCACGTCGCTGTAGGCGGTCATCATGATCACGGGGATTTCCACCTTGGTGCGCACCAATTCGGTGAGCACGTCCAGTCCTGTTCCATCCGGCAGTTTGTAGTCGAGCAAAATCAAATCGACAACTCGCTTGCGCAGCGCCTCCTGGGCTTCGGCGCAACTGGTCGCTTCGACCGTCTCGTATTGTTCGCTACTCAACCGCTGCACCAAAGACCAACGGACCAGCTTGTCGTCGTCGATAATAAGAATGCGTCCGCGTGGGGTCATTCGTTTTTTTCTCCTTCGAGGGGCAGCCAGATCACAAAGCAGGCCCCGCCTTCGTCGTTGTTGCGAGCGGCAATAGAGCCGCCGTGGGCTTCTATGATTTTGCGCGTGATGGACAATCCCAAACCCGTACCGCGGTGCTTGGTTGTAAAGAACGGCTCAAAGATCGAGCCCAGAATCTTCTCGTCGATTCCCGGTCCGTTGTCCCGGAAGGACAGCTCCAGGGACCCGTTGTTGACCGCGGCCCCGATGCGCAACAAGCCGTTTGGCTGCGGGACTACGTGTGCGGCATTGATAATCAGGTTGCTTAAGACCTGCTCCATCTGCGCCGGATCCAAGGCTACTGGCGGAATCGTCTCGGCGCAGTCGCTGTGGATGCGCAAGTCTTGGGTGCTGGGCACCTGCTTCAAGTGTTCCAGCGTTTCGTCGATGAGCTCACGGACATTGCATTGGACGCGCTCGGGAGGTCTTGGCTTGGCAAAGATTAGCAGATCGCTGATCGTACGGTCGAGTCGTCCGATCTGCTCTCGCACCTCATGGACGACATCGCGACGGGCGTCGTCGTCCGGAAAGCTTTCGCCCAGCACCTGGATCGCGCCGCTGATACCTGCTAGAGGATTGCGCATTTCGTGCGCGATGCTGGCGGCCAAAGACCCGACCACGGCCAGCTTTTCGGAGCGGACCAGTTGCTCCTGGGTGTTTTCCAGTTCTCGGGTTCGTTGCTCGACGCGCTCCTCTAGGGTATTGTATACGTCTTCGAGCTTCTCCACCATCAGGATGAATTCAGTCGCCATTGTGCCTATCTCATCGCGTGATTTGACCACCAAACGCTCGCCCAGATATCCTTGACGGATCCGCTCGGTCGCGCCGACGAAGTTGTGGATCGGTCGTGCCATGCTTCGCGCCACCAACATGCCCGCCGCGCCGATCAGAACGAACAGAACGCCGCTGAACAGGATTGCCTCGTCGCGAAGTTCCAACAGGGGCGCCATGGCCACCTGTTCGTCGATCTCAATGGCCAGCACGGTGGGCGCGGGTTCGTCCGGCGGTGCCGCGTTGGCAAACGCGGCTCTCTTGCCGATCCAGCGGTACACCGCGAGGATCCGGCGGTCGTCGGACACTTCGTAGGTGCCGGTGACAACAGGCCGTTCGGGCGAGCAATCGTTCAAGCCCGGCGGCGGGGTCCGTCCGCCGGCCGACACGCCGTTTGCTTTGGAAAATTCGGTAAGGGGAGTCATCTTACTATTCCCCTGAGCCAGGTAAAGCCAGGTTCCCGGGGTCAGGAGTTGCTCTTCCGAAAAACCGGTCCATCGATCGGGCCACTCGGTCCAGGTATGGTTCTTGAACCATGTGTTCAGGTGTTTCTCCACGTCGGGCGAGATGTGCTTCAGAAATTCCAGCTTCTCAGCTTCCATGAATTTCTTGGTATAGAGATACCCGAAGGCAGCCGATGCCGACACCGGTACGATGGCGATGACCACGAACCAAAACGTGAGCTTCGCCCGAATGGAGGAGAAAGGATTGTTGTACTTCCAAGTCATTGGTCCGCCAGTGCGGTTATTCGCCCATTGCTTTGATCACCAGGCGCTTGCGCCGCTTCCCATCAAATTCCGCGTAGTAGACCTGCTGCCAAGGGCCCAAATCCAGAGCCCCTTCAGTAATCGGGACGACGACCTCGTGATGAATCAACAGGCTCTTGAGATGCGAGTCGCCATTGGTCTCGCCCGTCCGATGGTGGCGATAGTCCTCGCGGTAGGGGGCCATCTTTTCCAGCCATTCGTCCAGATCGGCGATCAGGCCGTCCTCCGCGTCGTTTACGTAGACCCCAGCGGTGATATGCATCGCTGAAACGAGGACCATGCCTTCCTGGATCCCGCTCTTTTGTACCACTTTTTCCACGTCGCGGGTAATGTTGATGTATTCGCGGTGTTTCTTCGTATCGAACCACAGATATTCTGTTGTGGTCTTCATGTCGTCCCCTTGCCCCTTTTGCGATCAGCTTTTTTGGCGAAGTTTTTTCGGAGGGCGGCGATTAGCTTCTTTCGCCCCGCCTTATCCTCTTTGACGAGGATCTTCAGCTCCGGCCAAGCCTTCCAACAGTTCTTGTACTCAGTGTCCACGAAATCGTGGAGAAATTGGTCAATTTCTTTTTTGTTTTTGGTGTTGACCCCGAGCCCCGCTTCTTCGATGACATCTTTCATGTACCGAAAATAACACGACATAAAGTTCTCCGTATAACTTGGTTACCAATAGCGGTCTTGAACCCAATGCGAGAATCTTTATTGCTTGTTTTCACAATCGTTTGTTTTATGCCATTTCAAGAACGGTCTTAACCATTTTCTCGATCCCTTCCGCAGCCTCCGAAATCCGTTGCGCCAGCATATAGGCTGGCGTGGTGACCAACTTGTTTTCCCGGTCGACCACAAATTCGGTGACGGGGCAGGACGTGTGCCGGGCTCCTAGCGCGCCGATCGCCTCGGCAGTGGCCGCATCGGTTCCGATGGTCAGGTTCACCGCCGTGACGCCCTCGAAGATCTTTGCCATGAGCGCCGGAGCGATGCACATGGCTCCGATGGGTTTGCCGGCTTGGTGAACCGCCCGGGTCAGTTGCGCGACCGCCGGATGGACCGTGCAGGTTGGGCCGTCCACACCGAACGTACACAGGTTCAGGGCCGCGCCGAACCCGCCGGGAAAGATCAGCGCGTCCAGATCCGACGCCTGGACCTCGGCCACATCACGAATCTCGCCCCGCGCGATCCGTGCGCTCTCCACCAACACGTTGCGAACCTCCCCGGGGATCGGCTCTCCGGTCCGATGGTCGACCACGTGCATCTGGTCGATATCGGGAGCCATGAAAACGACCTCGGCTCCGGCACGGTCCAGAGCCAGGAGGGTGATCACGGATTCATGGATTTCACTGCCGTCGTTAACCCCGCAGCCGGAAAGACATACGCCAACTCGGGTCATGGGACACATCTCCAGAAGGGTTGAGGCGGATTCCTTAAATCTATCGAATCAAGGAAGCCGGAGATCGGCGAACACGATCAGTAAAGATAGGTAGACGCTCGGTCGCAGGATTACCCTCTGTTCATATTCTTCAGATTATAGTCCTGCTGATTTTAGAAGTCAACCGTATAAGTGTTTCTGCTGATTTGCGCTGCGATTGAGCTTGAACCTTGAAGTCAATAGAGATAAAATCACGGGTTTCTCCCATGGGGAGCGCCAAGACTGACCCAATGAAAGACCATTTGGAGAATGCCCGTGCCCAAGGCCAAGAATTCTATCGGTGGGAACAACGGCGATCTGTTCAAGCATGACATCTGCGAAATCGACCCCGATACCGCCAAGCTGATCGAGCTTGAGGAGGACCGCCAAGTCCGCAAGCTGATCTTGATCGCCTCGGAGTCCATCGCCCCAGACCCGGTCCGGCAAGCCCTACGCTCGGTATTTACTAATCTCTACGCCGAAGGCTATCCGGCCCTGCGAATGCTCCAAGATCCAACCCTGGAGTTGGCCGACTACGAAGAGCAGATGGCCTACCACCGGCGCTATGCGGACCGGCGGTATTACAAGGGCACCGAATACGCGGATTTTGTGGAATCATTGGCGATCAACCGGATCCGACAACTGTTCGCCAACAGCCGCGTGGCCGATCACGAAATGTTCGCCAACGTCCAACCCCTCTCCGGGGCCGCGGCAAACAACGCGGTCTACGAAGCCTTCCTGGATCCGGGCGACACGGTCATGGGCCTGGCCCTGACCCACGGCGGTCACCTGACCCACGGCTCTCCGGTCAATCGTTCCGGCAAGCGCTACAAGATCATTCCCTATGAAGTCAGCCGCGCCACGGGCAAGCTCGACTATGACAAGATGATCGCCCTGGCCGCCGAGCATCATCCGAAGATGATCATCGGCGGTTTTTCCGCATATCCCTGGGACATTGATTGGGAACGGATGCGCGCCGCAACGGAGGCCGCCGGCGACGG
>JAJDCN010000239.1 GCA_029260815.1 Planctomycetota bacterium
ATAAGGAGGATTAGCCGTGCCCTACGTATTCCAAACATTCGATAAGGCGGGCAAGCCACACCCTCGATGGAAATTCCAGTATACCGATTGGCAGGGCCAACGGAAATCGAGTACAGGCAGCACATCGAAACGCGAGACGGAAAAGTTGGCCGAACTGGTCGAGGGGGAGGAGCGGGCAATCCGCAAGGGCTGGAAGAAGCCGCCCAAAGGCTTTGATACACCGCGACCTTTTTCAGAGGTTCGGGACGCGTACCTGTCTTGGGGCAATTCGCAGGGTGGACGCGGCGGAAGGCCATGGGGCAATGAGCATGCAAGACAACGCGGGGCGCGGCTCGAATGGTGGGAGAAAGAGTTGCGACCAAATATTATCGGCGACCTTCTCAGTTCCTTGCCAAGGGTCGAGAAGGCCCTGCAACGCCTCCAAAAGAAGGGTGTGAACCGCGAGAAGGGCCTGAGCGGAAAAACGCTGCAGAATTACGCTGAGGCCCTTAAGGCACTATGCCTGTGGTGCGTTGAGCGCGGATACCTTGAATCCAATCCCCTCGCAGGACTCGCAAACTTCAACACGATGCCAGAGAGTGAGCGGCGGGCTCTGACTGCCACTGAGATAGGCCAGCTTCTTAGATCGTGCGATCCGAGGCGCCGGCTGGTCTATGAGGTTGCATTAGCCTCCGGGCTTCGAGCGGGTGAGCTTCGCGCATTGTGTGTAAAGCATTTGAAACCGAAACTCGGGGGGCTTATTCTCGACGCCGCATGGACCAAGAGCCGCAAGCCCGGCTTGCAGCCGCTTCCGGCGGCTCTCATTGAAAAACTCACAGAGGCTGCAGCGGGGATGCGGCAGGATGACGCTTTGCTCTATGTCCCTGCGTGCCCTGCGCGGGATTTCTACGTCGATTTGGACAAGGCGGGTATTGCACGGAACATTCCTGGACAGGGAAAAGTGGACTTTCACGCGCTGCGCATCACGCATACTACACTCGTGGTAGAGTCTGGAGCGACTGTCAAGGAAGCGCAAGCGTTGGCTCGCCATAGCAACCCAAACCTGACGATGAACACCTACGCAAGGGTTCGCAACGAACGCTTATCTGAGATCACCGAACTTGTTGGAGATGCGCTCAATCCCGAGCCAGATAACACAACAGGAACACAACGGAAAGCGGCGGGCGCTGAAAACATTGACACAGACAGTGGTTACGTGGTGCCGAAGGGGGGACTCGAACCCCCACAGCCTTGCGGCCACTAGGTCCTGAACCTAGCGCGTCTGCCATTCCGCCACTTCGGCTTGAAGTGAAGCGGTGCATTTTATTGCCCTGTTGCGCTCCTGTCAAGTCCTATTGGTGCAGAGACCCCCGCCTGGTCCTTGCGTCCGTCCGACCAGGGTGATAAAATCGTTGCCATGGCAGGCATTCTATCTTACTCGGTCCACGTGCCGAGGTATCGGTTATCGGCGGAAACGGTCGCCGGAGCATGGGGGCGAACGGGGCGGGGGGGCACCAAGGCGGTTGCCAACTTCGACGAAGATTCGCTCACCATGGCCCACGCGGCCGCCACACCGATCGCCACCGGCTCCGAGGGCGAGTTCGTATTCGCATCCACGACATCACCGTTTGCGGAAAAGTCGTCCGCTGCATTCATCGCACAGGCATTGAATCTGCCGGGCTCCTGTCGTACACGCGATGCCGCTGGCTCGCTCCGCTGCGCCAGCCGTGAGCTGGTGGCCGCGCTTAAAACAAACGAGAGCGTTCTTCTCACTGCCGCCGATCTGCGACTCGCTCCGCCCGGCGCGCCGGAGGAGACCGGGCTCGGCGATGCTGCCGCAGCCATCGCCATCGGCTCGGACGACGCGGCGATCGCGCGGCTGGTGGCCGTGCACAGCGTATCGCGGGAATTTACCGACCAGTGGCGCCTGAGCGGCGACCGATACGTGAAGACCGATGACCCGCGCTTCGCGGCGACCGAAGGCTACGCACGGACCATGACCGAGGCGATTCGCGATTGCATGCGAAGCGCTGGTCTGGAGTCCAATCAAATTCATCGAGCCGCTGTCTTCTCCCCGGACCCCAAAAGCAGAGCCGGAGCCTTGAGCCGTCTCGGTTTCGATCCGCGCGCAGTAATGGTCGCCGACCCGGCCGGCCACATGGGCCTCACCGGGGCCGCGCACCCGCTGTTGCTGCTCGCCGCGCTGCTGGAATCGGCGAAGCCGGGCGAGTTGCTCCTGTGGGCCGCCTACGGCGATGGGGCGGACGTGGCGATCTTCGAAGCGACTGACCGCCTGTCCGACTACCGTTCGCCCGCTCGTTTGGACGCGGCCCTAGCGGCGGGCAAACCGCTGACCGGCTATGCGAAGTATCTGGCGTTTCGTGGACTGATCGCCGGCGTTTCCGACAACGAAACGGTCTTTGCATCCCATATCCAACGCCACCGGGACGAGGAAGGGCTCTACCGGCTGCTAGCTCGCGTCTGTCAAGAGTGCAAACGCGTGGACACGCTCCGGCAACCGACGTGTCCGAAATGCGGCAATACCGAAAAGTTTTCAGAGCAGGCTCTTAGTAACCGAGGAAAGGTCTTTACCTTTACCCGTGAACACTATTACCCATCGCCGGATGAGACCACGGGAATGTGCGTGGTCGATCTGGACGGCGGGGGACGCCTCACGGTTCAACTGACCGATGCCGCCGGCGAGATCGCCATAGGAGCCGACGTGGAGCTGACCCTACGTCGCCTGCACAAGGGTGGAGGAATGATCAATTATTTCTGGAAATGCAGGCCGCGCGCATGAGGGGCAAGGTCGCTATCATCGGCGCCGGTTGCACGAAGTTCGGTGAGAACTTCACGCAATCCTATTCACAAATGGTCGCTGCCGCCTCGCGCGAAGCGTTTGACGAGGCCGGTGTCGAGCGCGGGCAGATCCAGGCTGCCTGGCTGTCCACAGCCTTTCCCGATGTGGGGGTCTACCGCGGTCGTAGCGGAATGGATCTGGTGGAGCCGCTGGGCCTGTATGATATCCCCATCACCCGCGTGTCCAACTTCTGCGCCTCTGGCGGCGACGCGTTTCGCAACGCCTGTCTCGCTCTGCTCTCGGGCGAGCATGACCTGGTTCTGGTCGTTGGTGTAGAGAAGCTGCGTGACCGTTCGCCCCAGGACAGCATCGTCAAAATGATGGTGGAGACCGGCCATCCCTTCTATCAAAAAGGCTTTACCGCCGCGGGCACCTTCGCCACCTTTGCCCAGCGGCATATGCACACCTACGGCACCACCCGGGAAGACATCGCCGGCATATCGGTGAAGAACCACGCACACGCAGTTCACAACGAAAAGGCGCATTATCGCAAGGAAGTCGCGCTAGACAAGGTGCTCAACGCACCCATGGTCGCCGATCCATTAACCTTATTGGATAGTTGCCCGACAACCGACGGCGCCGCGGCGGTTCTCTTGTGCCGAACCGAGGACGCGCCCCGATACGGCAAAGACTTCGTCGCAGTCCAGGGCCAGCACTTGGCGATCTCGAATTCCTGGGACGGCCCGTTTTTCGATCCCGACTTCGATTTCTTGAGCTTTCGCTCAACCCAGGTCGCGGCGCAAAGCGCCTACAAGCAGGCCGGCATTACCGATCCCCTAATGCAGATCGACTTTGCAGAGGTGCATGACTGTTTCTCTATCGTGGAGCTGCTCACCTACGAGGATTTGGCCCTGTGCGCCCAGGGGGAATCCGCAGCGTTTTTGCGCGAAGGCCACACGCGATTGGGCGGCACCCTGCCGGTGAACGTCAGCGGTGGGCTGCTGTCCTGTGGGCACCCGGTGGGGGCGACCGGCCTACGCATGGTCTACGAACTGACCCGCCAACTGCAAGGCCGTTGCGGCGATCGACAGGTGCCCGACGCACGGGTCGGCCTGGCCCACAACATCGGCGGGCCAGGC
>JAJDCN010000240.1 GCA_029260815.1 Planctomycetota bacterium
CCCGCGCCGTTAGGCCCAAGCACCACCAGAAACGTGCCCGCCTTCACCTCTAGGTTCACACCACGAAGGGCCCGCTGCAGGCGAAACTGCTTTCGCAGATCGGTGATTCGAATATCGCAACCCGCTGCGGTCGACGGGATCATGGCGTCTCAGGCCCCCGCCCCGGATTTCATTTTCGCCGCAATCACGATCAGCCCGGTAATGACGAACAAGCCCACGATCACGATAATAACCCACGTATAGCTTGGCTTCGTCGCAGCAGGCGCCGCGTCGGGGGCCATGCCGCCTTCAGCCGCGGCGTCGTGAGAGCCAACCAACAGCTTTACGCGGACATCGAATTTCTCGCCGGCCTTCACTTCACCCAAGTCCATTTTCATGGGCTGGGCTATGCCCGCGTTGGTTTTTGGATCCGCCTTGTCACACTCCACCAGCAGCACCTTCCCATCGCTTGGTTGCAATTGGAATTCATCCGTGTCGTAATCTGCTTCAAGGGTAAATACCAAGGCATCCTTTTCCCCATAATCGAAATAGTACTGAACAACCAGCTTGTATCCTGCTTCATCTGGAGCCAAGGCCCGCAGCGGCTGAAATGCTTGTCCGGCCTTCAATGACAACGCCTCTCTCGACGAAATTTTGTCTGCTCCATATTGAGGATAATAGGTCGCCTGAACGGCGTTCTTGGGGATTTTTCCAATGATCATTGGAGCTAAATTTACACTTGCTTGGTTCGACAATACATAGCTTTCAATGACCACGAGGATGTCCTTCTCCTGGTCATGCTGGTGGACCGTTTGGAAGCTCACGTGTCGCGATAGAACCTCCAAGCTCTTCGCTTCGCTCGACATATCCAAATTTATGGCGATCTTAAGTTCACCTTTTGCCACTTCACCGGACGCGATCAGCCCGCCCATACTGCCAGGGCGAAGAGGAACCCTGTGTCCGTCACGAATGCAAAAAGCCTTGTAACTGATCAACGGCCCATAGCTCAACCCTTTAATACGGGCTTCGCCTTGGGCGTTCGTTTTCACCGGTGAAAGGAGCTCCGGTGCTTGCCTGACGAATTTAATCAATTGAACATCTACATTCGCAGCCGGCTTGCCGTCCTGGGTCGCCATAACCAAGAGGCTGCCATCTTCTCCTACCGGGGTCTGCCCGGTCATGCCATGACCCGAGCCCATATCGGCGCCGCCAGAACTGCCGGCTCCATCACCCTGAGGGAAAGCAGTGGCTTGGGAAACAAAGAGTAAAGAAATAAAACATGCGAAGAGCATCGTATACAGTTTGCGCATCATCGGGTTCCTTTACGCTGAGATTCGAATTATTTCGAGACGGCCGAAACCGCCTGAGTCGTTGCCTCGGCCGAGACTTTCCCAGCCTGTTCCTGTTCCGTAGGGGCTTTCCGCTTGGGCCACAGGGCAGCGATGGAGCCGAGGAAGAAGAACAGTCCGCCCCACCACATCCAGTTGACCAGCGGTTTGACGAAGAACTTGAATGTGCCCGCTTCACTGATGTGTGTTCGTTCGTCAACGCTGTTGTAGTCGTAGACCACGTACACGTCGTTCTCCACGGTGGAGAGCATATTCACTTCGCGCGCGCGCCCCCGATCGAGAAACAGATAGTATAGCGAAGAGGAAGGCTCAAGGGTACCCACAATCTTGTCGCCACGCCAAACGGTCAGATGGGCGGTAGCGATCACCGCGTCCTCCTCCACGTTGTAGGCGTAGGACACTCGGTCGTATTGAATTTTGTAGGGCTTTTTGAATTTCAACTCTCGGTCGGTCATCGTATAGGTCGCGCCGGGCTTGACCTGGATCCCGTTGTTGACCGGATCGTGGTCGAGGGTACGCGTCAAGCCGTCGTGGGACAACTCCAGGCCGGAGGGGCCGGCGATCCCAATAAAGACCATGGCCACGCCGATATGCACGACAAAACCGGCCAACGCCCGCGGACGGGTCAGCAAGGTTCCGCGCCGGGCATTGATGTAAAACTCACGAAAGGCGCCGCCCAACACCGCCGCGGCGAGCGTGATGACGATCAGCGCCTGCCAGGAGACGAACGCTTGCTCAAAGGTCGCAACCGTCAGTGCAAAACCGGTGATTCCGAAAACGGCAGGGACCGCCAAGGCTTTCAACAACTTCTGCATGTTCGGTTTGGTCCAGGGTGAGACCTGCCCTACGACAAGAAGTGCCAACAGAGCCATGCCAACCGGCGTGGCAAAGTTGTCGTAGAACTCACGCTCAACCGCTTTGGGTTCTTCTCCAACCCATTCGCGCAGCTTTGGCATCATCGTCCCGATCAACACTGCCAAGGTGAACAGTAGCATGACTATATTAACCAGTAGGAACAGCCCTTCCCGTGTCGTGAGGGCTTGAATCCGAGGTGAGCGACGCAGTTGATTGAAACGGAAGATCACCATCCAGAACGGGATGATCAGACAGATCGCCAAAAACAGGCCGAAGAATGTAATGTAAAACGTGCTCTCGCCAAAGGCGTGAACCGAGCTGATAAATCCGGAGCGGGTGAGGAACGTGCCGAAGATCGTCAACCAGAAGGTCAAGATGGCCAAACCGATGGACCACAGCCGCAGGATGCGGCGCCGTTGAGTCATGATCGCTGAGTGCAGTAGAGCCGAGCCGACCAGCCAGGGCATGAAGGAGGCGTTCTCCACCGGGTCCCAGGCCCAGAAACCGCCCCAGCCCAGCTCTTCGTAGGCCCACAAAGCGCCCAGCAGATTCCCGGCCCCGAGGAAAAACCAGGAAAGCACGGTAAACGGTCGGGACAGATCAAGCCATTCTTTGCCCATTCGACCCGTCAACAGGGCCGCGATCGCGAAGGCAAAGGGAATGGCAAAACCAGCGTAACCAATCAGCAGAACCGGCGGGTGATAAAACATTCCGATGTTGCGCAGTTGCGGGTTGAGACCCGGCAGCGGTTTGATGGCGGCCAGATAGCCACCGGTTTCGACAGATCCATGGTTGTGGCCCGCGTGATCCGCCGGGCTGCTCGGGCGCGTGGCGATCTGGAGCAGTGTAGCCATGCGGGTTCCTTTATCCAGCGGCAAGGCCTCACGCCCGTACCAAAATGCCAACCGCTCCTGTGCAGCCCGCACCGGTCCGCGCGTCATGAAGACCGGCCCGGTCCAAACCCCGTCTTGCTCGAGGGCCTTGGCGATCTCATCGGCGGTGTGGGGGCTGTCTTTGGACAGAAGCGTTGCGAGGGTCAGACCTTTTTCGCGTAACGGGTCACGGCCGGTCTGCTCCAGGAACTTGTCTGTGGCTCGCGTTACGCGGAACGTGGCGTCGAGGGTCAAAAGCTGAGGAAACCGGTAGGTGGGTTCCTTTTTGGTTTTTCGGAAAACGGCGTCTCGCTTTTTTTGCCCAAGCTCCGACAGCCTCCAATCGATTCGACCAGGTCGGCTCGTGACCATGGCCAATTCGGGATTTTCCATAAATGGTTCGATCCGCGTGAAGGGGTAGGCGTCCAACTCCGGTGGCGAAACGATCATCAAGCCGATGAACACCGTCTCAACCAGTACGGCAATCGCGAAGGCCACGGGCATCAGGCCGCTTTTATTGCGCCGGTCGACCCATAACATACCGGCGATGAAGAATCCCAGCACCAAGGCCCAGGTCAGAAACGAACCGGCCTGGCCAGCCCACAGCACGGAGATTTTGTAGATGGTCGGAAGCGACAGGGTGTTGTAGCTGGCGACGTACTTGAGCGAGTAGTCGTCGGTCAAAAGAAGAAAGACCATCACGCCGGCCGTCAGGGTAACGGAGACAACCATCATGCCGACTACGGAGCGGCCCAGGCGATACACGCGCGCGCTCTTGGTGATTTGGGCCCAGGCAAACAAGATTACCGATCCAACGGCCAGAATTAAGGAGAGGTACAAAGCGGCCACGCCAACATGGATGATCATCGATTCAACTCCTTTCTGACCGAGTCTTGGAACTTCGCCACCGCTTCACACGCTTCGAATCAATAAGAAGGCAGGCTCAGCGCGTCCGACTCGATCGCCCCATCCTTGAAGACCGTACACGTGGCAATGACGCGCCGACCGGCTTCGAGGAACTCCGGCACAACCCCGCGAAACCGAATCTGAAGGGTGTGCTCCTGATCGTCCGCCAGGGTGAACGTGGCCCCATCGTCCGTGGTCTGAATGGACCCTGCAACAATTTTGCCGCGAAGGCGAATCTGTAGGGACTCCGTGCCGGCCCCCATATCCTTCACAAGCCCCGGAACCTCGGCCAGCTCCTTGAAGGGAGAACCCGGATGCGCAAGCCCCGCGGATTCCTCCTCTTCGTATTTCGAAGGACACTTGACGATCAATTCGTGGGAGATCACCGTCTCGTCGGGGTAGACTTTGCACTTGGCAACGACCTCTCGACCGGTTTGGAGGCTTTGGGGCGCCACACCATGGAACTGAATCGGGACCTTCTGGTCCTTTTCGTCGATCAGCACGAAGAGCATCCCATAGTCGGTCCTCTGAATGGATCCGTCTACGATCTCGCCCCGAAAACTAACCTTCGTGTATTCCTTGCCGGCGCCGACCTGCTTGGCAATCTTCTCCAAGTCCCCCAATTCTGCATAAGGTGGACTAGTATGCTGCATCCCTTGAATGATGAAAAAGGCCGCGACCCCGATCAGAAGGGCGATACCGATGATGCCCCGAATGCCCATGACTCCAAGCCTCCACTTGACCGAATAGTTTGTGTTGCACTCTTGGTCACGCAATTCGTATGCCACCTTCTGGTAGCACGCAAGCCGATGTCCCAGTCTTCCGAAAGGCGGCAAGCGGGAAATTTTTCGCAGCCATGTTTGTCAATATTTCACACCTTGACATCTCGTCACTCGACCCAGCCCCCTGTGCGATGGTGGCACGAGCCTTGCGGTTTCGTAGAGTTGCGTTTATCTGCCTTTTGGTGATGGAGCCATGAAAGCGAGTTTACGACTCAAAGCGGGACTGACCCTGTGGGTATTCTGGGTTCTGGTCATCGCATCGGTGGCCCACTTGGCCCATCGGGGAGAGCAGGATTCCATCGAAAAAGTCGCCGATCAAATGTTCGCCAGCTTCGCTCGCGATCTGGCCGGGGCCTATGCTGAAACCCTCTTTCACCACAAAGAAGAGATCGATTTCCACCTGCGCAACCTCGTGGAGCAAAACCCTGATGTCGTCATCGTTACTCTCCTCGACGAGCACAAACGGCGGATCGGCTCCCGAACCGGCAAGGCCACGGGAACCGAATACAGTGAGATCACCGTGCCCATGAAGCATCGGGACAGAGTAGTCGGAACCCTGCACCTTGGGCTGTCGACTGAGTCCCTGCGCAAGCAGGCGGGTGAGCGCCAGACCAACTCCTACAAACTTGTCATCTTGGCCGCGGTGGCCGGGCTGGGGCTGTTATTGGTGGTAGATGCCCGGCTGCGCAAGATCCTGGATCGACTGATCAAGAGCACCCAGCGAATGGCCTCCGGCGATCTGTCCCAACGGATCGAGATCCACACCGGCGACGAGCTGGAAGAATTGGGCACGGCCTTTAACCGGATGGCCCAAAACCTGGACGAATCCGAAGATAAGCTGCAAAAAACCAACGAGATGCTTTCAGCCAGCGTGGCAGAGCGAACCAGGGAGCTGAGCAAATCGGAAATTCGCTACAAGAATCTAGTCGACTCCTCCGGCGACGCGATCATTACAACTGATATGCGAGGGTATATCACCTTTTACAACAAGAGCGCCGAGCAAATCTTCGGGTACACCGAGCCGGAAATGCTCGGCCAACCGATCTACAACCTGTACACGGACGGCAAGCGAGTGGCCATCGACATCATGAATCGGCTGGCACACAGCGGAACCCTGCGCAACCGAGAAGTCAAAGTCGAAGGCAGGCACGGTCCCAGAACCATCAGCCTCTCCTGCTCGATCCTCCACGACGAGTGGGGTGATCCCATGGGCACCCTGGGCGTGGCCAAGGATATTACGGATCTGAAGGCGCTGGAGAAACGACTGATCCACTCCGAACGGTTGGCAACCATCGGCAAGATGTCCGCCAAGATCGCCCACGAGATCCGCAACCCGTTAGGATCTCTCTCGCTTAACGCCGAGATGCTGGAAGAGGAGGTTCGAGCCGCCGGTGACGACCGGGTGGAAGTCCGCCAACTGGTCGGAGCGATTGCCCGCGAGATCGACCGGTTGACGACCGTCACCGAGGACTACCTGGAGTTCTCCCGGGTGCCCAAGCCGTCCCCATCGCAAGTGGATCTGGGCGACCAGTTGCAAACGATCCTCTCCTTCATGGAAAAGGAATTTTCCGAGGCCGCAGTCCGCACGGAACTGCACCTGCCGGAGGACCCCGTCGAAGTCTTTATCGATCGCCGGCAAATGCGCCAGTCCATCATCAACCTGATTCGCAATGCCCTGGAAGCGATTGAAGGAGACGGGCAGTTGGCGATTACGCTAGAGGCCGAACCGGAAAACGTGTGGATTACGATCGAAGACTCGGGGCCAGGCATCTCAAAAGCCGATCAGGATCGGATCTTCGAGCCGTTTTACACAACGAAATCCGGTGGCACCGGGCTTGGGCTTGCCATTTGCAAGGAAATTATTACGGGGCAGGGAGGCGAGATCTCCATCGGCGATTCGACTCGCTTGGGGGGCGCCGCAATTCGTCTGAGAATACCTCGGTCGGCCGAGGAGACGCGGCCCGAAGGGTCATGATGCGAGGGGAGGGAGGACGAACCATGGACAACACGCAAGCTCAAGCCGACACACCCGCCGGAAGAAGAACCATTCTGATCGCCGATGATGACTCCAGCCTTCGCGTCGCCCTGGAGAAAATGCTCGAAAAGGAAGGCTACAGGGTGATCGTCACCCCCGATGGCAGGCAAGCCCTGGAGGCCCTCCGCAAAAACACCATCCACGTGTTGGTGGCCGACTTGAAGATGCCAGAGATGGACGGTATGAATCTTCTGAAAACTGCCCGCACCGTGCATCCGGATGTAGAAGTCATCCTCATTAGTGGACACGGCACCATCGGCGAAGCGGTGGAAGCGATGAAGGAAGGCGCCTACGACTTCCTGATCAAACCGTTCAAGCGGATCACACTGATAAAAACCATCAGCCGGGCCCTGAACAACCAGATACTGGTCGCCGAGAACCGGGCCCTGAAGAGCGAATTGGCCCGCTTGAGCCGTTCTTCCTACGTGGTTGGTCAGTCCATGACCATGCGGCGTGTCTACGAGATGGTGGACTTGGTGGCCCAGAGTTCTGCGACGGTGCTGGTCACCGGCAAGTCCGGAACCGGCAAGGGCGTCCTGGCCAAGGCAATCCACGACAGTAGCGAACGTGGATCTAAACCGTTCATCAAAGTCAGTTGCGCCGCGCTGCCGGAAACCCTGTTGGAGGCGGAGTTGTTCGGATACGAACCGGGCGCCTACACCGGAGCGACAAGGCAAAAGCTAGGGCGCTTTGAGCTGGCCAACGGAGGAACGCTCTTCCTGGACGAGATCGGCGAGGTTCCGCCGTCCATGCAGGTGAAACTGTTGCGGGTCATTCAGGAAGGCGAATTCGAGAGGCTGGGCGGGACCAAGACGATCAAGTCCGACGTCCGACTTATTGCGGCAACCAACATCGACTTGGAAAAAGAGGTTCAAGCCAAGCGGTTCCGAGAGGATCTGTTCTACCGGCTCAAAGTCATTACCATCGACGTGCCCACATTGGACCGGCGCTCAGAGGACATCCCCATCCTGGCCCAACACTTCCTGGAATTATACGCCAAGAAAAACGGACGAAAAATCGACGGTTTCGCGCCCGAAGCGATAGAACTGTTCCAATCCTACCCGTGGCCGGGCAACGTTCGCGAACTAGAGAATGCCATCGAACGCTCCGTTGTGTTGGCACGCGGCGACCTGATTACGCCCGGGGATCTTCCGGACGCGATTACCGCCAGCGAACGGATCCAAAAAAGTCTGAGCATCGAAATCGGCACGCCCCTTAAAGAAATCGAAGAGCGAGTGATCAGCGAAACCCTGAAGTACGTGAGCAACGATAAGAACATGGCCGCACGATTGTTAGGCATCAGCGCCCGCACCCTGTACCGCAGAGAAGAAACCCATAGCGAGAGCCACCACTCCAAAGTGCTTTGACACTTTGGCACAACCCACCGCCATTTCATCAAGTGGTTTGACAAATTTTCAATAGACGAGAGAAACAACCCGATGCGCTTGCCAAACTGTCAATTAAAGTTCGTAAAAGAGCGGCTCCTATTCGGTCAATTTGTCTTTTTTTGTCGAAAGGGCTATTTTCAGGCCTATTTATTGGTTTTTTGTCCCAGGTCTGCCCTTTCGGTCGACTTTATTTTGGGCACTAAAGTTGCTCTATACTCTAGCGAGAGCACCTAAGTCTTTAATCGAATTCGTTACGGAACCTTAGAATCATGTCGAGACAAAAAGCACCCGTGACCTTGCCCGCTGAGGGCTGCACCGATTCCCACGCTTGTGCAACCGCCGGCGCCATTTTCGATGGCCTCAACGACCTGGTCGAAATCGAATGGGGTCGGGCACGCAACAAACTTCCATACCTTCAACCGACGCAGCGCATCGTTGTCGAGCAAATGTTCAAAAACATTGCCGATCGCGTGGGCAACGGACCCGTAAAGAATCTTCTGAACTCCTCCTTCCGACAAGGACACGACGCCTACTGTACAGTTGCTCAACAGATGTTTTGCACAAGCAAGGAGCACTAAAATGATCGCCAAGCCCCTCCTGTGCGTAGCCAGCCTTCTCGCGATCCTCATGGCCTTCTCCATGATCCATGCCGCCACCGCCCAAGAACCGGCCAGCCCGACCGCTCCGATCGCCCCAGCCAAACCGAAGGCTCCCGCAACGGTTGAAGGCGGTTGCGTCACGGCCGAGTGCCATGCGGGGCTGGCCAAGAAAAAAGTGATTCACGGCCCGATGGCCGACAATAAATGCGACGACTGCCATGTCCAGGAAGGCAACAAGCACCAATTTAAAAAGATCGAAAAGATCGGCGCCTTGTGCCTGTCCTGCCACGGGGACCAGACGCCCACCAAGCCCGTGGTGCACCATCCGTTTCAAGAACAAATGTGCACCGCCTGCCATGATCCCCACGCCTCAGACAATCGCATGCTGACGCTGGGGGATACGGACAAAACTCTGTGTTCTACATGCCATGAAGACTATGAAAAGGGAAAGAACTTCATCCATGGCCCCGTCGCCGCGGGGGCCTGTGCCATCTGCCACAGCACCCACGAATCGGACAACAAAAAGCTCCTTCGCGTCAAGCAACCGGATGGCTGCCTGGAATGCCACGACGAATTTACCGAACGCAACATGGCCGGGCTGGGAGCCAAACCGTTCATTCACAAGCCCCTCAACGACGGCTGCATCGGCTGCCATGACCCCCATGCCTCCAACGCCCGGTTCCAGCTCAAGAGCGAAGGGGACAGCCTGTGCTTTTCCTGCCACCAAGACATCAAGAAGACCGTCCGCACGGCAAAGGAAAAACACGGGGCCTTGGCGATCAAGAGTCGCTGCCAGAACTGCCATTCGCCCCACTTCTCGGTCCAACCAAACCTGCTGCTGACCGAAGAAGCGGATACCTGCTATACCTGTCATGGCAAAAGCAAGTCCGGAGAGAAACAACTACAAGACATCAAGCAACTGGTCGCCACTGCCAAGACCTCCCACGGACCGCTGCGCAAGAAAACCTGCTCGCCGTGTCACAACCCCCACGGTTCGGACAATTTCCGTATCCTGACCACGGCGTTCCCTCCTACTTTCTATGAAGCGTTCGCGGTTGAAAACTACGAGTTGTGTTTTACGTGCCATCCCAAGACGCTGGTCCTGGATGAAAAGACCGACACCTTAACCGACTTCCGCAACGGTGACGTCAATCTGCACTACCTGCACGTGAACCGAAAAAAGGGCCGCACCTGCCGCTCCTGTCACGAAATTCACGCCTCCGACAACCCCAAGCACATCCGGGACGAGGTTCCATTTGGAAACGCCGGATGGATGCTGCCGATCAACTTCGGAAAAACAGCGGGGGGCGGTGCGTGCACACCTGGTTGCCACAGGAGATACGGGTATGATCGCAACAACCCGACCGACAACGCGAAAAAGTAGCCGAATGGCACCGCGCCGAAGGCTTGCCCTGATCGCCGTGACCGGCGCCTTCCTGGCGGTCTTTGCCGCAGGCGACAGTTGCACCGCGGCTTTGCGGGGATTGGCCGAAGGCGGACTGGTCTCCGATTTTGAAATCGTGGACACCGGCGGCACAAAATTTCAAATGAGCAAAGCCGCCGGCTCCACCGTGGTCTTTTTGTTCTGGACCCCCTCCACGAAGATGTCCCAAAAGGCGATCCAGGCCTTCCAGAAATTCGCCAAAGAATACAAAGGCCAGGACGTCGAGTTTCTCGCCATCCGCGAGACGGTGGAAAAGGACAAGCCCGAAGGCGATGCGTTTTCCGCGCCCGGTCAACCTGCACGGGTGCTACCGGATGTGGGACGTGTCGTCTTCGGCAAATTCGGCGTCATCGTCATGCCCTCCACCTGTGTGGTATCCCCCGATGGACGGTTGGCCAAATACATCCCTCTGTACGACGATCGCTACCCAATCCTTCTGGCAGCTGCTATCCAGCTGGCCGAAGGCAAAATCGACGAGGAACAGTGGCAGAAAATCGAACACCCAGTAAACATCCACGTCGATCCCGCGACCGCGCGGGCCCGGCGAATTAGCAACCTGGCAGACAAGTATTTCAAGCGGCGCAACTGGGACCTCGCTGCCCAGACCTATACCAAGGCCCTGAAGCTGAAAGAAGATTACGGCGCGGCTTGGTGGGGTTTGGGAAAGTCTCTGCTACAACAGAACAAACCCAAAGAGGCCGCCGCGGCGTTTGAAAAAATCGGAGACCAGCCGGCGCTACGGCGCGAGGCGCTCCTGGGCCTGGGCATTGCACAGCGGCGCCTGGGCAAGATCGAAGAGGCCAAGAAATTGTTGGAGCAGGTCACCCACCTGCCGCCTCCGGACGGGCGCGCGCATTATGAACTCGGCCTCATCGCGGAGATGCAAAAAAACGAAAAGCTGGCGCTGACACACTACCGCAAGGCGCTCTCCGTTATTTACCGCAACGACTAGAAGAGAGGATGGTGAACGTTGTTCCCGACCCGTGCAATCCTCGATTGGGCGATCCGCTGCCGGCGGGCCTGGCCGATTGCGGCCGTGCCCGTCTCGGTCGTCACGCTGGTGGCCATCGCGGCGGGATGCAACGAGGTTAAGCACTACGAAACGCTGACGTTCTTTTTTGACGGCGTGCCGGAGCCGGGCCGGGAAACACCGGTTGCCGTGAAGCCCGGCAAACGAGAGGGGATGCCGACCGGGGCACGAGACATTCAACCTGCCGTGCAAACGGAATGGATCCATGAACCCTATCGGGAACGCAAGTGCGACGGCTGCCACTCCAAAATGTTCGCCCGCGACCTGGCTCGCCCGAAACAAGAGCTATGCGATTCCTGCCATCCGGGTATGCGGAACGTGGCCCATGTGCATGGTCCTGTGGCCGCGGGAGCTTGCATGGGCTGCCACCATCCCCACCGCAGCCCCAATCCGTATCTCCTCGTTGCACCCGCGCAAGACTTGTGCATGAAATGCCACGGCGACACCTTTACGGCGCAGGCAGATTACCATGCAGGCTGGAACGAACGCCAGTGCGTGGCCTGCCATAACGCTCACGTTACCACGATCAAGGTCCAGACCGTCGAATCCACAGATACCGGGGAGGACGCCTCGACCGAACCAAGCCAGACAGCTCCGCCGGCCAACGAACCAAAGGCAAACGATGCGGAAACGGAGCAGGCGGACGCCGTCCGAAAACAGGAAAGCAGCGTCGAACGGGAAAAACAATGGCTGCCACCGCGAAGGAAAAACTACGAGTCGGTACGACCCTGATTGCAATCGCGTGTTGGATTGTCAGTTGCGCAACGAACACAAACGATTCGGAGTTCCAGCTTTTTCGTGTTGAGGCTCCGGAAGGAGAAATTGGGCTGGTGTTTGAACACGAGAAGATTACCCGCGACCAAAAGAACTCCGAGAAGACGAAGGAACGGGACATCGATTTTCGAGAGGAGCTCTCGATGGACACGAGAGGCTCGATCTATCACCCAAAACTTTTTCAGTTCGACCTGAGCGGAACGTTCGGTCTGACCCAGTCAAAACGTACCTCCGATACGTTTGACGAAGACGAGAGTCGAAAAATCCAAGGCCTCGGATTTTTGGGCACGATCCTCAAGGACCACCCTTACTCAGCGGACCTGTTCGGAGACATTCGGTCCGACCGGATCAACCGCGAATTTGCCGAGGATCTGTTCAACGAACTGGAGCGGTACGGCGCCCGACTTCGATTCCGCAACGATTTTGTTCCGCTGACGCTCCAATTTGAGGACCAACAAATCGACACGGAATCCTCCACCGAGTCGTTCGTTACCACGAATCGCAACTATCTGGCCGCCGCTTCGCACATGACGGATGAATCCGAGACTGCCGTAAGCTACAGCTTTACCGAGACAACCGAAACACGGGAAAATCGGGATTACGACACCGATGAGTTCAACGCCTCCAACCGGTATATGCTGGATGAGAAAGGCCATTTCGTACTCACGAGTGTCGCGCGGATCTTCGACCAGACCGGCGACGTGATCTTTCGGAATATCGACTTGACCGAATTGCTGCTTGTCAAGCATAGCGAGAGCCTGGAATCAAACTATCAATACCGCCTGGATTTGCGCCAGACCATGGAAGAACGAAGTGACCGACACACACTCACAGCAGGGGTAACCCACAAATTGTACGACAGCCTCCGTACCCGTCTGGAAGTGGAAGGTTTCACCGAAAAAATCACCGACAAAGAAGGCAATGCAGATGGCGTTGACGATGAGATCCGAAATCGTCTCGATCTGCAATACAAAAAAGAAATTCCGGGCGGCAAGCTGTTCGTCAACGCCGGCTGGATGTACGAACTCAACGATGAAGATTTCAACGCGACCACCCGGCGGATCATCGATGAGTCGATCACGTTGGCCGACATCGAGATCGTCCTACTGGACAACCGGCGAATTGATCGGACCACGGTCGTGGTTTCCGACGACACCGGTACGGTGTTCTACATCGAAGGGACCGACTACAGCCTTCACCTCATCGGCGATTTGTTGGAGATCCGCCGCATCGCCGGTGGCCTGATCAACGACGGTGACCGCCTGCTAGTGGACTACACCTTCTCGACCGACCCCTCCTTGCAATACGCAACCACGACGCAAAACTACGGAGTCCGGGCCAACCTATGCGACCTGTTTACGCCGTACTTTCGGATCACCCGCCGCAGCAATGACCTGTGGTCCGGAAACGCCACGACTCGACTCGAAACTCTCGACCAAAGGATCTATGGCATTGAGTTTGAGTACGATGGGTTTCGGATCCGTCAGGAATTTGAGGACCACGACTCCTCCACCCTTCCATTTCGGTCCGCTCTCAGTGAGGCAAGTTTTCAAACAACGTTTGGCCCCCATACCTTTTGGTCGGTCACCGCAAACAACCGGGTTACTAAATTCGGCTCCACTCCCGAGGACCGCACCCGCGAACGGGCCCTTCTGTTTTCGATCAGCTCCAAGCTCAAGACGCGGTTGACCGACAACACCGCGCTGGAGGTTTCGGGCGGATGGCGGCGAGACAAACGAAAGGAGCTGACCAACCGGCTCTTGGACTTTACGAGCGAATTTCTCTGGACCGTCGGGGCGCTCACCTTCGAGGTAGGCCTTACACTGGAAAAAGAACAAGAAGGGCAAACGGACAAGAACCGGAGTTACTTTTTCACAAAACTCACACGTGAGTTTTAGAAGGCACGCACCATGTACACGAACACGACACGACTGGCTCTGGGACTCGCGGCGGCGAGCCTGATCGCCGTGGGCGGCTGCAGCGCGTCGCCGCGCGTGATCGAGCCAATCGTCTGGCCGCCGCCGCCCGAGCAGGAACGCATCCGCCTGGTGGATCTGTACGTGGACGCCTCCGACGCAGGGAGCGGGACCGCCTGGTACGATCAGGCGTGGACCTGGCTAACCGGCACGGATGGGGATTGGGCGCCGGGCGCCATGCGGCAGCCGAGTGCATTGGTCGAATCCAACGGCGTCCTCTACGTCACCGATCCGGTACTGGGAATCGTCCAGGGCTACGACAAGACCAAACAGGATCACTATGTTGGAGCCCCCGCCGAGGACCGGCCGATGGCAGAGCCAATCGGGATTGCCGCAGGATCGGACGGCCGGATCTATATTACCGACGCGCGTGCCAAAACCATCTACACTTACACTGCCGATCTCCAATACATCGGACCGTTTCAGACCGACTTTGTCTTCAAACAACCGACCGGGATCTGGTTCGATCGACAGCATGGCTGCTTCTACGTGGTGGATACAGCAGACCATCAGTTTGCAGCGCTGCAACCGGACGGCCGTCTCAAATGGAAGGTTGGAGGCCGGGGCGACGGGGACGGCCAGTTCAACTTCCCCACCTTCCTCTGCCAGCGCGGCGAGTGGATCTACGTCGTGGATTCGCTCAATCATCGCGTTCAGATCTTCGACACCGACGGGAAGTTCATTACGAAATTCGGACAGGCCGGACGCGCGCTGGGCTCCTTCTCCATGCCCAAGGGCATCGGCGTCGACTCCAAAGGACATATCTACGTCTCCGACGCGGGATTCAACAACGTGCAGATCTTCCGGCTTACGCCGGAAAAGAAAGCGCAACTGCTCCTGTACGTGGGAAGCGGCGGTGTGGACCAGGGAGAGTTCTCCATGCCGACGGGCCTGTTCGTTGGCGGAGATGATCGGATTTACATTGCGGACTCTTACAACAAAAGGGTCCAGGTCCTCCAGTATCTAGGAGGCAAACCATGAAAGCGATTGGCATTCTACTCCTCTCGTGCGTTCTGCTGGGAATCGGGGCGGCGGCACTGGCCAACGACAAGGTGGCCAATACCAAACACAACCTATCGGTCAGCGGGCCCGGTCCGGTACGCGCGGCATCAGATACCAGCATCTGCATCTTCTGCCATACGCCCCACAATGCCAGCGCCACCGCACCGCTGTGGAATCGCAACGATCCCACCACGACCTACGAGCTGTACGACTCCTCTACGTTTGACGCGACGCCCAATCAACCCAACGGTTCTTCGCGGCTGTGCTTGAGCTGTCATGATGGAACGATCGCACTGGGGCTGGTGAAGTCCCGTTCCACACCGATCGCCATGGCCGGGGGAATCGTCACCCTGCCTGCAGGCAAGACCAACGTGGGCACAAGCCTGGCCGATGACCACCCAGTCTCGTTCACCTACGATTCAGGCCTGGCCCAGACCGATGGAGAACTGGTGGACCCGGGCGCACTGCCCTTAGAAGTCAAGCTGGATCAAGCTGGCCGGCTGCAATGCTCCACTTGTCACGACCCGCACGACAATACCAATGGCTCGTTCCTGGTCATGAGCAACCAAAACGCCATGCTATGCACCACCTGCCATCAGGTGGACGGCTGGAGCGCATCGCCCCACCGAACCTCCACCGCAACCTGGAACGGCTCCGGCACAAACCCTTGGGCGCATACCTCCTTTAACAGCGTCTCCCAAAACGGATGCATGAACTGTCACAACACGCACAGCGCGAAGAAACCAGAGCGGCTGCTGACCCAGGCGAACGACGAAGATACCTGTCTAGTATGCCACAACGGCTCAGTGGCCGACAAAAACATCCAGGCGGAGGTGAATAAGGAGTTCTCCCACCCGGTGGGCGACTTCCTGGATGTACACGATCCAATCGAGCAAGCGCTGTCCATGAACAAGCACGTGGAATGTCAGGACTGTCACGATCCGCACCGTTCCTACACGGGTGCCGCCGCACCAGCGCCGAGCCTGCCGCCGAACATGGAAGGTGTCGCGGGCGTGGCCACCGGCGGCACCGAGGTCAATCCCGCCACGCGGGATTATCAAGTCTGCTACAAGTGCCACGGGGACAACAACGTGCTGAGCAACCCAGATGTCCAGCGGCAGGTGGCCCAGATCAACACGCGCCTGGAGTTCTCCACCGCCAACCCCTCCTACCATCCGGTGGAAGGCGCGGGACGCAACAGCAACGTGCCAAGCTTGCTGGCGCCCTGGACAACCAGTAGTGTCCTGCGCTGCACCGACTGCCACACGACTGACTCGAACACAGTCAAAGGACCACACGGATCAACTAACCAGTATCTGCTAGTCGCCAATTACACCACAGCAGATACTGCTTCGGAGAGCGCAAACGCCTACGCCTTGTGCTATCGGTGCCATAGTCGCACCAGCCTTCTGGAGGACGACAGCTTTGAAAAGCACAAAAAGCACATCGAAATGGGCTCTTGCTCGAACTGCCACGATCCTCATGGAATCAGTTCCGGTCAAGGCAGCACGGTAAATCATTCGCACCTGATCAATTTCAATGTTGACACTGTCTTTCCCAATAAAGATGGAAAGCTGGAGTTTGTTGATACGGGCAATCTGAAAGGTGAGTGCTCGTTGAAATGTCATAACAAAAACCATAAGCAAGCGGACTACGCAAAATGACTCACGGGATTAATCGACGCAAGTTCTTGGACCTGTCTTTGGGTTTCACCTTCGCAGCTTCGGCGC
>JAJDCN010000025.1 GCA_029260815.1 Planctomycetota bacterium
TGGCCGCTTCCGCGACAATAAGGACAGGTGACCGGCGAACTGCCCGGCTTGGCACCGGTGCCCGAACAGGTGGAACAGGGTTCGTTGCGGTTGAGTGAGATCGTTTTGGACGCGCCTTCGGCGAGTTCTTCCAGGGTCAGGGTGACCGAACACCGCAGTGACGGTCCCTGGCGGGTGCGCTGTCCCCCACCGCCGAACAGGCTGTCGAAGATCCCGCCGCCGAAAATGTCGGAGAAACGGTCGAAGATGTCCTCATAGCCACCGGAGAATCCGCCGTAGCCGGCGCCGGCCAAACCTTCGTGACCAAACTGGTCGTAGGTCCTTCGCTTTCCCGTATCGGAGAGGACTTCGTAGGCCTCGGCCGCTTCCTTAAACTGCGACTCCGCGTTCTGATCCCCTTGGTTGCGGTCCGGATGATATTTTAAGGCCATCTTCCGATAGGCCTTTTTGATTTCATCGGCCGAGGCGTCTCGGGAGACACCAAGGATATCGTAGTAATCGCGCTGGGTCTGTGCCATGGCGTCCATTATACATACTATGGCCGGGCGTGACTATGCTGTCGCCTTAATTCGGCGGCATGGTGCACGCCCGGCCTTTTACTGTACCGAGCGAAAAATCAGGCTACGGGTGGGGCTTTACACCACCGCGCCTTCGATCACCTTTTGGTCCTCTTCTTCGCCCTCTTCCTTATAATCGGTGACAAGCGTGTCAGTGGTAATCAAGAGCCCCGCGATCGATGCGGCATTTTGCAGCGCCGTGCGAACCACCTTGGCCGGGTCGATAATGCCTGCTTTGTACATATCTACCCATTCGCCCGCCGCCGCGTCGTAGCCCTGACTGTTGGTCTTTTCCTTGGCCATCTGGACAATGACCGCACCATCGGCTCCGGCGTTGTCGGCGATCTGACGTAGCGGGGCCTCCAGAGCCTTCAAGACAATCTCCGCCCCGTACTTCTCGTCGCCTCGCAGCTTCGACCGTACGCCTTCAATGGCTCCGAGCGAACGGATGAAAGCGGTGCCACCGCCGGTGACGATGCCTTCCTCTGAGGCCGCACGGGTGGCATGAAGGGCGTCGTCCACGCGGGCCTTCTTCTCCTTCATCTCCGTCTCGGTAGCTGCCCCAACGTTGATCACCGCGACGCCGCCAGACAACTTGGCCAGCCGCTCCTGCAGCTTTTCCCGGTCGTAGTCGCTGGACGAACTTTCGATCTGGGCCTTGATCTGGGCGATTCGCCCGTTCAAGTCGCTCTTGGAGCCGGCACCCTGAACGATGATCGTATTCTCCTTGTCGACCCGGACGCTCTTGGCTCGGCCCAGATCGTTGATCGTGAGGCTCTCTAGGTTGATCCCCAAATCTTCGGTGATCAAGCGACCCTTGGTCATGATTGCGATGTCCTCGAGCAGCGCCTTGCGTCGATCGCCGAACCCGGGGGCCTTGACCGCCGCCACATTGAGGACGCCGCGTAGTTTGTTGACGACCAGCGCGGCCAAGGCTTCGCCATCCACGTCTTCGGAGATGATCAGCAAGGGCGCGCCAGCCCCGGCGATTTTCTCCAGCAGCGGGATCAGCTCACGCATGCTGGAGAGTTTCTTCTCGTGCAACAGGATATAGGGATCTTCCAGGTAGACCTCCATGGTCTTCGGATCGGTCACGAAGTAGGGCGAGATGTAGCCCTTGTCGAACTGCATTCCTTCCACGAAATCCAGGGTGGTGTCGATCGACTGGCCTTCCTCGATGGTGATCACGCCATCAGAACCTACCTTGTCAAACGCGTTGGCTAACAGGTCGCCGATGACCCGATCGTTGTTGGCAGAGATCGCGCCCACCTGGGCCACCTGCTCACGGGTCTTGACCGGCTTGGACAGCTCGCCGATGTGTTTGACCACGGCTTCGACCGACTTGTCGATGCCCCGCTTCAGGGACATGGGGTTGACGCCCCCGGTGACCGCCTTGAGCCCTTCGGTGTAGATCGCCTCGGCCAGGACGGTCGCTGTGGTGGTCCCGTCGCCACACTCGTCGGCAGTTTTTTTGGCCACCTCATTGACCAGCTTGGCTCCCATGTTTTCGAACGGGTCCTCTAACTCCACTTCCTTGGAGACGCTCACGCCGTCTTTGGTAATGGACGGAGAGCCCCAGCTTTTCTGTAGTATGACGTTGCGGCCTGCCGGACCCATGGTCACCTTGACCGCGGCGGCCAGCTTGCCCAATCCGATGCGGATCTTCTTGCGGGCCTCATCGTCAAACATCAATTGCTTCGCCATCGATTTATGCTCCTCTCGGTTTCATTCTCGGGTTCGCGGTTACTCGAAGACAGCCAGGATATCGCTTTCGCGCATGATGCTGTGCTCTTTGCCGTCTACCTTGATCTCGGTGCCGCCGTATTTCGAGAACAGGACCACATCACCCTTCTTCACCGCCATCTTGGCCCGGTTGCCGTCTTCCAGGAGCCTGCCGCCGCCCACGGCGACAACTTTGCCCTTTTGCGGCTTCTCCTTCGCGTTGTCCGGCAGAAGGATCCCGCCGGCAGTCTTGTCTTCCGCTTCCATAGGCTTGATCAAAACCCTATCATCAAGAGGTCTAATTGCCATTGCTCAATTCTCCTTGTCTATTCTCGTATCTTGTTGTGTTTCGTTGATCGTTTCAAAGTCGGATGGAGGCGACTTACATCATTCCGCCCATTCCGCCCATTCCGCCCATTCCACCCATGCCGCCCATTCCACCCATGCCACCCATGCCCGGATCGCCCATGGGCATTTCTGGCTTCTTGGACGGGATGTCAGCGATCAGGCACTCGGTGGTCAGCAACAGCCCCGCCACCGAGGCGGCGTTTTGCAAGGCCGATCGAGTGACCTTGGTCGGGTCCACGATGCCCGCTTTGAGCATGTCGCAATAGGTATCCGTTTGAGCATCGTAGCCGAAGCTGCCGGACTCCGTAGCCACCTTTTGCAGTACGATGGTGCCCTCGACGCCCGCGTTCTCCGCGATCATGCGAAGGGGTTCGCGGATCGCACGGCGAATGATGTCGACTCCCACCGCCGCGTCGTGGTTGCTCGTCTTCACCTTGTCCAACACCTTCTGGGCGCGGATCAGGGCGACGCCGCCGCCGGGAAGGATGCCTTCCTCAATGGCTGCGCGGGTAGCGTGCAGGGCGTCCTCGACACGAGCTTTCTTTTCTTTCATCTCTGTTTCGGTCGCCGCGCCCACGTTGATCTGCGCGACGCCGCCGGCCAGCTTGGCCAGGCGTTCCTGGAGCTTTTCGCGATCGTAATCGGAGTCGGTGTCCTCGATCTCGTTACGGATCTGCGCCACTCGGCCCGAAATGGCCGAGGCCTTGCCAGCTCCCTGAATGATGGTGGTATTGTCCTTGTCGATACTAACTTTCTTCGCGGTTCCCAGTTGGGCAATCGCTACGCCCTCCAGGTCGATGCCCAAGTCCTTGAAGATCGCTTCGCCGCCGGTGAGCACTGCAATGTCTTCGAGCATCGCCTTGCGCCGGTCACCGTAGCCTGGGGCCTTGACGGCGGCCACTTGCAAGGTACCGCGCAACTTGTTGACCACCAGGGTGGCCAGAGCCTCGCCCTCGATGTCCTCGGCGATGATCAACAGGCTTTTCTTCGCCTTGGCCACTTTCTCCAGAAGCGGAACGATCTTGGCCACCGCGGAGATCTTGTCTTCGGAGATTAAGATCAGCGGGTTGGCCATTTCCACTTCCAGGTTGTCCGGGTCGGTGACGAAATGGGGAGAGAGGTAGCCGCGATCGAACTGCATCCCCTCGACCACCTCCACGTCGGTCTCGAGGCTCTTGCCTTCTTCGACGGTGATCACGCCGTCCTTGCCGACTTTTTCCATCGCCTCGGCGATCATCTTGCCCACCGTGGCATCGTTGTTCGCGGCAATGGTGCCAACGCTAGCGATGTCTTCTTTATCTTTCACCGGCTTGGAGAGCGCTGCCAGTTCATTGCACAGCGCGTCAACGGCCTGCTTGATCCCCCGGTTGATCTCCGTGGGATTGGCGCCGGCGGTCACGTTCTTGAGCCCTTGGGCAAATATTGCTTCGGCCAGAACCGTTGCGGTGGTCGTGCCGTCGCCAGCCACGTCGGAGGTCTTGGATGCGACCTCTTTGACCATCTGGGCTCCCATGTTTTCGTAGGGATCCTTCAGCTCGATTTCTTCGGCGACGGTGACGCCGTCCTTGGTAATCGTCGGACCACCCCAGCCCTTGTCCAGTACCGCATTTCGACCCTTAGGGCCGAGGGTCGATTTGACCGCTCGAGCGAGCTTGCCGATTCCGTTTCGGATCGCTTCGCGGGCAGCTTGGTCATAGGCAAGTTGCTTTGCCATTCACGCACTCCTCCATTGCCATTTGCACTTGATTGATTCTTCCGGAATCTTTGGATCCGGTTGGATATTTACTTCATACACGCTTAGACTCGACTGATAAAGCAAACGCGGTGCCATGAGCGGAAAATACTTGGTCCGCCATAACACAATGTGAAATTTGAGCTAATGGAATTCAACCCAACTCACAAAAAGAGCCCGTCGGCCATTGTGACAGTCGCCATGGCAGTTCCCTGCCACGACAATGTCATTATGGCATTTTCTCCAGAAAACAAAAGACGTTTCTTGCGACGGCCCTCCGCTTCCTTGCCGCGAAAGATCGAAGCCAAGGCCATCGTGACGCGTGGAATCCACCTTCTTCCTATACTGCAGGCGTTTGACACACTCTGGAAGATATGATAAAATTTGGAGTTACAGTGCAATACTCGCGAGCGACAAATCCCTTGGAGGGCGTATTGAGCAACGACGATGGTCTCGACATGACGGTGATCGTGCCGGTCCTCAACGAGGAAGCCAATATTCAGGAGATGTACACGCGACTGACCACTGTGCTGGAGGGGTGCGTGGACTCTCACGAAATCCTCTTCGTCGACGATGGGTCCTGGGACCGCTCCTATGAAATCTTGAAGGAGCTCAATGCGCAAGACCCGCGGGTGAAAGCGATCAAATTCAGTCGCAATTTCGGTCAGCACCCGGCCCTGTCCGCAGGGCTGCGCATCGCCCGCGGGCGCATGATCGTGAGCATCGATGGGGATCTGCAAAACCCACCGGAAGAGATCCCGAAGCTCATGGAGAAATTCAAGGAAGGCTACGAGGTGGTCTACGGCCATCGCGCCCAGCGCCGTGATCCGCTGTACCGCCGATTTGCCTCCTGGTTGCTGTTTAAATTACTGGCGTACACGTCTCTGGCGAAGATGCTCCCGAAAGATGTCACATTCTCGGCATGCTCCAGTTCTTTCCGCATCCTGTCCCACGATATCGTAAAAGTCCTCAATCGTTTTGAAGAACGAACACGGTTTCTCGCCGGCATGACCACGTGGTTGGGTTTTAAATCGGCCTCGGTCGTCGTCAACCACGCCGCGCGCGAAAGAGGGACCTCCAAGTACGGCTTGCTCAAGCTCATTATGATGGCCTTTGACAGTATCACCGGATTCACCAGCTTCCCGTTGAAGCTCGCCTCTGCAGCGGGACTGGCCTTGTCCACCGGAGCCTTTTTGTACACCGCGTATCTGATCGTCGCGCGAATCCTGTTCGGCGTGACCGCCGACGTCGAAGGCATCCTGGTCATCCTGTTGTCCGTTTGCTTTCTGGGCGGCGTGCAGCTTCTGTTCCTGGGCATTTTGGGCGAATACATGGCTCGGGTCTATCAGGAAGTTCAGGGCCGACCACTGTTCGTGATCGACCGTGTGTTGGGAGAAGGAGAGGGAGATCTAGAACGCCTCACTGATACCCGCGCGGGCGGCAACCCCTATGCCGGATCACGCCCCGCCGAACACGCTCACGATTAAAACCATTGCGACCGCATAAATCACGATGCCGAGCACCATCTCAATGCGCACGTGCGGCTGTGGCGCGCCCTTTTGCGGGTAGGCCTTTTGGCGTGCCAACAGTCCCGCGAGAATTACTACCGTAATCAGAGCCGAGGCGATACCCGCGACGAATTGCTGCGGCATCTCCGAAGTTGCCAGGTTTGCAAAAATTGAACCGTCGCGATATAGCAGGTCGCACAAGGCCACAATGGCCACGTTGAAAATGTTCGAGCCGAAGATGTTCCCGGCGGCCATGTCGAAAAATCCTTGTTTCAGCGCGCTGATGGTGGTCGCCAGTTCCGGAAGAGAAGAGACGATGGCCAGAAAGAGGATGCCCACAACGGACTTGCTCAGGCCATATTGCTCGGACAAGGTATCCCCGGTGTTGGCCAGGGCGATCCCGGCGGCGACGATCAACGCAGCAGCAACAAAGGCCTTGCCCACCGTGGCAGCCAAGCTGTTTCTTTCATATTGGGGTTCGCCCTTGTCTTCCTTGGGCTCGCGACGGTCCGCACGGTACAGGCCATAAGTGGATTGTATGTAGAGCGCGAAAATGAACCAGGAGATCGGCGCAATCCCCAGCCACACACCCAAGTCCAGGCCGTTGTAGG
>JAJDCN010000241.1 GCA_029260815.1 Planctomycetota bacterium
CAGTGCCGGCGACGCCTTCAACGCCGCCGGCGCGGGCACCCTGGCCGCCGGGGCCGTCGTAGAGAGCTATACGTACGACCCGTTCGGCCGCACGAAGATCTTCAACGACGCGAGCACGGACATCACGAGTACGGGTTCCCGCATCGGCAACCCGTACATGTTCCAGGGAAGACGATGGGATCCCGAAAGCGAGCTCTACCACTTCCGCAACCGCTACTACGACCCCGAGGCGGGACGCTTCATCTCCAGAGACCCCGAAGGCTTCATCGACGGCCCGAATATGTACGCCTTCGTCAACAACAGCCCCATCAATTGGGTTGACCCGATGGGGCTCTCTATTAATGAACTCTTCGAGAACGCTTACCGGCTGATGGAACAAGCAGGTGATTTAAACTCTCCCTTTTATCAGTCCTCGCGCCCACGTCCGCTTAGCCCTCTCGATGTAATTAGGATCCAAGCGGATGAAATGCTCAATATTGCGGGAGAAAAGATAGAGGCAGCCGGGGCTGCAACAAGGAGTGTGAATCACTATATAGCAAAAGCTGTGAAGCTAGAAGTCGACCCGTTGGCTGATTTACAGAACAATGTCCAGGGCACGGCTCGTCGGATAAAAAAAGAAGTCCAGTCGGCGGAGAACGGCTATGTGGTATTTTACGAGCTTCTCAATGAATTGCCCGTACTCAGCTCAGTCGACAATGGCATGAAGTCTCTCTCTCATCACACGGATCTTTCTCGTGCCCCTGGTTTGACGGATGAGCAGCGGATCCGGCTACGTACTCGGGGCTCCACGGAGATGACTTTGGGCCTAAGCGAAGCCACTCTTTCGGCCTATTTCATGAGTGCAAGTATTGGTAAACCTGGTAACATCTTGCCTAAAACGGTAAGAGTAAGAGGAGTGAGAGCATTCAGGTCCTTTTCCTCTTTCAAACGAACTCTAGGGCGGGCTGGACCGGGAAAGAATTGGCATCACATCGTCGAGCAGACGCCAGGCAACGTCAACAAGTTCGGCACAAATGCAATCCACAATACACAAAACGTCATACGATTGGATGCTGATGTGCACAGGAAGGTCAGTGGATTCTATTCTTCTAAACCAAAATTCGCTCAGGGGGAGACGATCCGGCAGTGGTTGCGCAAACAACCTTTTGAACGCCAGAAGCAGTTCGGATTAAACACTCTTCGCGAGTTTGGAGGCACACCATAAAAACGCGACAGATACCTAATGCCTGTCTCTCTGATCTCATTGAAGCCTACTCGGAAGCGGCGCAAGTGCAGGGTGCTGCCACAGAAACGGGAGATTATAAGAAAGGGAATAAAGCATCCGATCTCTTGACTAAGATTTATGCGGAGCTAAGGCATCGTGGCTTGGAATCACAGAGAGCTCTACTCCCTTTGTTAAAAGACAGCAATCCTGGTGTCAGGCTTTGGTCTGCGTCTCATGTGTTAGAGTTTTCGCCTTCCGATGGAGAGTGCGTTCTTGAAGATTTAATTCCTACTGGCAAACTTCTTGGACTGTGTGCCCAGACGACCCTAGAGGAATGGAGGGAAGGAAGACTCAAGTATCCCTGACCGCTTACTCAAAACACCTAGACAAGATAACATTAGTGACATGTCTGAACTTGTAGTGTAAAAGCAGAGAAGAATCTTTCTTAGAGCGGAACTGCAAACTATGCGCATCCGGGACATTGGCATACGAGACGTTGCGGCGGGAATGAATTGGCGCTTGATTGACGATTTCTTACCGAGCATTGTTGAGTGGGAGGTCGAAGAATGCACGGACTTCCAATTGGCTGATACAATCGTGTATTCTGGCTTAACTGTTTTCGAAACAGGAGAAGTTCGGCCGATACTGCTAGTTCGGGAAGTGGGAAGCTATGAGTGGTGGGGTGATACCTGTGAACAGGTCAATGGGGCTTGGAGAGAACTCGAGCAAGTTATCGTTCGCCCGCTAAGCGAAGAGTACATTGCAGCACCACTACCTATGGATCCGTCATTTATGTGCGAGTACTCCCACGAAAAGCAACGTGAGGGTTTCCTGAAGTATCGGAACTACCTGTGCAAAATCTCAAACGACGAAAGCGCTGAACCCTGATATTGTGTTACGAATGAAAAGTTCGGTGGAAAATCGTTTGAAGCTGGCTTTCAGAGGGGGGGCATTTAATGTCTGCAAGTTCAAACACCCCACCACCAAGAAAGCCATCGTGACACCAACCCAATGAACAGCGTGATCGCCCTCTTCCTTGGATCCATCCTCTCCGCCTTTACCCCCACCATCGACGACAACCCGACGCCAATGACTCGAACGAATCACCGAATAGGTCCAGAACCATCCTTAACTCGCGATAGATGGAGCTACAATGGGATTTGAAGAGATCAGTACTAGGTTTAGAGGGTATCATTCTAATGACTTCGGGGCGGGAGCAACGAATAATGATATTCGCCAGGCTGAAGATATTTTAAAGGTGAGACTACCCAACAGCTATAAAGCTTTCTTGCTTGAATTCGGTTGGGGAGGTGTAGAGCACTTTGAAATCTATGGTCTAGGTCGTGGTGTTCCAAAATACCTCGATTTGATTTATATGACTCGTAGCGAACGCGAAGAGGTAGAGCCTCCTCTCAAGCGTCACTTAATTCCTGTTCTGAATGATGGTGGCGGTAACCATTATTGCCTAGATACGAGCAAGCTATCGAATGGGGAATGTCCTATTGTGTTTTGGGCTCATGATGATGAGATGGGGTCTAATCAACAACCAGATCAGATTGCTCACAATTTTAGCGAATGGCTTGCCAGTCTACTTAACGAATTAGATAAAGATTTAAATGACGTATAAATCCTCACCTACGCTATGCAAAAACTCAAGCGACGAGAAAGCTAAAGCCTGATATCGAGTTGCGAATGAAACTTCCGGGAAAACGTCGTTCGGAAAGGTCGCTGAGCGAACAAGCGGTACTCTGATCCTTGACAATTGAATAGCGGATGTAGAGCGTTGTCGCGCATGAGGCTGTGCGTGTGTCCACGACGAAGCGTAGGCGCACAACTTCAGCTACAACGACCTGCGCCAGATCGATCAGCATACGGAGTCAAGCTCCGGCAAGGTACGGACCTTCACCTTCGACGTGTTGGGCAACCGCAAGAGCGTGGCACGTACCGGCGGCGAGGCGACGATCTACTACAACGACGCGGATACGGCCTACGCGGTGAGCCGGGTCAACGAGATCGATAAGATCAAGCAGGGGGTC
>JAJDCN010000242.1 GCA_029260815.1 Planctomycetota bacterium
CCTGTGAGTGGGGCCCAACGCCGGGCGCGCGCCCGGCTGTCGGAGTATTGGTCCCACAGTATCGCCCCCAAGATGGAGATGACCGCGCTGTTGTTGCGCATGCTGCGCAAGGGGCAGATGTCTCCGACGAAGGTCAGAAACGCCCTCAAGGATGGGTGGGCCATGTGGCGTCGGACCACCGGGGTCGGACCGGCCCCCGTGGTGATGCAGATTGAGCCGGTCAGCGGGTGCAACCTGGATTGCTTGTTTTGTCCCGCGGACAATGAAACGGAAACTCCCGATTATCTGGCCGTGGGTCATGGCGTCGGTGCGACGGGGCGCAGACGTCACGCCTTGCTGTGGTCACATGCTTTTCGCGCCTATGCGTCCGCCGCAATTGGGCAATGTCGTCAAGAAAGAAGGTTTCCGCGCGGTTTGGCAGGGCGACGCCTTTAACGCCATGTGCCGACAGATCACGAAAGACAAAACCAAAATCCCCGCCTGCAAAAACTGCCGTCCCACCGAAGTGAGCGGAGCCTGACTTTAGGGGGCTGCGCTCGGCGCGTTCTTCCCTTTTCGATCGAACAGATACAACCGTGCAAATCCGAAGAACTTCATAGGCTGGCCGGGTGGCAAGCTGCCGATGGACAACGAAGGGCCGTAGCGTGTGGTCAGCCACTCCACGGCCTCATCCGTGGGTTGCCGGCCGAGCATCTGCTCGTATTGTTTAAAGTCGTAATAGTGTTTTTCTTTTTCCCAGCGGGAGATTAACAACCAGAAATATCGGTTGTTGCCCACCGCCTCGTCGAAATCCACGCTGTCGATCCCTAAGGCCGTTGCCAGCGGGACATAGTAGGTGTTGTCCGCGTTGGTGTCCTTGCAGATCGCGAGCGGAAAAGTGACGCCGCGATTGAGGAATTCGTCCCGGGTGTAATACACGAACGTCGGCAATGCGCATTTGGAGAAGTGCAGAATCACACGATCATCCGCGGGGAGTTCCCGGCGTTCACTTTCCTCTTGGATCACGTCGATGATTTCCCGATAGTCGTATTTCTTATGAGCTTCCTTCGCCGGCACGACCCGGTTGGTGTACCCATGGTAGTTCGACACGGCGGTCAGGCCCATCATCCCTACGGTTGCCAGTCCCGCCAGGGTGCGATGGGATCGGAACGCCAGGACCAACCCGTGGATCAGCAGGACCAGGAAAGGGACGGCGAAAAACATGGCATACCGTGGCAACGCGATGTGCACGCCGCCCAAAGAGAACAGAGCCATCAGAGGAATCGGCACGAGACCGACAAAGACCATATACCACATCCAGGGCTTGGACCGCTGCTTGAGGACGCACAACGCAAGCAGGATCGCCGCAACCAGCGCCGTCGCGAAAAACAGGGGACCATCGGCCAGGACGCCCGAGCCGATGAGGCTGGAGAACAAGTGCTTGCTGTGGTATCCCATCGTCACGGCGCTCAACGCGTCCGCAAAGAAGCGCCACTTGACGACGGGCATCCAGACCTCCGTGTTCCCCGTATTTCCTCCGTAGTACCGCCATATCGCCCAGATGCCCGGGAGATAGATCATCAGCAAGACGCATTGAGCAAGCAGCCACTGCCGCGCAAAGAGCCGGGTGACCCGTCGGCGATCCACCTCCCATTTGCCAAGCAACAGGAAGAGCAATACCCCGTTGGGCAACAGAAAAACTGGGATGAGGAACATCGGGCTGTACAAGCAGAGTGTCAAGGCCACTATGTAGAACGCCCAATCGCGGAACCTTCCCCGCTGCCACACGTTCATCAAAGCAATGATCGCCAGGGCCGCGGCCAGGGCGCCAAAGACATAGCCGCCGCGCGCCTCCCGGGAGAAAAAAACGCAAAACGGATTGATGGCGATCGCAAAGGCGGCTGCCAGCCCAGTGGTTTGATCGAAAACCTTGCGCCCCAGAGCGTACCCCGCGGGTGCCAGCAAAGCGCCCAACAAGGCGGGAACCAACCGGACGGCGAATTCGCTACGTGTGAGGGGCAATATCCACGAGTGAACGGCCGCCAGCAACGGAGCATCCGTAAGCAGCGCCTGCTGGACGATCGGATCGTCTGTCCTCTCCGCCATCAGCAGAAGAACCGCTTCATCGTACCACAGGCACTCCCCCGCCAAGTCCCACAGGCGCAAGCCCATCGCAAGCACGAAGATCAAAAGAAGGGGAGCGACTCTTTTCACGCGCGGCCCTTGTACAGAACATATGTTCATGAGAAACCCGAAAATTGTAGCAGAACACCACGAGGATGTCAAGTTATGCAAGACGCGATTATGATATAATGGTGGCTTCGATCGACAGTCGGCCTGCCGGCGATTTGCAAACGAAGAAACAGATGACCCACGAACTGGAAGAAATTCCGCAACAACACACCGACGAAGACGACGAGCAGTGGGCCCTGGAGCGCCTGTTCGAGGTGGAGATGGGGCACTGGTGGTACTTGGCGCGGCGCGGCATCGTGGCGGACCTGTTAAAACCATATCACTCGAAAAAAAGTTCCTG
>JAJDCN010000243.1 GCA_029260815.1 Planctomycetota bacterium
CCTACCACGCCGAGCAGGATGTACCACAGTACCCGAGCGACAAGGATGTGCGAACCGAACAGCTTAAACAGTCCGGCCAGCAGAAAGTACCGACCCGGTCCGTACTGGGCGTAGAAATCCCGATACCACTCGTCGCCGTCGGCAATGCGCTGGGCGACGTTAAGGTGCACGCCCTCGTCCCACCAATTGATCCCGTACCGCCAAAAGGACAACAAGTAGGCCACCGAGCCCAGAAACAGGACCCAACCGACGAGGTCTTGAGGTAGAAATCGCCGGCCTTTCACACGGACCCCACGTTTGTGTTGGAAAAGATCGGAAATGTCACTGGCGGCGACTCCTTTATCGGTTGAGAAGCTTCAGCAGATTGTTAATCTTGTCCACGCTCTGGACCAATTCACTCATTTGGGACTTATTGTCCCGCGTCTTCTGATCCAATTGGTCCTGCCCGGTGCGGAGAACCTCCAAGCGGTCCAGAATGTCACCGTCTGCAAAATGTTTTCGGATCGCGGCCTGTCCCCCATCCAGTTCGCCAATGCGCGTATCGAATATCGAAAGGGTCTTGCTGAGTGATTCCACGCGCTCGGCCATCTGTGCCGCCTGTCCAACGTTTTTCAACAAAACACCAACATCGCCCAGCGACTTGGTAACGCTCTGCACCTGCCGCAGAGTAACGAGGACCTCTTCCACCTGCTGCGTTAGCTGCGCCAGCTCCGCCTGCTGGGTTGTTTCCTCCACCCGAGCGGTTAATGCGTCTACCGCTTTGGTCGAGGCGGCTTTCTGATCCGCTAGTTGCCGCTCCAACCGGGTCACCGCGGCGCTCAGATCTTCCACCTCCGACTTTGACGCGCCACCGCAGCCAGCCATCCCGGCAGCGACGACCAGGAGGGTCAGCATGATCGACCAAGCCTTCATCGGTATTCCTCCGCAGAACCATTCAAAGGCCTGGCACATCCGGGCCCGCCAAGCTGATCATGATACGCGGGCACGGAAGGAATTCAACGGATTCTTGCGGTGGCATGGCCTTTGGAAAGGTGGTTGACTTGAACCGGCCGTGGGGTCTATGATATCGTGGGAATCTTGATAGAATCTATCCGACAGTAGATTAAAGGTCGCCATGTACACAGATTATTGGAACCTCACGGATCGGCCCTTCGACAATACCGTCGATGAGCGGTTCTTTTTTTACTCGCAGAGCCATGAAGAAGCCCTCGTGCGACTGCTCTACACAATCAGCGAGAACAAGGGGCTAATGGTTCTGACGGGCGCTCCGGGCACTGGAAAGACGCTCCTTTGCGAGATCGTGCGCAGGCAATTGGCCACCAAAGGTTATCACGTTTCCATGCAGGTCAACCCCAACCTTCCTCCTGTCGATTTTCTGCGCGGGATGTTGCGTGGGCTGGGCGTCCATCGAGCCGATCTGAGCAAGGCAGAACTACTATGGGAAGTGGAGGATTTTTCCCGCGATGCCTTGCGCCGCAACGCCGAGTGCATCCATATCATCGACGAAGCCCAGTCGATTGAAGACCCGGCCACGCTGGAAGAAATTCGCCTGCTGGCCAACCTTCAGCACAATTCCCGCTATCTGATTACCACCTTTCTCGTGGGCGGTGAGGCTCTGGTAGAGCGGATCGGCCAAAGTCCCGACCTCCAAGAACGCATTGCTGTTGTCTTCAAGCTGGAACCACTCACCGAAGAGGAAACCGGCAAGTACGTACACCACCGAATCAGTGTGGCCGGCGGCCAGCACCTGATGTTTTCCGACGAGGCGCTCAAGGAGATTTACAACTGTACCGAAGGGATTCCTCGCCGGATCAACAACATTTGTGACGCGGCCTTGCTCATGGGCTCCGGCACGGCTGCCACCAATATCGATGCGAACATCATCCACGAGGCCACTGCCGATGCAAAGCTGCTTGGGTAAAGGTCGCAAGCCCCATCCCACGCGGCCTTCAGGGGGTGCGCCATGACCCGCATGATCGATATTCTCCGAAAACTACGGAACGGCGAACCAAGTGATCGCGGGGCCAAGGCTCCCGGCCAAAAGCGCAAGAATCACGCGAAAGAAGACGGCGCTCGGAGCGGTGTCATCCAAGCCCTCGACTCCGCTTTATCTGCGGAACCTCCGGTCCCCATCGATGCAGAAGCTTCGCCGGTCGGTATCGAGCAGGAACTCCGCTCGATTTTCGCAGGCGATGGCTCCCTTGCAGCGCCGCCGCAGCCAGCGCAGACAAATCAACCCGCGCAACCGGACCCTGGGGCAGACACGCCGAGCGAAGTGGATTCGACACTGGCGGAGATCGCCAAACTTAGTGCGAGCGAGGCGCCTGAGATTGTCGAGTCCGACACGATTGCGGAACCTGCCGAAGCCGACGAGCTGTCGGAGGAGCCCGCGGCGATCGATCCGGAACCCGCCTCGCCCTCCGACATCCTCTCCCAAGCGGAGAAAGAGGCCCTCCTTGGCGAGCCGGAGAGTACAGAAGCGCCGCATTCCAACCACCCGATAGAAGAACCGGCCATCCAGCCTCATTCCGTCGAACCCGTAGACGATCCTGCCCCTCCCGGAAGCCCAACCGATGCGGAGGATACGGCAGAGGAAGAAACCGTATCCTCCAGCGCACCGCAGCAAGAGGAGCTGCCGTCGGAAAATGTCGCCGCCGCGGCGCAGGAGGCCAGCGACATGGCCTCCGACATCGAGAACTCGATCGACCTGTTGGCTACGACGTCCGCGGACGAAACGCAAGCACCCTCCGAACCGGAAGCCGAACCGATCGAATCCGCGAGCCCGATCGAAGCGGACGATGCGTTGGAGTCGGATGGCGCGAAGGCCGTTCCGGTTCTCAACGATGAATTCTTCGCGGACGACTTGGCCGATCCGATCCTTGCCAAATATGGCATCAATCCAGAAGATATAAAGCTGCCGACCCGCCAAGAGTGGGAAAACCGAAACAACGAGAAGACCCTTTCCTCGGAAGGAATCGAGGCCCAACGCCAAGCCCTTTTGGCCGAGATGGGGCTGGATCTTGACACCTTGCGGGAAGAGCATGCCGAGTGGGAACCTGACGAGCCAGAAGAGCTCGAAGACCTCGAAGCCATCGCGAATCTTTCGGCATCGGAGGTGCCCCCAGCCGAAGCGCCGATAGAAGATCTTACTCAAGAGAACGCAGACCAAGAAGCGGGACAGATGCAACCGCCCGCGGAACCGGACGCAATAGAAGTCGCAGCGTCTGCGCAGGCAGAAGAAGATGCTACTGCGACGCAGGAAGTTGGTGCACCATCCGCCTTGAACGCAGGCCTCCACGCGTTGGCCTCGAACGGCCCAAAGGAAACCGACGACGCATCCATCGAGCCAGCGGAACCTGAGGCGGCAAAGCAGACAACCGAACAGCTGGCAGGCGGTTTGACCGCTTCGGGCGATCTAAAGGCCGAGCTTGAACAGGAATTCGAGCAAGAAGTCGCGGCTCTGGCCCCCTCTGCGCCAAGCGAAGATCTGCCGGAGCCGGCCCCCGCAGATCCCGTCGAAGAGATGGAAGCGATTCCACCGCCTGTCGAAGCGGCGCCCGTGGTGGCCCCCATTCAGCAGTTTGCGGGTTCCTTCCTCTCCCCCGATACACCCGCGAGCCCGATGGAAGACACTGAGGAGGTGGCGCCGGCGGTGGTGGTGGTGGCAACCAATGCCAGCCACGAGGAACTCATGCAAGAGCTTCACGCCGACGTGGAGACGGAGACTGTGCCCGATGATTTTACGCGCAATCCCGGCGAGCTGGTGAAGCTGTTGGTCGGCGTCTTGTCGCTCATCCTCATTGTTGCGGTGCTTTTAGCTTGGGCCTTGAGCCGGTAGTCACGCCTCAGGCGGCTTTGGGCGAATTCGCTTGAAGCCTTCCCCATCACGCGTATAATAAGGGCTCTTTTTTAGCCCGTGGCGTACCGTGGGAGGACCCTTGCCAAGAAGATCTTACGTCTTGTTCGCCTCCGCCTGGTTGATGTTGGCTTGTGTGGTGTGCGCCGTCGAAGCGTGCTCGGAGAGCGAGAAACCAACGGACAAGGACACCCCGGTGCCACAGCACTCGGATGGCGCGCCGAAATCCAAAACGAGCCGACGCCCCGCCTCCAAGCAAATCTTTGACACCGCCGAGATTCGCGTGA
>JAJDCN010000244.1 GCA_029260815.1 Planctomycetota bacterium
TTCGGGTTGCAACACGATATCGAAAACTCGGAGAACGAACGACAGGGCGTTGTCCTGCGACGGTGGTTGCACGAGTGGGCTTTGGATATTTCATTTAATCGGGACTCGGCAGAGAAAAACACGGAAGTAAGTGTTTCCCTCACCACAGGGCGGGTGGCCGGAGACGGCGTGAGCCAGCCGAAGGATTTGTAGATCCGCAAGGCAGAACAGAGCAAGGAGCGCAATGAAAGTAGCTATTATTGGAACCGGATACGTGGGGCTGGTCACCGGTACGGTGTTCTCTGAATGCGGCCACGAAGTGACCTGTATCGACAACAACGAGGACAAAATCAAAGTTCTCCAGAGCGGCAAGATGCCGATCTTTGAACCGGGCCTGGACGAAATGGTCGCTCGCAATGTGGAAGCCGGTCGGCTGAAGTTCGTCACGGACTTGGCCCAACCCGTGGAAGAAAGCCCGGTCGTGTTCATTGCCGTGGGCACGCCGCCGACTCCGTCGGGCAAGGCAGACCTGTCCTACATCGAGCAGGTGGCCCGGCAGATCGCGCGCCACGTCAACGAGTACAAGGTCATTGTGGAAAAGTCTACCGTCCCCGTACAGACCGGCGAGAAGGTCAAAATGACCATCGAAAAGACCGTCGGAGACGGCATGGCCTTCGACGTAGTCTCCAACCCCGAATTCCTTCGCGAAGGATCGGCGCTGGAAGATGCGCTGAATCCGGACCGCATCGTCATCGGCACCACTTCCGAGCGCGCCCGTGGTGTCATGAAAGAACTCTACGGAAACTTCAAATGTCCGATCATTATGACCGACATCAAGTCTGCCGAGATCATCAAGCACGCGGCGAACTCCTTCTTGGCCATGAAGATTTCCTACATCAACGCCGTGGCCAACGTTTGCGAACGGGCGGGCGCCAACGTGATGGAAGTCGCCGAGGGCATGGGCCTGGACCGACGGATCGGGAAAAACTTCCTGTATGCCGGAATCGGATACGGCGGCTCTTGTTTTCCCAAAGATGTGGACGCTTTCGAGCGGATCTCTACCGAATTGGGCTACGAATTCAACTTGCTGCGCGAAGTCCAATCCATCAATAAGCAGCAGCGAAAAATATTCCTGCGTAAAGTGGAGCAGGAGCTTTGGATCGTCAAAGGAAAAACCATCGGTGTGCTGGGTCTGGCGTTCAAGCCCAACACCGACGACATGCGCGAGGCTCCGGCGGTGGAAATGATCCAGGAGTTGCAGGCCCAAGGAGCGCGAATCAAGGCCTACGACCCGGAGGCGATGAGCAACGCCCGTGAGATGCTCAACGACGTAGAGTACTGCACCGACGCCTACGAAGTGGCCCGCGACGCGGACTGTTTGTTGCTCATGACCGAGTGGGACGAGTTCAAGAACATGGACATGGAACGGATCCGCGACGCCATGGCCCATCCCACGCTGATGGATGCCCGTAACGTGTTTGACCCCCAGGAAATGATCCGTCTGGGAATGGAGTACCGAAGCATTGGCCGATAGTTCGCCCCGTATCGCTGTGTACCCTGGAACCTTCGACCCGATTACCAACGGGCACGAGGACGTGATCCGTCGCGGGGCTGCCATCTTCGACGAGCTGATCGTCGGGATTGCGGACAATCCGGACAAGGAGCCTTTGTTCAGCCGGGACGAGCGTCTGCAGCTGATCCGTCACGTGGTCGGAGACTTGGACAACGTCAAGATTGACACCTTTGAAGGGCTGTCGGTGGAATATGCCCGCAAGGTTGGGGCCCGAGTCTTATTCCGAGGCATTCGCACTGTGACGGACTTCGAGTACGAATACCATTTGGCCTTGATCAACAGGACCTTCGCAGAGGAAATCGAAACAGTGTTCGTGATGCCGTGCGAGGAGTATTCATTCATCACCGCCCGCCATATTCGCGAAGCCGTTAAGCTAGGAGCAGACGTTTCAGCTCTTGTGAACAAGGCGGTCAGCGAAGCTCTTCGAAAGAAGCTTTTGGAAAAAGCATGAGTCAACGAAAGACAATTTCCACTGACCGAGCCCCGGCAGCGATTGGCCCGTACAGCCAAGCCGTGCTGGTTGACGGCTGGTTGTTCGGCTCCGGGCAGATCGCTCTGGACCCGGAAAGCGGAGAGATGGTCGCCGACGGAGACATTGTTCGGGAGGCCGAACGCGTTATGGAAAACGTCACGGCGGTCCTGGCGGCGGCCGGTTGTACCTTGGCCGATGTAGTCAAAACCACCGTGTACCTGGCCGACATGAACCAATTCGGCGAAGTCAACAAGGTCTACGAGCGCCATTTCGGTGAGCACAAGCCCGCCCGAGCAACCATCCAAGTCGCTCGCCTGCCCAAGGCCGCGGCCGTCGAGATCGATTTCATCGCTCGAAAGGCCTGATCTTCTGAGACAGCCGTTTTCCGAAAACGCACGGTTCTGAAGCCGCACCTCCATCTGGATACACGCTCCTCCCGAGAGGTTCGGAAGTCTGCTTTTTTGTTGCATCTCTCCTCCGCACTGCTATAATTCCGGTTTCGGTACGAGGGAGGAAAGGCAGCGGAGGGTACACGCCCTACATCTTATGCCCATGGAGATCACAGAATCCAGGCGAGACCAACTCGTCGCCTATTTCGCAGGCAAGATCAAAGCCGCCCGCCTTGAAGTGCCCGTGACGCTCTTTCTGGAGACCGTCAAGCCCCTTTCGTTCCTGGCCAGCCAAGTTGTTCTGTTTGTAACCCCCATGTTTGCTCCGTTTCTGGGGCTTAAACGGATGGACGACTTTGCAGCCTTTCTCTGGGATAAGAACAACCTGGATCGCGTGATTCGGCAAGTCGAAGAAAAACCGGAAAGGAAGGGCCGTTAGTCGTGTATGCACTGCCGTATGCAACGCTGCCCATTGCCATTCTGACCGCGGTATTTTCCTTCCTCGTGCTCTTTTTTATCTTCCGGGCTCGACGGGGGAAGAAGCCCAAAATCCGAAAAATCCCCGGTCTGGATGCCATCAACGATGCGGTAGGCCGAGCCACGGAGATGGGCCGGCCGATGATGTACACGCCCGGCCTGGTCGGCATCGACCCGATCTGCATGGCCTCGATGGCAATCCTCAAAAGCATCGTCAAGCTGGCTGCCCAATACGACACCCGCGTCATCGTGGCGATCTACTCTCCCGAGGTCATTCCTTACGCGGAGGAGATCTGCCGCCAGGCCTATACCGAAGGCGGCAAGCCTAACCTGTTTTCGCCGGACGACGTTCGCTTTATCTCACAGGACCAATTTGCCTACGCGTCTGGAACTGTGGGGCTTATGCACCGCGAGAAAGTGGCCGCGAATTTCATGATGGGCTCGTTCGCTGCCGAGTCACTGATTCTGGCGGAGACCGGCCAGCAGATCGGGGCGATCCAGGTCGCGGGAACGACGAGTTATATGCAGCTTCCGTTCTTCATCACGACCTGTGATTACACGATTATCGGCGAGGAGTATTTTGCCGGGAGCGCCTACCTGACCCAAGACCCGGTCCTGTTGGGGAGCCTGTTCGGCCAAGATCTGGCGAAAATGATCATCTTGGGCATATTGCTGCTTGGAATCATCTATTCTACGGCCGAGGGGCTTGATGACAAGGTTCGACCGCTCGCGCGCAACCCTGTCTTTCGCCGGGTCCTGGGCATGGATACGGCGAAACAGCGGGAGCAGTTCCAGAAACACGTTAAGAATCTCTCCGAAGAAATCCGGTCGCGCTCGGCGGGGATCGCTCAGGCGCAGGTCCGATTGGAGATGCTGCAAACGCCCAGTCTGCTGAGCGCGGAAGTCACACGTCTTGAGAAAAATGAAAAGGCGATTGAGGAAAGAATCGCAACGTACCAGGCCGACACCAAGCTCAACGACCGTTCCTACCTCGCGGTCTGGGAGAACCGGCTCAATAACCTTAATCTGGAGGTCCGTGAGCTACAGAGTGAAAGTTATCTTCAAGACGAACGTGCGAGACTAAAGCATAAAATCAAGAGCCTCAAGGTCGAGGTCGAAAGCCGGCGTGTAGAGTCCAAAAAATTGTACGCCGAGGTGATCGATCTGGAAGCCGTTTTGACGCCAAAGCTGAACGAGGATCGTAAGCAACTCTGGGCGGAAAACGACCGGCTGGAACGGGAAATCATCGATGCCGAGCTGGGGGACTGACGTGGAGGAGCGGATCCGCATATGAAAAAACGACTCGCCGTACTCCTTGCTTTTGTCGCAGGCTTGTACTGGTTCCTCGAATTTTTCTGGCACGAATTGGATCTGACCGGGATCGGGATTCCGTTCAGCGAAAACCTCTCGAACCATCAAAACGTATTCTTCGCTACGTTCGTCGCCATCGGCGCCGGTGCGATCGCCCTAGGGATTATCAACATTCTGAGGGTTCACGGAAAAACGGTGCTCCATCGCCGCAAAGGATGGTACAACTCCGCAGCTCTGTTTTTCGCCATGATCCTGATGCTCGTTTTTGGTTTCTGGAACCACTATGGGCAGCGGAAAGCCGACGTCGTTTTTGACGCGGGCCAAATGGGTGAGGTACAACTCAAGTCGATTAAGTCCAATGCCAAGGACACCCACGTTCGCGAGATTACAAGAGAAGCGTACACCCAGAGAATCCCACGGGTCAAGCAGGTTCGAAATGCCATCGAGTATTTTACCAGTCCGCCGCGGAAAGAGCCGGACACACTGCGTTGGATTATCGAGTACGGCAAATGGGTTTTCCATGAAGAACCGATTCTAGAGAAGCTTTTCGAGCGCAAGGGGTTGATGGACGGGTTGTTGGAGCTGGACTTCCGGGGTGAGAAGGGCGGCTCGATCACGTTCCCAGTGGGAGAAGGCTTTGGCAGTACCGGGTGGACTGCGGAAAACAGCGAAAAGTTTGAGATGGAAGTCTTCTACCTGCCGCTTGGAATTGAGGGACTGTACAGCGATCTAGCCGAGATCGTCGAGCGCTACCAAGTACGCAAGGATGAGTCTCTAACGACGAGCATAAAGCGCAGAAAGATCGCTGAAAATAAGAAAAAAAACGTCGCCATTGACGTACTCCGACCGATTGCCACGCGGCAGCTTCCAGATCGCCAGGACCAGTTCACACGAGGTCGGCGCCTGGTGAATTTTGAGATAGACCTGCGGAAGGGCGTGCTGGAGCCACTGGAAGCATTGCAAGAGGGCGGCCTGAGTGGAGAATCAAAGGAACCGTATGCGGCTCAGTTGGAAAAACTGAACAAGCTGCTTTTGGAAATCGAGGAAGCGAATCGCCCGGTCGTTGAGCTCGACGACGCCCGAAAAAAAGGTCTCAGGGCCTTGGATGCCGAATTGGCCCGGTTGCGTGTTGAAAAAGTGGTTCAAATCGTCCTGCCCTTAAAAAGCCAGTTGGAAGCGGAGATGCCCGCGAGTTCTGAAGCATCCAATGTCCACGAAAGCCTGATGGAATACTTCAAGGCCCACAAGGACCAATTGGCCTTTGCCGGTGATTGGATCCGTTTTTATGCGGCTTTGCGGACGATTTTTAATTCCGACATCCCACATCTAAACGTCCTTCTCGCTCAGATGCAAGCCGTCGATGCATCCAAAGCGGAGGCAAAGGCCAGCGTCCAAAAGCAGATCAAAACCAAGGCAGCGTCAATCGTCGAAAAACTAGATGCTTTGGCAGCCCGTGTCCGGCCTCGCTCGCTTGACGATCTACGTAAAGAAGTCGATAGAAACTCCCAAATGCCAGTCTCTTTCGCAGAAGAAACGGAGCCGCTGTTCAAGAAATTCGGTGAGGTCATTCAGAATACGGACTGGATGACAGCGGTCGGATCCGACACCAAAACGGTTGCTTCGGCCATCGAGGCTCTGGCCGAGGGCTTCGTGACGAATGAAAAGAGCAAGGACAACATCCTAAAGGGTTCGGAGGAAATCAAGGACAAGCTGGTGGTTCTCTATCAGCGAGGGGTCGATCTGAGGGCTCAAAAGGCCGCCTTCGACCGAAAGTATTCTCCCAACTATCCGAAGTCCAAGGTGGAAGAAAAAACGAAACTGGCCGTGACTTTCCACTATCTGAGTGAGAGCGGTGAGGAACATAAGGCAACCTTGCTCCAGCCGCTCTTGATCGGCGATGACGCCAAATCGATGATCGCCCGGTTCAGCGTAGAAAAGCTGCACGATGCGGGTATTCGTTTAGACGGCATCCAAAAGGTCACCCTGTCCACGAACAAGCCACTCCGCCTATACGCGGCCGATGCCAAGATGATCCGAAAGGGCACGGTATTCTATGTCCAGAAGATTTGGACCCAAGTGCTCTTCTTCGGCCTGCTCAACGCTCTGGGGGCCACCATGTTTTCCCTGTTGGCCTTCTTCATTGTTTCCGCCTCCTATCGGGCCTTTCGGATTCGCTCCATGGAGGCTGGCCTGTTGATGGTCGTCGCGTTCGTTGTCATGTTGGGACAGATCCCCGCCACCGCGGAGATTTGGAACGGATTCGGCGAGAGCAAGCAATGGTTGCTATTGTACGTCAACGGTGGGGCGCAACGCGCAGTCGCTTTCGGATCGGCCCTGGCCGGATTCGCCATCTCGCTGCGAATTTGGTTGGGCATGGAAAAGGGGTTGTACTGATGGGGCAAAGGGATTAGAGCATGCCGACGCTGACGGAACGACTCCAGAATATTGATCGCCGCGTGGTCTACATGATCGTGCTCGTATTGATCATCATTCCTCTGTTTATTCCGTTTCGCTTTCGAATCGAACCAGAGGAACCGGTCAAGCGGGTGTACGACAAGATTTCCGCCCTGGCGGAAGACGATCAAGACAAGATCGTGCTGATTGTCACCGATTGGGACCCCCAGGTAAAGGCGGAATTATATCCCCAGGTCCAGGCCGTAGTTCGTCACCTGATGGAAAAGCGAGTTAAATTCGCGGTGGTGACCCTGCTACCCACCGGGGTGGAATACTCCAAGGTCATCTGCCAGGACGCGCAAAAAGAATATAACACCACCTACAAGGGAAATAATCAAGATATCGTTTACGGCGAGGACTGGTGCCATTGGGGCTTTCTCGTCGGTGGCTTGTATGGCGTTCGAAATCTGGCCGGTGATATCCCCGGCACCCTGAAGGCCGACTTTGAAGGAACGCCCATTCAAAACCTTCCGATGATGGAAAAGGTCAAGAACATCCGTGACATCAGCTATGTCCTGCACACGACTGGCGCACCGCTGCTGGTGTTGTGGCTCCAGTTTTTCCAACTGGAAGACTACCGCCCCGAAATGGCTTCCGGCTGTACCTCGGTTATGATTCCGGAAAACTACCGCTTCTACGATTCGAACCAGATCACTGGACTTCTGGGCGGTCTCCGCGGAGCCGCGGACTACGAAAAGCTGATCGGCTTTCAGGACCGGGCCACGGAGGGGATGGACTGTGAGTCGTTAGTGCACTTTCTGATCATGGCGTTGATCGTTCTGTCGAATACGGGGTACCTGATCGAGAAGAGGAGAAGTCGAAGGACGCAATAGCATGACGGAAACCACGATCGAAATCATCGGAATTTGGGTCTCTGCCCTGGGGACGCTGGGGATTATGTCCCTCATCTTCAAAGAGAACCCCGTTTATCGTTTCTTCGAGCATGTTTTTGTCGGCGCATCGGTGGGGTACGGATTCGTTCTTGGTTGGACGCAGGCACTCGATCCCAAGTGGTGGGTCCCCTTCAGTGAAGGCGTGGGGGAAGTGGCCGCGGGTCTGTGGGATAGCGACGCGCTCTTGATCTTTCCTTTCCTTTTCGGGGCCTTTTACTACACAATTTATTCGAAAAAATGGTCCTGGCTCGCCCGCCTAGTCATCGCCTTTAACCTTGGAGCCGGAGCCACGGCCGCGATCAAGGGTTTCTTCGCCTCAGAGATGCCCCAGATCACCGCTTCATTCAAGAACCTTACGTTGTATGATCCCAACGGGATTCTCGGCTTTTTGGACGGCCAGGGTATTTCCAACCTTGTATTCGTCGCCTCCCTCTTGTGTGTGCTAACGTATTTCTTCTTTATTTTCGAGCACAACCGACCGGGGATCAAACAAGCATCCATAACGGGCCGGTGGCTGCTGATGATTTCTTTTGGTACCATATTCGGGTCCACGATTATGGGCCGCTTGGCATTGTTGATTGAGCGCGTACAGTTTCTGGTTCGAGACTGGCTTGGACTTGCATAGCCTACCTCCGCGACGACGACCATTCCCATGACGAAAACAATGAACGAAATCAAATCGATCCTTGCAACCGACTGCGGAAGCACCACGACAAAGGCCATCTTGATTGAAAAGACCGAGGGCGAATATCGCCTGAAGGTCCGCGGCGAAGCGCCCACCACCGTGGAAGCCCCTTTTGACGACGTGACCATCGGCGCCCGTAACGCGATCACCGAAGTCGAAGAGTTGGCTGGCAGGACCTTGCTTCGCGGCGACAAAGTAATTACGCCGGATGATGGCGCGGGCACCGGCGTAGATCTCTACCTGTCGACCTCCTCGGCCGGCGGCGGCTTGCAGATGGCCGTGGCCGGTGTGGTCCGTAAGATGACGGCGGAGTCTGCTGAACGGGCGGCGCTCGGGGCGGGGGCCATTGTTATGGACGTCTTGTCTGTAGATGACGGATACAAACCCCACGAAAAGATCCAACGAATCCGGCACCTGAGACCTGATATCATCTTGATGTCCGGCGGGATTGACGGCGGCACCAAGACTCATGTCATTGAGATTGCTGAAACCATCATCGCCGCCGATCCCAAGCCACGTTTTGGAAGCGACTTTCAACTTCCCCTCATCTACGCCGGCAACATCGACGTCCATGACGAGATTACGCGGCTCATGGCCGGCCACGCGGACTTGGAGATCGTGGACAACATCCGTCCGGTGCTCGAACGAGAGAATCTCGGACCCGCCCGCGAAGCGATCCACGAACTGTTCCTGAAACATGTCATGGCCCACGCGCCCGGGTACGACCGGTTGATGACCTGGACCGATGTGGACATCATGTCTACCCCTGCGGCCGTCGGCCGGATCATTCAGACCATCGCAAAGCAACACGGCATCAACGTCCTGGCCGTGGATATCGGTGGGGCGACCACCGACGTGTTTAGTGTCTTCGGCGAAACCTTCAACCGCACGGTGAGCGCTAACCTGGGGATGAGCTACAGCATGTGCAACGTACTGTTGGAGGCCGGGTTGGAAAACATTAAGCGCTGGCTTCCCGTCCAAATCGACGATCATGATATTGTGAATCGCTTGCGCAACAAGATGATCCGGCCGACGACCATCCCGCATACCCTGGAAGATCTTCTGGTGGAGCACGGTGTGTGTCGGGAGGCCCTCCGCTTGGCCTTCGCCCACCACAAGGAACTGGCGGTTTCTTTGCGCGGCGTCCAGCAACAGCGGAGTATCTCCGAGGCCTTCGCGCAATCCGCGACCGGAGAGACGCTGGTTGACATGTTTAAGCTGGATATGATTGTTGGCTCGGGCGGCGTGCTGTCCCACTCCCCCAGTCGTCATCAATCCGCCTTGATGATGATCGACGCCTTCCAGCCGCTTGGCTTCACGACCCTCACTGTCGATAGTATCTTCATGATGCCTCAATTGGGTGTCTTCTCCTCGGTCCATCCTGAAGGAGCCTCTCAGGTTTTCGAGCGGGATTGTCTCATCTATCTGGGTACCTGTATTGCACCCCAGGGAAGGATCAAGAAGCCAGGCACCAAAATTGCCGATTTTAGCATTCAGACGCTGGACGGCTCGCCCCAAAGTGGAGAATTGCTCGGCGGAGACCTGCTCCGGTATGAACTACCCATAGGAGCCGAAGCGACGGTCACCGTCAGCCCACTTCGCGCCTTCGACTTCGGCGCCGGCAAGGGGCGCAGCGTAACCGCCAAGGCCCTGGGCGGTACGACTGGTTTGATCCTGGACGGCCGAGGAAGGCCGCTGGAGCAGGCCACAGACGAGGCGCAACGGATTGAAAACAATCGCTCGTGGCTTCAGGCCATGGGTCTTCGGTACGAATAGAAAGGCGGCCATGGGAACGGCATACACTCCCGGATTAAGCATCAGTCGACATCACAAAGTTTCCAAACGACGCCTGCTGCCGATCAAGGGTGAGGTCGTCGTTGCAAAAGGCGACCATGTGCAGCCCGATACCGTCGTCGCACGCGCCATGCTTCCAGGAGATATGGAATCGGTGCGCGTTTCTGATGCATTAGGCCTGGAACCTTCGGAATTGGGCGAAACACTCCGGGTGGGCGAAGGCGACGCCGTGGAGAAAGGCCAACTGTTGGCGCAGTCGAAGGGGTTCTTCGGCTTGTTCAAATCCCAATGTCTGGCCCCGATCGAGGGAACAGTAGAGTTTATCTCTTTGATGACGGGGCACGTGGGGATTCGCAAGCCGCCCACCGCAATCGAGATCCCTGCGTATATCAAAGGGACTGTTACGGAAGTTCTACCTGGGGCCGGCGTGGTCGTCGAGACCCATGGAGCCTTTATTCAGGGAATTTTTGGGGTTGGCGGTGAACGCCAAGGTGTGATCACCGTCGTTGCCGAAAACCCACAGGACGAACTGACCGAATCTGAAATCCCCGCCGACTGCAAAGGCCAGATTCTCATCGGCGGCTCTGTCACGACGGCTGGGGCCCTTCAACGCGCCGTAGAGCGCGGCGCGGTCGGCATTGTCGTGGGGGGCATCGTCGACCGCGACCTGGCCGAGTACGTAGGCCATGACATCGGCGTGGCGATCACGGGGCAGGAGCCGGTCGGAGCCGCGCTGATTGTCACAGAGGGCTTCGGCAAGATCGCCATGGCTCTGCGCACCTTCGAGCTGTTGAAATCCCTAGACGGACTGGCGGCCTCCATCAACGGGGCGACCCAGATTCGTGCCGGCGCCATGCGCCCGGAGATCATTGTTCCTGCCAGCGAGACAAACGCTGAGACTCAGACGGGACTTTCCAGTGACGAAGCCCATCAACTGGAGATTGGTACGCAGATTCGAGTCATTCGAGTTCCGTACTTTGGCGCGATCGGGGCCGTTTCCGCATTGCCTGCGGAGTTGGTGGAGATCGATAGCGGCTCCTTGGTCCGTGTCTTGGAAGCGACTCTGGAGGACGGCAAGAAAGTTGTCGTTCCTCGGGCCAACGTCGAAATTATGCAATCCACCTAAGCCGTGTCCCGTCGCCGGGTTGTCGCGAGGCCAGCGTATGAAGTCAACGCTTCTGCAGATCCGAGATTTGGCCGTCGAGGCTCCCCGGGTGAATGGTGGCGTCCGTCTAGTGGACGCAGTCTCTCTGGAGGTCCGGTCTGGTGAAATCTTGGGCCTGGTGGGCGAGAGCGGGTGCGGAAAAAGCCTGACCGCCTGTGCCGTCCTCGATATTCTGCCGCATCCACTTCGTGTTTCCCAAGGGACCATCATCTACGGCGGCGAGCCGATTCTTCAAGACGCTGGTCCGTCGAGCGCCCGCAGGCTCCGAGGGAGACAGGTCACGGCGATTTTTCAGGAGCCCGGCGCCGCGCTCAATCCCGTTCAGTCGATCGGAAGCCATCTCCAGGAGGTCTTCGTGCGAAGTCGCGGCCGAAATCTTCCTTTCGGTCGCGACCAGATCGCGTTGCTGCGGCGGGTACAGATTCCATCTCCGCGCCGCGTGTTGCGCTGCTATCCCCATGAACTGTCCGGCGGCATGAAGCAGCGGATCATGATCGCCATGGCCATCGCGCCCGGTCCGGAACTCATCATCGCCGACGAACCCACCACG
>JAJDCN010000245.1 GCA_029260815.1 Planctomycetota bacterium
CGGCCCTGGCCGCCCAGGCCAATGGCGCCCATGACGATCCGGTCGCTGGCCGGCGGTCGCCCTTCGGCGCCCAGTGCTGTCGAGGTGATAATATACGGAGCGCCCAGAACGAGCGCCGCGCTGGCCGAGGCCCCTTTCAAGAAGTCCCGGCGAGTGATCCTGGTCCCCCTCATCCCGATTTCTCCTCCACTGTTGGACCCTTTGTCTGGTTGCGGCCAGTTGCGTCAAGCCGGTAATGTTACCCTACCGCCGAAGGGACTTCAAGCCCCGCCTTCGGATTTTCGCCGATCATCCGGGGGCACAGCGGTCTCAAAGCTAAGCGTTGTTTTGACCTCCGGACGCAGCGTGGCGTGAATGACACAATAGCTTGCGGATTTGCGCAAGACTTCGATTTGCTCCTCCGTGTACGAATGCGGCAGGATCACGGTCGCGTCGATACCGGCCAATCGTGGGACAAAACGCTCGTCCATGTTCAACGATACACTGATCTGCGCATCGACGATGTCGAATCCGTGCTTGTGTGCAATCTTGTCCAGTGTCATGATCACGCACCCACCGTAGGACACGGCAAGCAGGTCCAACGGGCTGAAGCTCGCGCCGCTGCCACCGCAGCCGGTCGCCGCGTCCAGGATCACGCAGAGCTTGTCGGACAGCCGCCGGCCCACGGCGTGCAAGCCGCCCTCGTAGGTAAGGATCGCTTTCGGGCCGCTGTTTTCTCCTTCCTTTCTCGTCCGCGCCGCCTCGGCCTGTGTTGCTCTTTTTGCGTTCATCATCTTGCTGATTGCCGGGCCGCAGATGTCGGCTATATCGGGGCAGCACGGGCCACCGGGAGCCTCGGCCTTCTCGGCGTGACCTTCGCAACAAAGCTCCTTCATCTTGGCCATCATAGAGCCGCACTCATTGGCCACATCAGTGCCGTTTAATTCGACAGAGTTGATTTCATTGTTCTTTTCACGCATCGTCGCTCTCCTTTTCGCTCGTGTTTTCGTCAGCGGGTATCTGTTCTTCTACCTGTCTAGACGAAATGGCGTGGCAAAGGGATACACCCGTGGAGCAGAACGTGCGCGCGGACCGACCACCTACCGTGTAGGAGAGAGGTTACTTCTTCGGAGCTTTGGATTTAGGTTCGCAAACGTACACGCCTCGCTCGTCGTTGGAGAACGTGCAGCCCTCGCCGAGGGCGGTGCGGAGCTTGTTTCGCGCCCGGTGAAGACGGATCTTGACTGTGGAGAGTGGGACGTCGAGCAGAGTAGCGATTTCTGAGGCGGTCAGCCCCTCTGCATCGTGCAGTAGAATCGCCGCACGGTAGGAGTCAGATAGCTTTGCCAGGTAGTCCTGTACACACTCGCTCATTTCTTCCCGTTCCATTACCTTGTCGAGCCGTGGCGCGTCGTCGGCCACGGTTTCCGCAACGGTCGAGGCCGCGGCGGCGTTGGACTCAACATCGAGCGAGTGCGGCCGATCTCGTCGCGCGGTCTGGCGGATCCGGTCACGACAGGCGTTGGTGGCGATGCGGTACAACCAGGAGAGCAACCGGGTGGGATCCTTGAGAGTTGGTAGCTTCTTGTACGCGCGCAGGAGGGTGTCCTGGGTCAGATCTTCCGCTTCCGCCGGTTCACGAACGATGGAGCGGATGTAATGGTAGATGGCCTGTCTGTGGGCGACAAGCTCCTCGGAAAACTCTGGATCTATCTTTCCCTTTGAGGACATAACGGGCTCCCTTCCGCATCCAGTCGGGGAGAACGCTTTCCATTATTCCATGGAAGGTGTACACATGCAAATCGTTTCCCAGCGGCCGTCCTACAAACCGCCAAGACGTCACAAATGCTGCGGAAGATTTGCTACTTCTGCGGCAGATCCAGATCAATCTCCAGAGTGTTTTCACCGGTGGCTTTCCATGTACCCCAGGTCGGGTCGCTGGATGGCGTCATCTGGTACTCGATGTCGCCGGTATCGGTGAGGATGCCGCGGCCGGTCTCTTCCCAGTACTTGGCTCGGCCGGCGGCGAGGAGTTTGAGGTTTTTGCTTTGGATGCGGCTGGGCGGATAATCGCGGGTGCTGATGCTTAGGCTCCACAGGCCGGCGACCCACTGCTCCAAGGACCCTTCCGGGTTGGGAATATTGCGCATAAACCCAGGGCCGCGCGCGCCGTCGCGTGAGAGCTTCAGTTGATATTGTGTGGCGTTGGAGGAAATTGGGCTTACCTTTGCGCGATAGACCGAGCCCGGCTGTGCCCCGCCGTTGCTTCCCGCGCAGGCGTGGACGGCAAAGAGGGCGGCCAGCCCCAGAATCAATACGGCGGCGCGTTTCAATTGGATTTGGATCATGTCTCTTTCTCCTCCCAGTGTTTTATTGTCATTCTGAGCCCTTCGACGACGCTCAGGACAGGCTTCGCGAAGAATCTGGTCGGCAAACCTTTTCCGTTTGCAAGCAAGATCCTTCGTTTCACTCAGGATGACCGCGTAAGAAGAGCCCAGTGATAGAGAGAAACAGCCCCCGCCTACGCCTTCATTCTATTAGACGTGTCACTGCGGAAAAGGTTCCCGGAAAGGCGACGCCCCCGTTTCCGCGTGACTTCGACGCCGGTACATTGTATAAAGAATGGCTTCGATTCGACACTTCTTTTCGTTCGTGCGGTGATGAAGCTCAAACAACAACCTCAGGACTTCTGCGTCACGGAGATCTCCGACCATCCGATCGGGCCAAGCGGCCGTTTGGCGATCTATCGGCTGCGCAAGGAGGGGATCGATACTCTGACCGGGGTCCGGCTGGCCGCCGCCCGGCTGCGGGTCAAGACGGCGACGATCCGTTACGGGGGCCTCAAGGACGCGCACGCGGCCACTGAACAGCTCATCTCCGTACCCATCGGCAAGCAGTGGCGGGACGGCGTGCCCAAGGCGGTCACGGCGAAGGAGTTTTCCCTGGAATTGCTCGGCCGCTCCGATGCGCCGGTCACGCCCCAGAGCATCGCGGGCAACGCCTTCCGCATCACCCTGCGGCATCTGAAGAAGCCGGATGTGAAACCGATGCACGACGCGGCGGCTTCCATGGCGGAGTATGGCCTGCCCAATTACTACGATTCCCAACGCTTCGGTCAGTTGCGCGGCGGAGCGGACTACGTGGGCAAGATGCTGGTGCAGGGCGACTTCGAGGGCGCGCTCAAGGCCGCCATCGCCACGCCCGCACGCAAGGACCGGCAGGGAATCAAGAAGATCCGCCGGACGATCCGGGACCGCTGGGGCGATTGGGAAGCATGCCTGGAGCGGCTTTCGAAATCCACCGAGCGCAGCGTGGTGACTTA
>JAJDCN010000246.1 GCA_029260815.1 Planctomycetota bacterium
CGTCCATGATACTGGCCGCCGATCCGTCGGCGGTAGGGATGCACTACGTTTCTGTTGATAAAGGCGTTATTGCCATGTCGAGATTGGTGCAGCCAACAGAGCAGTACGCGATTTATTTCAATACCCCTGAAGAGCCAGGAGAATACCCGTTTATCTGCACCTTCCCAGGGCATTGGATGATCATGCGGGGAATTTTGGAAATCGTAGAAGAATAAGAGAAATGAGCAGAATATATATTATGATTATAGCTGTCATAGCCCTTGCGGCTTCGGTTGCGGCGCAAGTGCTTCCGGAGTTCGAGCTTACGGAAGAATGGGAGGCGAAGATCGAGGGGCTCGCGCCGGAGCGACCCTTGGCCGAGCCCAAGAAAAAGCGGCTGGCGCTGGTTTTTAATTTGATCACCGGCTACAATCACTGGTGTACCCCGCACATGACGGAAGTCGCGAGAATAATGGGGGAAAAGAGCGGCGCCTACGACGTGGTCGTGAGTGACGATATTGCCCATTTCGAGAAGGAGAATATTTGGAAGTTCGATGCGATTGTCCTGATCAACAACTGTTCAAAGAATCCGGAGAGAAACCTCTTTTACGATAAGCTCGGAGATAGGGAGAAGGCGAACGAACTTGAGGCGAATCTGATTGATCACGTTGCAAAAGGGAACGGTCTGGTTGGCTTTCACGGCGCGATCCTGATGCAGAATACATCCAAAGCCTTCAGCGAAACCATGGGTGGCTCGTTCCATTATCACCCGAGACAGACGAGGGTCGTTGGCAAGGTGCTGGAGAAGGACCACCCGATTTCGAGCGCCTTCAAGGGCGAGGATCTTGTGCATATCGATGAACCGTACCGTTTTAATGGAGCGTATTCGAAATTCAATTTCCACCCGTTGCTGGAAATGGAGCTTCCAGATTTTACGCCAGAAGAACAATCAACGCTGTTTAGTCGCTCGGAGAAAGGTATTGTTCGGTATATATCGTGGATTAAACCGCATGGAGAAGGGCGTGTTTTTTACTGCAGCCCATCGCATAACGCCCAGAGTTTTGAGAATCCAAAGTTGCTTCAATTCATGCTAAACGGAATCCAATACGCCCTGGGAGATCTGGAGTGCGACGATTCAGTCTTAGGGCGGTAAAAATTAAAACAGGACACTAGTGATATGAGAAATCTATATACAATTATTCCAGTAACCGTCTTGGCGTTGTTTATGGCGGCTTGTGCCGGCAATAAAGAAACGGAGGCAATTCGTGAGGTTGAGAAACCGAACGTGCTATTTATCGCTGTAGACGACCTGAATGATTGGATCGGCGTCTTGGGGGGACACCCGCAAGCGAAGACGCCTAATATGGACCGTTTGGCCAGTCGTGGAGTCATCTTTAGCAACGCCCATTGTCAGTCCCCAGTGTGCAATCCGTCACGAGCCAGTCTGATGACCTCGCTCTATCCCAGTACTTCGGGAATCTATTTTTTGAGTCCGGACGTCAAAGAATCGCCGGTGGCCAGCAAGAGCCTAGTGATACCAAGACGATTTGAGAAAGAAGGTTACAATGTATTTGGTGCAGGAAAACTATTCCACAACAAAAGAGGGATTAACGAATATCATGTGCCCAATTACGCTGGCCAATTTGGACATTTTGGTCCCATGCCTAAAGAGAAAATCAGTAGTTTTCCAGGGCACCCGCTGTGGGATTGGGGTGTGTATCCTGAGCGCGATGATCAGATGCCAGATTATAAAATTGCGAGTTGGGCGGAAGAGCGATTGGCCGAAACGCAAGAACAGCCCTTCTGGATGGGCGTAGGGTTTTACCGTCCCCATGTACCTCAGTTTGCGCCGCAAAAGTGGTTTGATATGTACCCCATTGAAAGCGTTCAGTTGCCAAAGGTGATATCGGATGACTTGTCCGACATTTCATCCTACGGTGTGGATATTAGCAGGCTGGAACACATAGCGCCGACTTATGAATGGGTGGTGGAAAACGATGAATGGAAACCGCTGGTGCAGTCCTATTTGGCCTGTGTCAGCTTTGTGGATGCGCAAATTGGACGAGTGCTCACAGCGCTTGATGAGGGAGCATATGGCGATAATACCTATGTAGTCCTCTTCAGCGATCATGGCTTTCATCTGGGCGAAAAGGAGCGATTTGCCAAACGAAGTTTATGGGAAGATGGAACTCGGGTTCCCCTGATTATTGTTGGGCCAAATATTCCTGAGGGGAAGGTGTGTACCAAGCCCGTTCAATTGTTGGACATCTATCCTACCTTGTTGGAGTTAACGAACTTCGAAGCGGATCCCACGCATGAGGGGCGCTCATTGGTACCATTACTTGAAGATGTCGAAGCTGATTGGCCTTATATGGCTCGCTCCAGCTTTGGACCAGGCAACTATACGATACTCTCAGAGCAATATCGGTTTAATCAATACAACGATGGATCGGAAGAGTTTTACGACCATTCGAAGGATCCGCAGGAATGGAGCAACGTGATCGATCATTCGGAATATGAAACCATCATCGAAGAACACCGGGCCCAGATACCTCAAGAACGATACGAAATACTAGGGCAGGACTCATGGG
>JAJDCN010000247.1 GCA_029260815.1 Planctomycetota bacterium
GCCTGCTTGCCGGGTCCGGGTCGCGCAAGACGATCGTTGTGTTGTACGGACTCAGCGTGACACTCACGCTGCTAACCCATTACTTTATGCTCTACATTTTTGTCTTTCACGGGCTCTATCTACTCCTGGATCGCCGTAGCAGGATGGCCGCGTGGAAGCCGTTTGTTATCGCGCAAGTCCTGGCCCTGTTGCTCTTTGTTCCCTGGGGGCTCTACGCACATTCCAGAGAGCGATTCGAACACGGCTTTACAAAAACCGACTGGCTCAAGCACACGGGGAATTACTCCTATTGGGAGACCGCCGGGCTACATGTGATGAAATACGTGCTGGATCTTCCGGCTTTTGTCGGGGACATGGATTGGCCGCCGCGACTGGGGTGGCCAGCCTTCGGCGCGCTGGCTCTAGTTTTGTGCCTTGGGATCGTCGGGATGGTTCGTAACCGCCGTTCCGCCCGGTTTCTCGCCCTCTGGCTTTTGGTTCCGATTTTAGGTATGGTCACGGTCGATCGTGTTTCTGGTCGAAATGCGTTCTACGTTTCTCGATATCTCATCGGGATCGCCCCGGCGCTGTATTTGATACTTGCGTGTGGTGTGACGGCCTTTCGCAGCCGGACCGTCCAAGTGGTCCTGAGCGTGCTGGTTCTGGGTGTCTTAGTCGCCGGCTTGTATCGGTATCACTTCACCGTTCCGCTGCATCATCCTTACGATCAAGTGGCGGAAACCATTGAGAAGCGTTACCCGCAACAGCCGATGATTGTCGCGTCGACTTCTCTGGCCATTGCGACGAAGTATTATTTAACCAACGAGAACCGTGAAGTATTTGTCCCGAACCATGCCAAGATCAAAAACCATCTCAAGAAACATAACGAAGTCGTGGTGATTCGACCGCCTCAGCGCGGCAACGAGACGGACGAAATGTATCAGGCAGTAGACCGGCTTCTGAAGCCGAAGTTTGTTCGAAAAGAAGAGCAGTCGACGCACTGTGGAGACGTTCGCATTGAGTATTACGTGCGGAAGGCTGGTTGATTATTTCCCGATTGCCTGTTTGAGATAGGCTTCGATGAATGCATCGATCTCTCCGTCCAGCACGGCGGTGGTGTTGGAGGATTGGAGGAGGGTTCGGTGGTCCTTGACCATCGTATAGGGCTGCAGGACGTAGGATCGAATCTGGTTTCCCCAGGCGATCTCGCCTTTTTCCCCATAGAGCGAGGCCAATTCTTTTTCCCGTTTGAGTTCTTCCTGGCGGTAGAGCTTGGCCCGAAGCAGCTTCAGGCAGGTCGCCCGGTTCTTGTGTTGCGAGCGCTCGCTCTGACAGGCAACCACGATACCGGTGGGAATATGGGTGATGCGCACCGCCGAGGAGGTTTTGTTTACGTGTTGGCCGCCCGGTCCGGAGGCGCGATAGGTGTCGACCCGCAGTTCCGATTCGCTGAACTCCACGCTGATTTCGTCGTCGATCTCCGGTACGACGTCCACGGAGGCGAAGGATGTATGCCGGCGGCTTTGGGCGTCGAAGGGAGAGATACGCACCAAACGGTGAACGCCGATTTCCGCGCGAAGATAGCCGTAGACCCACGCTCCTTTGGCGAGCAGGGTGATCGATCGAGTGCCCGCCTCCTCGCCGTGCGTTTGTTCGTAGATCTGGGCCTCGTACCCGTTGCGCTCCATCCAGCGAGTATACATGCGGATCAGCATCGCGGCCCAGTCGCAGCTCTCCGTGCCGCCCGCGCCGGCGTGGATCCTCAAAAACGCATTGCGGTGATCGTGAGGCCCGGTCAGCATGGCCTTAAACTCCATCCGGTCCACCTGGCGTTCTAGCTCCGCCAAGTGGGTCTCCGCCTCCGCTTGCTCCGTTGTTTCACCAGATTCGGAGGCCAGCTCGGCCATCGCCTCGGCGTCTTCAAAGGCCCGGCACAGAGCTTCGAGAGGATCCAGCGTGGCCTTGATCTGCTTGAGTTGTGCGACGGTCTCCTGCGCCGCTTCTGGATTGTCCCAAAATCCGACGCGGCCCATTTCCGCCTCCACCTCGCCCATCCGGCGGCGCAGTTCGTCCGTCTTGAAGCCCTCTTGAAGATGCTCCAGCCGGGATTGAAGGTTTTTCAGCCGCTCTTCCATGATTTCGATCGGTATCCTATCGGTACAGGGTGGTTAGACAAAACCCCGCGCCGAAGACTCGGCGCGGGGTCGGTTTAGGTTTGCGTACTTCGCGTCAGGGCTCGACCTTCAGCAGGATCGATCGCGTGTCGGTAATCGCGACCAGATCGACGATCTTAACGCTCTGGACGTACATCGGTACGCCACGGCCCAGGTCAGCTCTGTCCAGGAGCGCGCCCACCTCGCTCACGGTCTTCACCGACTTTCCGGCGACGCGGAGGATCAGCATTCCGCGGGCCAGTCCGGCTCTTGCGGCAGGGCTGTTGTCCTGGACGCCTGTGATGACCACACCGGTGTTGACCATATGGTGGAACTCTTTGGTCAATTCCGGAGTGAGTTGCTCAACGGAGAAGCCCAATTGGGTCAAGGCGTTTTGCTGAATGGCATTCAGATCCGTCAAGTTCGCTTTAATTTTGATCTTCTTGCCGTCGCGCATCACTTCCATGCTCACCTCCGAGCCGATTTGCTTGAACGCGATCAGGCTGCGCAGGGAATGGGCGGACGTGACATTTACTTCGCCGACGGACACAATGACGTCATTGGCCTTTAGCCCGGCCTTCGCGGCGGGCGTGCCGCTGATCACGCGGGTAATCTTGCACCCGTCGGTGCTTTCCAGTTTCAAGGGCTCCAGGTCTTCCGGTTCCACGTCGGCAATGTTGACGCCGAGGTACGCGCGCGTGACCTTGCCTTCCTTGATGATCATTTCCAACACGTTGGAGGCCAAGGTGATCGGTACGGCGAAGCCGAGGCCCTGGGAGCCTCCGGAGCGGGACGCGATCCACGTGTTGACCCCGATGACCCGGCCGGACAGATCCACCAGCGGGCCGCCGGAATTGCCTGGATTGATCGCTGCGTCGGTCTGGATGAATTCTGGGAAATTGGCCACCGCAGCGTTTTCACGACCGATGGCGGAGACGATCCCGTGGGTGACGGTCTGCTGCAGCCCGAAGGGCGCGCCGACCGCCAGAACGGTCTCGCCGACACGGATCTTGTTGGAATCGCCCAGCTCCGCCAAGTCGAGGGCTTCACCCTTGACCTGGATACTGATGACGGCAATATCCGAGTTGGGGTCGGTTCCCTCCAGCTTGGCCTCGAGTTCCCGTTCGTTGAAAAGCGTAACCGTCATTTTGTCGGCACTTGCCACAACATGATTGTTGGTCAAAATATAGTAGGTATCGCCCTTGCGTTGCACGAGTACGCCGCTGCCCAACCCGCTCCGCTTATATCGATGGTTGCGATCGAACCCCGGGCCTCGCCAGAGCCGGTTGCCACGCGGGAGTCTGCCCTCTTTGACCGTCTGTTCGGTGCCGATGAAGACCACGGACGGGCGGATCTTGGCGGTGGCCTCGATTGTCAAGCGGCTTGCCTTTTGATGTTCCGCCAGCGGTAGCCGATCACCTGCATGAACGCTGGGAAAGAAGCCGTTGTGGACCAGCAGATAGCCGCCAAAAAGGGCACCAGCCATAAAGGCGCCCATGGTCAACGTCCAGATTTGGAGCCGGGTCATCGTAATCCTCCTATACCATCTCGGCAATCTCCGCGGCCTGCACGGGAAATACCCGATGCGCTCTATTATACGAACAGGACGGTAGTTTGCAAGGTGGGAGTGGCCTGGTCCCTGGCAAATGCCTATTCGTCGGGTTGCGGTGCGCCATTGATCCAGGGCTGCCTTGTTTTTATACTGGGTTATTCAAGAGCCTGGATTTTCAAACCGCAAGGAGGTCCCTATCCGCAAGCCTGCCGCAGGGAAGAACCGGTTGATGATCTTCGACGCCCTGCGCGGGCTGTCGGCCGTCTTAATTGTGTTCTCTCACACGATCTTCCGGGATGCCATCGACTTTGACGGGAGCTATTCCCTGAAGGAGTGGTTGTTGGTCTGCGCCAGCCATCTACCCCGGATCAGCGTTCCTGGGTTCGTGGTCGCCTGTGGTTTCTTCCTGACCCGCGCCGAGCTGAAGACCGATTCGGGTCCCCCGCTGAAGCTTCTGGTCCGGCGGTCTTCCAACGTGTTGTTTCCTTACATTCTCTGGTCGACGCTGGCATACCTGGTAGTCATCTTTGGACCGTCATATTTCTCCGAGGCGATCGGGGCGGATCGGACCACCTCGGTAGGCCAGTACCTCGGAAATCTGGCCCTCGGCCAAGTCTACGGCCACTACTTTCTGTACGTGATCTTTCAGCTCTACGTGCTGAGTTTCTTAGGCTTGGGACGGCGGGGCAATCCGTCGTTTGCGGTTTGCGTGCTGGCTCTGTTCTTACAGATCTACTTTTCCTCGGGCACGTATCCGGGCAATGCGGCAAGCCCCTGGCGATTTAAGATCCTGTGCTTTGGTTGGATTTTTTATTTTGTTTACGGGCGATGGTTGGGGGCAAATTTCAACACAGTTACCACGGCGGCGCGAAAGTACAAGATGTGGGTCACCTTCTCTGTGGTCGTACTGTTTGTGCTCGGGGTTTGGGAATATTTGGCGATCCAGGAGCAGGGCCGTAGTACGTCTCTGGGCACTTCCTACTTTTGGACTTCGGTCTACAATATTGTTTTTATCACTTGGTTTCTGACACTCGCACCGTTGCGGGGTCGTCCGCTGGCGCTGTTTGCCCGGTTGGGGCGTTACTCCTATGCGATCTATTTGCTCCATGTGCCGTACATTTTTTATTTCGGAAACCGGTTTGCCACGGTTAATAGATGGGGGTTCAACACGCTCAAGGCGGTACTGATCCTGGGGTTCGGGGCCATTTTAATCCCGGTTTTGGTACGGATGGCTTCCCGGAGGGTTCTGCCATTGAAGGTCGACCGGTTCATCTTCGGCAGATGAAACCGCTTTTCTATCGATAAAGCGCCTCGACGCGCTTTTCAATTTGTTTCAGCGTTTGCGAATCAGGATACTCGAGCGCCTGAAGGGCCAGCTTGGTCAGGGCCTTGGGTTCGCCCGTCTCTACATAATCGGGTACCGGCAAGGCGTTCAACTCCGTGATGTACAGTTGCGGGAACGATGTCTCGCCGGTATGGGTCTCCGCCTGGTAGAGCTTTGAAACAAACACAGAGTTTAGAACGGCCAGCAAGTAGAGTAGCGCCCCTGTGTTGTTCGAGCGGCTCACCACGTGGAAGATGGAGTTGGCGGAGGCAAAACCTTCCGCATCCCATGTGGCAATGATTTCCGGCGCCGTCTGGCGCAAAATAATCTTCGGTCGGGTAGCGAAGACCGCCGTTCGTCGTGCGCCGTAATGAAATCCCGGCGCGGACGGGCACAAGTGGGGCTTGAGCATCCACCAGCCGTCCCACTGGGGCGGCGCGTATCGACCGGGAATGTTCGAGCCGCGCCGCAAAGCGGGTGTGTAATCTTCGGTTTGCTCCGGTTCGCGCACGAGGACCCGCTTGAGATGGGGTCCGGTCTGGACGCCGTCGGTTACAAGGTAATCTTTTCTGAGGGGTGGGAATCTTTCACGCAAGGCCGTGGTCAGTCCCGCGAGAGGTGAAAGATTGAATTTTTTTTGCGGCGCGTTTTGAAACAGCTCGATGCCAATCTTTCGCTCGCGTTCCTCGACTGATACGTCGTCCAGGGTGTATTGAATTGCAGGTCTTCCTGTCTGCGCAACGATTAGGCCTACAGGATTATTGACCTTCAGCGCCGATTGCCCCAGATCAGCCACTGCGAGCAGCCGGGCTCGCTCCAGCAACATCGTCCGTAGCGGTTGAAAGTAGTGCCCCGTCAGCGCCCGGGCGGGCAGCAACATTGCCAACAGCCCGTCCGGTCGCAGATGGGCCAGAGCATGTTCGAAGAACAGGCAGGCCAGATCGAAGCGGTGGATCGCCGTGTGGGGATAAAGGGATTTCAGCAGAACCTTGCGCTCCGGCGGGATGTTGTCGGCGGAGACAAATGGAGGGTTGCCGATGACCAGGTCATAGAGTCCGGCATCCTCCACCGTCAGCGTGTCCTGGCACCGGATGTGACGTTCCAGTGCGCGTGTCAGCCGGGTTCGTTCCCCGGCAGTCAGGCCGGCTACTTCGTCCGCATACCAAAGGATTCGCTTTCGGCAACCAGATACGGCGATGGGATCTGTATCACGGCCGTGCAACCCCGTCTCGACGTAGCGCAACACCGCGTCGCGTCCGCCGACGGCTGCAACAGGGCGCAGCGATCGGGCGAGGAAGGCCCCGTTTCCACAGGCTGGGTCCAGGACTCGTGGCCGGCTCGTTTTTACGTTGGGCCAAGCGATCCTCCACACGCGATCGACGACCTCTGGCGGTGTGTAGAACGCGCCGTTTCGTTTTTTCTCTGCGATGGTTAGGTGGGTGGGCGCCATGAGAATCCGAGGTTGATCATGCCCCCTTGATTTGGTACCATTCGGCCGTCGATGCCAGCCTAGCTCAACGGTAGAGCACTGCATTCGTAATGCAAAGGTTGTGGGTTCGATTCCCACGGCTGGCTTTCCATGCACGATTCTATGGGGTCCATCGCCAAAGGCAAGAATATTCACGTCACCAGGAGCAAGGAACCATGGCCCTACGCAGCGTCGCCGATCTGGATTTCAAAGGGAAACGTGTGCTGGTCCGTGTGGACTTCAATGTTCCCATCGACGCGGAGGGGCGGGTGGACGACGACACCCGCATCCGGGCTGCCCTGCCGACGATCCGGCATCTGTGCGACGCCGGGGCGCGGGTGATCTTGACCTCCCATCTGGGCCGCCCCAAAGGGACCCCGGATCCGAAGTTTACCCTCCGTCCCACCGCAGAGCGATTGTCCGACCTGCTTGAACGTCCCGTGGCCTTTGCAGCATCGTGCGTCGGTGCAGAGGCAGAGTCAGCAGTCGAGACTCTCACCAACGGCGACGTGCTTTTGCTGGAGAATGTTCGCTTTCACAAGGCGGAAACGGCCAACGACCCGGCCTTCGCAACGCAACTGGCGGGACTGGCCGAATGCTATGTCAACGATGCGTTCGGCTCGGTCCATCGCGCCCACGCCTCCACCGAGGGAGTCGCACGCCTCCTACCCAACGCCGCGGGGTTCCTTCTGCTCAAAGAGATCGAATACCTGGAGGCTCACCTCAAGGCTCCCGCCAAGCCCTTTGTCATGATCCTCGGCGGGGCGAAGGTCTCTGACAAGATCGGCGTCATCACCAACCTGATGCAAACCGTTGACGCGATCGTCATCGGGGGTGGCATGGCCTATACCTTCCTCAAGGCCCAGGGGGTTCCGGTTGGCGACTCCAAGCTGCAGCCGGACAAGGTCGAGCTGGCTGGTCAACTTCTGAAAGAGGCCGCCGACGCCGGTGTGGACATGTTGCTGCCCGAAGACCATGTCATCAGCGATCGGTTTGGCGAGGACGGGACGATCCAAACGGTGGGCCGTGAAATCCCCGACGGCTTCATGGCCCTGGATATCGGGCCGAAGACGAGTGACAAATTTTGTCAGTGCATCCGGGCCGCCAAGACCATCGTCTGGAATGGGCCTATGGGTGTGTTCGAGATGGAACGTTTCTTTGCCGGAACCCGCGCCGTCGGAGAAGCGGTCGCGCAAGTGAACGGTCTGACCATTGCCGGTGGCGGCGATACTGTTTCTTCGCTGGCCAAGCTGGGGCTGACCGAAAAGCTCTCCCACGTCTCCACCGGCGGCGGGGCATCGCTGGAGATGCTGGAGGGCAAGGCTCTGCCGGGCATTGTGGCCCTTCAGGACGACTAGCAGAGGAGCCGATACTAGTAAGGGGCTTTGCCATGGTCTTGTGTCCCCTCAATCGACGAGGTATGTGATGATTTCAATTCGACGCCAAATGCGCATCGTCTTGGCGGCGCTCGTCATGCTGGTGGCTGTAACGACGGCACAGCGTGCCGACGGCGACAAACTGATCCTGAAAAACAAGAGGGAAGTTGTCGGCACAATCGTCGAGGAGACAGACAGCAAGGTCTCGATCGTTACACCCCTGGGCCGCTGGTCCTTTCCGCGTTACCGCATCGAGAAAATCATCCGTCAGAACGCGATCGAGACGCAACTTGAACTAGGCAAGTCCTATCTGAAGCAAAAGGCCTTGAACCGGGCGGTGGAACATTTGGAGGCGGCTCGGCGGGCCGACGGAGACCACCCGGAGATTCGCACCACCTTGGCACAAGCCTACGCAGCCAAGGCCCAGAAGCTGTTCAAGGCCCGCTGGTACGGCTCGGCACGCGCCTACGCGATCCAATCCAACGACACCGAATCTGCCGATGCCATGAAGTCCCTGATCGCCAAGATCGATGGGAAGTTGGCGGAGGCGGAGAAGAAGATTGAAGCGATCCACAAGCTGGTTGCAGCCCACAAGCTCGATGAAACCCGCTTGAAATTCTACGACCTGTTCAACGCCTTCCCCGCGCGCCGGGAGTCGCTCGGTTCAGAAATTGCTTCTGTGCTGATCGGAATCGGCGATCGGTACTTTACAGACGAGCGTTTCGCATTTGCCGCGGATTCCTATCAAGAGGCGGTCAGCTTTGACCCGAAGGTGCTCGGGAAGCTGGAAGGAAAGCTGGTTTTCGGGCGGATTACACACATCAATGATATTCTGGGGTCCGGACAGACCGAAGAGGCGGTGCGTTTGATGGCGGACCTGTTACAGGTCGTTCCCCAGAGCGGCATCGTAAACTACTACTACGGTGTCCTGCTGGAGGCCACCCGTGAGGATCCGCGGGATGCTGCGGAATATTACGCCGCGGCGGCGGGGATTCCGGTGCAGCGTAAGGTGGACGCGAAGCAGTTGGTCCAACTAAAGCGCGCGGCCCAGAAGCAACTGAAGATCGATCCCGGCAAGGAGAAGGTAGCGGCCAAACTGGAGGAGGCGAAGTGGGAGAAGGTTGAATCCAAGGACCTGCTGGCCTACGAATCCATTTACCTGAAGATCCACCACCGCAACCGCCGTCTTGCCGCCGAAGTGGGGCGCGTGGGCGATCGGAACCTGGCGCAGATCGCTGCGTTGTGGCCGCCACTCAATGGCAAGGGCGGTCCGGGCAAGATCCACGTGTATATCTACCGGGACGCGGTGGAGTACAGCAAGGTCACCGGGCAGCCCGGTTGGTCCGGCGGCGTGAATAAGGTTAGTTTCATCGGAGCCGCGATCGCTCAGCGGGAAATTCACACGTTCCAGACCGCCAACGCGGTGCTCGATTCCATTTTGCCCCACGAGCTGACCCACGTGGTCTTTACCGAAGCGGTCGGCGGGCGTGCCCGGGTGCCACGATGGTTGAGCGAAGGGGTTGCGGTGCTGGAAGAGCCGCCCTTTAAGACCCGGTATTACGAGAATCTGGTCCGTACCCGTGTCAAGGCCGGCGGTCATATTCCGCTGAGCAAGCTCTTCGCCATGACCGACTATCCCAACGAAGAGGCCATCCGCCTGTTCTACGGAGAATCCCATTCGGTGGTGAAATTCCTCATTGCGCGGTACGGTCGGCCCGCGCTGGTGCGCTATTGCCAACAGCTCGGCGGGAAGGAAGCAAAGACCGCTTTACAAGACGTCTTCGGCTATCGGGAGCCGGCCGATCTGGAAGCGGTCTGGAAGCAAACCCTTTAGCGCGCGTCCTCTTTTCGAATCTCTTCTTGGGGCCTCCAAGTGCCTTCGATGGCAAGAGCCGTTTCCATCGGGCCGTATTCCGTATCCGTAATCAAGGTCCCGGTCACGGCGTAGGAAAAATTCTCTGCGCGCAGCGCTGCCAACAGGGCTCGACGCACATCTTCAGCCTGCACATCGATCTGAAGCTCCACGACGGTATCGGCGTCCGGCTCGATGGAAGGGTCGGGGAGGACCTTTCCGGTCGCCAGGTTTTGTCCTTCGATAACGACGGCATAGTCCAACTGTTGGATATTCATCTTGAACGTGTTCGGGTTGATTACCCGCAGACGCAGGGTCACGCGGCTGCTCATGGGGGTCTCCCGGTTGAACCCGATACCGAGCAGCTTGAACCGTGGCATCCGTGGAACCGGCAGCTTGCCCAGACGCTCGAAGTCCATGGGGTAGCGGTCCGTGATCGGCGTTATGACGTATAGGCGGGCCTGCGCCCGGTAGTGGGCCTGGGCCGCGTTCCCGACCCGCTGGAGAATGGCGCGCACGTCGTCGTAGCGCAACTGTAAGGGAACTTTCAGCGAGGCGGTTTCTCCGGGCGGGATCTGGACGTAGACTTCCACCGCGCCCGCCGCGACGGGAATGCCTTCGACCTGAAGCGTGTAATCGTATCCCGTCACCGGAAGGATGACGCTGTAGATATTCTCAATCGCGACGGTGAGTTCGACGGTTGCGCGATCGAAGGTGATGTCGCGCACGGTGACCCCGACGATGTCTCCGGAAGGACGATCGAAGAGACTTTCGATCGCGAGACAACCATTCGTGGCGATAACCAGTACGAGCAAGACGAGCAGGATGCCGGGTCGGTTCACAGATTACGTCTCCAGGCGCAACAGTCTCGTTATTTTCGAAAGAGCCCCCGTACACGCTGCCACAGGGAAGAGGCTTTCTCCTCCTCGGTGGGGGGGCCGCCGGGGATGGTCTTGAGCATCGCCTCGACAATCGTATCGGTGTCCACGCCCTCGGCATCGGCGGTGTAGTTAGGGATAATCCGGTGGCGCAAAACCGGAAGAGCCAGATCGAAGATGTCTTCGGGCGTGACTTCATAGCGGCCTTGCAGGATCGCGCGGGCCTTGCCGCCCAGGATCAGGCCCTGGGTGGCGCGCGGCCCGCAGCCCCACGCCACATGGTCGCGGACCGACTCCTCCGCCTGTTCTTCTTTCAGCCGGGTTGCGCGGGCGATACGGATCGCATAGGCGGCGGTCTGATCGGAGATCGGCACACGCCGAACGATGGCTTGTACCGCCATCAAATCATCGTGGCTCAGCACTTTTTCTAGGACAAGGTTCGGGCGCGAGGTGGTGGAGCGGACGATCTTGTACTCGTCTTCCAGGTCCGGGTAATCGACCAGAATCTTGAACATAAAGCGGTCCATCTGGGCCGCGGGCAGGGGATAGGTCCCTTCCTGTTCGATCGGGTTTTGCGTGGCCAGGACGAAGAAGGGCTGGGGTGTTGGGTATTTCTTGCCGCCGGAGGAGATCTGGCGTTCCTCCATGGCCTCCATCAGCGCCGCCTGGGTCTTGGGCGGAGTACGGTTGATTTCGTCGGCGAGCACAACGCTGGCAAAGATCGGACCCTTCATGAAGCGGAATTCTCGCTGGCCGGTCTCCTTGTTTTCGGCCAGGATCTCGGTCCCGGTGATGTCGGAGGGCATCAGATCGGGGGTGAATTGGATGCGCGAGAAGTCCAGCGACAATGTCTCGGCCAGCGAGCTGACCATCAGGGTCTTGGCCAAGCCCGGTACGCCTTCCAACAGGCAGTGGCCACAGGCGAAGACTGCGTAGAGAAGCTGGTCGACAACTGCTTCCTGCCCGACGATCTTTCGGCTCAATTGTTCTTTGATCCGCCGGTAGGCATCGGTCAGCGTGTCGATTCGCTGCTTGTCCTGGTTGGACAGTTTTGTAGGGTCTGACAGGGTTGTTGGCATCCGCTCCTTCTTTCCGCGGCCTCCGCTATCTTATCAATTCGGTCTCGACCTGTCCAGGTGCTAGTCGATGAACTGAATGCGTGTTTCGCTGTAAAATGGCTGGAAGGGCCAGAAGATCATGAACGCCTTGCCCACGATGCTGTCGCGCTTCACGGAGCCCCAGGCTCGGCCATCACTGCTGTGCTTGCTGTTGTCGCCCATGAAAAAATATTCGTCCTCAGGAATCGGGTAGCCCTCGGCCTTCATGTGCTCGAAGCGAGAACCACCCGAGCTTGTGTTGATGTTGGTATAGTAGACGTCTCGATCCAGCTTGAGGGAGCGAAACTCCGCGGTCATTCGATCCGCCTCAAAGCTGGCCATGCTCCGGGTATTGTTCCTTTGGTTGTCGTTGCGAAACTCGGGCATGTAGGTATCGGGTCGCTGGAAATGAAAAACCTTGTTCCCATCGATTGTCAAGTAAGCGGTATCATCGACATTCGCAAAAATCACCTCGGAAAACTTCCCCACCGGCAGAGTGCCTGTATGAGAACCCGATTCCTTTTTCTCGATCATTTCGGTTTCAATGACGACCTGACCGGATTGGCTTGAGCCTTCCACGGGAATCGTCGCCCGGTAGGTGGTCTTGTCCTCCACGATGATAAGCGTTAAGGCCCCCTGGCCAACCTCCGGCTTGACTTGCAGCGTGACGCGCAGATCGCCGACCGGATTCCTTTTGTTTTGTTCGCCCCCCGGTCGTAGCTTGCCGTCGTCCGGCTTGGTCTCGTCAGTGACGCCGCCTCGGAATTCGAAGCGGACCACGGTATCGCCGGAAGTTCTAAGCCGCCCGTCTTTCAATTGAAATTGGGTATTGTTGGAGATCCATCGATCGCGGAACGGCTGGGGTTCTGAAAAATCGGATTCGAATGCCGGCAGCCAAAGTGCCTCTTGTGCCTCTTCGGTCTTGCGCGAGATCGTTCCATCCAGGTAGAGATCACCGTGGAATACATTGATGTGCTGACCTGGAAGCCCGACCAGACGTTTGATGAAATCGCTCCTTTTCCGCAGTACATTTGATCGGCCGCAGTATGGGCAGGCTTCGTACAGATAGGGCTTGTGATCGTTGTATACATGCCCCATTTCGCGGCAGTAGATGTCCGGGTAGGGATATTTAAAGACCACTACGTCCCACAATTTTGGCTCGGAGACCTTATAGATCAGCTTGTTGACCAGCACCCGATCTCCGTACTTCTTTCCGTTGCCTTCTCCCAGCAGGGTTGGCTCCATCGACTGGGTGGGGATCTTGAATGCCTCCAGCGCGAACTGCCGGATCACGAGCGCCAGGATGATGGCCACAACGATCGCTTCGATGTTTTCGATGAGCGACTTCGGATTCTTCGCTTCAGGTGTTTTCTTAGTGACCAATTGAGCATCGGTAGCAGTTTCTTGCGGACGCATCGCGTCCGGCGTGGGATCAGTTGCGTCCACGTTTTTCCTCGCTGGTGCTCAGTACAGACATGAAGGCTTCCTGGGGAATTTCCACGTTCCCGACTCGCTTCATCCGCTTCTTCCCCTCTTTTTGTTTCTCGAGCAGCTTGCGCTTGCGGCTTACATCGCCGCCGTAGCATTTGGCGGTCACGTTCTTGCGCAGCGCCTTGATGTTCTCCCGGGCGATGACCTTGCCGCCGATGGCTGCCTGGAGAGGCACCTCGAACATATGGCGGGGAATCTCCTTCTGCAACCGGCGGATCAGGGCTCGGCCCCGGGGCTCCGCCACCGACCGGTGCACGATGGTCGATAAGGCGTCCACCTCCTCGCCAGACACCAGGATCCGTAGTTTGATCAAGTCGGCTGCGTTATAGGAATCGAACTCGTAGTCCATGGTCCCGTATCCCCGGGTGGCAGACTTGAGCTTGTCATAGAAATCGAAGATGATTTCTGCCAGGGGGATCTTGTACTCCAGCAGCGCGCGTGCCGAAGAGAGATATTCGGTCTTGATGTATTTGCCCCGACGCTCTTCGGCTAGCTTCATTGCCGCACCGATGGAATCAGCCGGAATCAGAATGCTCAATCGGATGACGGGCTCCCGGATCTCGTCGATTACCCCGGCGTTCGGGAGTGCTCCCGGCGAATCGATTCGAATAACCGAGCCGTCGGTCTTGGCCACTTCGTAGGTTACGTTGGCGGCAGTCTGCACGATTGACAGGCCGCTCTCCCGCTCAAGACGTTCTTGGACAATGTCCATGTGCAGCAACCCCAGGAACCCGCAGCGGAAGCCGAAGCCAAGTGCCTCGGAGGTTTCCGGCTGGAATGTAAAAGACGAGTCGTTGAGCTGGAGTTTCTCCAACGCCTTACGCAGGGCGTCATAATCGGTGTGGTTCGTCGGATACAGCCCGCAGAAGACCATCGGTAGCGGCTCCACGTACCCGGGCAGGGCTTCGACACTCGGTCCCGTCGCCAGTGTAATCGTGTCGCCGATGCGCACATCCTGCAGAGTTTTGATATTCGGCACGAGATAGCCAACCTCCCCGGAGGAGAGACTGTCTACCACCTGCGGTCGGGGGCGGAACTTGCCGACTTCGGTCGCCTCGTATTCGCGGTCGGAGCTGAGCATCTTGATCCGGTCGCCTCGCGTGATTTTTCCGTCCACGCTGCGAATATAGACGATCACTCCGCGAAACTCGTCGTAAACCGCGTCGAAAATCAGAGCCCGCTGCGGATCGGCCGACTTGCCTTGCGGTGATGGGATCCGGCGGATGATCGTTTCCATCAGCTCGTCCACACCCTCACCGGTCTTGGCGCTGACGAGCTGGATCTCCTCCGGCAGCATGCCGAGGCTGTTTTCCATCTCGAGGATCACGTCGTCCACCATGGCGTTGGGCAGGTCGATCTTATTGATCACGGGAATAATCTCGATGCCCAGATCAAAGGCCAAGTGCATGTTCGCCAGAGTTTGGGCTTCTACGCCCTGGGTGGCGTCCACCAGCAGCAAGGCTCCATCGCAGGCCGTCAAGGAACGGGAAACCTCGTAGCTGAAGTCCACGTGACCCGGCGTGTCGATCAGGTTGAGCATGTATTCGCTCCCGCCGATGGTGTGGGACATGGTGACCGCGCGGGCCTTAATGGTGATCCCCCGTTCGCGCTCCAGGTCCATATCGTCCAGGACCTGCTCCCGGAACTCCCGCGACGAAATCGAGCTGGTGCGCAGCAGAAACCGGTCGGCCAAGGTCGATTTACCGTGGTCGATGTGGGCGATGATGCAGAAGTTGCGTATTCGCGTCGTATCCATGTCTAGCAGCAAGTTGCAATGCGTTCGAAGCCTTGAATTCTAGCACAGAGGCCAGATTCTGGAAAGTAGATTTCTCGGTCTCATTTGTGTAATATACTTGACTAGAGTTGTTTGAATGTTACGTTAATCGGCCAAAAAGATATTTTGTACACTTCGGTAACGGTAATGCATCGCCTGAGATTCCAAAAATCGATTGCTCTTTGGCTAGGCGCCATCCACCTGCTCTTGGCGATCACGGTGGGTGGTGTTCACAGCCATGATCTGATCGCACCCGATGGTCAATCGGGTTCTTTGCACTCTATTCACCTCGGCAATTCCGGCCTTGAGGTGCCGGAGGCAAGCTGCCCCGCGTGCGACTGGTGGAACAGCACTCCCCGTACGCTAGGCGTAGATGCTAGGGAAAACATTGAACTTCCGGTTCCGAGAACCCAGCAAGTGGAACAAAGTGTTCCATTAGGATCCTCCACTTGCTTCCGAACTTCACCAACCCGCGCCCCGCCGTACTCGATCTAATCTACGTTATTAATAACGGTTGATCCTTCCTGCGCACATAAGTGTGCTGCGAAGTATTTGAGGATTAGATGGAGTGACCCATGAAAAAAGCCATATTATTTGGTGTGTTCGCCTGCTTGCTGGCGACTGCGCGTCTCGGCTGGACGGGGGCACGCGAGAATATCGACAACTCGGTGTTTCCTGCGCAACTGGCCAAAATTCAGCAGCAGTACGAAGAACGTTTAGCCGCAATGGCTCAAACCTACAACGCGCGGCTGGAGGCGATAGAAGATCAATTTAAAGCTCGGACGGACCAGCTTCAGTCTCAGATTAACAATCTGAGCCAAGGCGCGAAGCCTGAATACTCTCCTGAACGAAATTTGGAAACGGCCCTGGACCGATGGTTCGAGCAAACCCAGCCCGCGCCCAATGCGCCGGCTGGTCCCGCGTCCCAGGGATTCCAGTCGTTCAATCCGGACATCAGTCTGGTCGGTGATTTTGTTTTCCATGCCAACAGCCGAGGCGGCGCTCAGCCGGATAATGCCTTCAGCATGAGAGAGACGGAAATGGCGGTGAGCGCCTACGCGGATCCGTTTACACGGGCCGACTTTTTCATCGCGCTAGAAAAGGAGATTGGCGAAGGCGAATTCGAGACGGACCTGGAAGAAGCGTTTCTAACGTTTTTGAACCTGCCTGAGGGATTTCAGGCCCGTGTGGGTAAGATGCGTGCTCGATTTGGCAAGGCCAACGCGGTCCACCGCCACGCGCTGCCCTGGCCGGACCACCCATTTGTCCTTGCCAACTTCTTTGGCGAAGAAGGGCTCCTTGCGGAAGGTGTGGAAATCAGTTGGCTGGTTCCAAACCCCTGGGATCGATACATTGAACTGCTCGTCAGTGGTTTTAACAACAATAACGAGATCCTTTTTGCGGGGGAGGATGCAAACAGTTTTACGCCGCTGGTACGTTTGCGAGATTCCAACCCGCTGTCGGAGGCTTCCAACCTGGAGATTGGCTTGTCCGCCGCCGCGGGCGCCAATGCCGATCGCAACGCACTGGGCGAAACCCTGGTCGGCGGTGTAGATGTGACCTACAAGTGGCGGCCCCCATTGGAAGGGCGGGATACGTCGTTTTTGTGGCAAACCGAGTTGATTGCAGTGGCCAAGGATCGTGGCGATTCCGATACAGCCGACGCCTGGGGGGCCTACTCTGCGGTGGAGTATCAATGCGATCGACTCTGGCTCACCGGAGTCCGCTGGGACTTCAGCCAGATGCCCGATGAGCCGGGTCTTCATGAATCGGGATACTCCGCGTTCTTGACTTTTTTGCAAAGCGAGTTCGTCCGTTGGCGGGCCGGGTACACATTCCGCGACCGAAACTATGCGGACGAAGCAGGACGTGGCTTTGAGCACGAATTCATGCTGCAGGCAACTTTTAACATCGGGCCCCATGGGGCCCACGAATTTTAAGCAAGGGAGTTCCGATGAATGCATCAAAAGATTGGCAGTTGTTGATTGCCGGACTGGTCGGAGCCGTTTTGGGGGCCACGCTCCTTGCCGCGGGCATGTTTCTCGGGCAGCCAACCGCTTCGGCTCCCGATCACGCAGGTCATAGCCCGAAGACGACTAAACTTGTCGAAACCAACAGGAAATCGATTGTGAATGACGAGCCTGCGACGGAATTATCCGTTCGGAATGCTCTGTTGGCCGAAAAGAAACCTCAATCTCAGGCAGCCCTCCCGGTACCGCGGAGGTCGATCGTGCTTCAGAACCAACAGCAGAAGCCGCGCGAGCTTCCGACGGAGGAACCCACCGAGCCAAAAGAACGAAAGGTTCTGGTGGACAAGGAGCCATTGGCGGCAAAAACTGAATCGGTTCATAAAAAAGAAGAGGTCGATGTTGCCCAGACACCGATTTTGAGCCCATCGGTCGATAAGACGGCTTTCCTGACACAACCCAAATCTGCTCCGATAGATGACAAAAGAACTCCTGTATCTTCTTCAATTGCGCCGGAGTCAGAGGTGTCTACATCTACGCTGGCTACTCCGGTGCGTGTTGTTCCTCCAGCTCCGGGAACGGGTCGAAAACTGATTGTCGTGACAACGACCACGAATCTGAAATCGATCGTGGAATCGATCGGTGGAGCTCGTGTGGAAGTCACTTGTTTGGCCACTGGGTACGAGGATCCGCACTTCATTGAGCCAAAGCCCAGCTATATGATGCAGGCAAAAAGGGCAGATCTTTGGATTCGTAGTGGGCTTGAGTTGGAGATCGGTTACGAGCAACCGATCCTGGATGGTAGCCGCAACTCAAAAATCCGGCCCGGAACGCCTGGGCATCTGGACGCCGCGACCGGCGTACTACGCCTGGAGGTGCCTACGACCAAAGTCGATCGTTCCATGGGCGATGTCCATCCGTCGGGTAACCCGCACTATTGGCTTGACCCGCTCAATGCGCGGATCGTCGCCGGAACGATTGCTCGGCGGATGTCAACGCTCTCCCCGGCCGACGCAGCTTACTTCGAGTACAACCATGAACGGTTTCGCCGATCCTTAGATATTGCGATGTTTGGTGAGGTATTGGTCGAGCGGGTAGGCGGAGGCCAATTATGGGCCTTCTTACTCCAAGACCGCCTGGATTCGGTGTTGAAGAATCCTTCAGGAGTTTCCGAGTTAGGCGGCTGGTTGGCCAAAGTGAAACCCTATGCGGAAAGCCCAATCGTAACGTACCACCGGTCATGGAGTTACTTTGCCCATCGCTTCAGGTTCGTGGTGATCGACGAACTGGAACCGAAGCCCGGTATTTCACCCAGTCCGAGACACTTAGCGAAAGTTATTGACCAAGTCCGCAGTCGCGGCGCAAAAGCGTTGCTCGCCGAGCCTTATTTTAATCGACGTGTCCCCGACTACGTAGCGCAACGTACTGAAATTCGCGTACTCGTCGTGGCAAACTCCGTTGGTGGTCAAGCCCAAGCAACTGACTATATTGCGATGATCGATACCGTCGTGACACGTTTAGTTGCGACGTTAGCGGAAACAAACCCATGATGGAAATTTTGTTGGCCCCCTTTGCCGCGTGCTTGATTCTTACGGGTATTCATTGCTACTTGGGATTGCACGTAGTCGGGCGAGGTGTCATTTTCGTTGACTTGGCCCTGGCTCAGGTTGCAGCTCTGGGCACAACGGTGGGGTTGTTGGCCGGATACGACCTGGAGAGCCCGGTAGCCTATGTCATCTCCCTGACATTTACGCTCGTAGGCGCGGCCTTGTTCGCTATGAGCCGCTTCCGGGATAACCGGATCCCTCAAGAAGCGATCATTGGTATTGTCTACGCGGTTTGCTCCGCTACGGCTATCCTGGTACTAGAC
>JAJDCN010000248.1 GCA_029260815.1 Planctomycetota bacterium
GGTCGGCTCCGGGACGTTGGTCACGCTCAGAACACTTTCGAAATCCGAAATGTTTTGCGTATCCTTGATCCGGGCGTCCACCACGGACCAGTCCCGCAGACCATCGTAGGACAGGTACACAGCGACCGCGTCACCACCTTCGACGAACCCGTTGGCGTCTTCCCAGTTGAAGCCGATCGAATTGAATGCGCCCTCGAAAGTGTCGATCGAGTCGATGGTCGGACCGATCAACGTCGGCGGGTCGGCCGAGTCGGCCAGGGAGTCCAGGTCGCCGCTCTGGATAACTTCACCGATCAGCAAGGATTGGGCCACTTGGCTGTCGGTCACATCGAACTCTCGTAACGGAAGCTCTGACTCTTCATCGAGCTCAATAATGTAGAGCACGTGAGTCTTGTCGTCCGCGGTTCCCATGGTGTCATCGAGACCGGAATCCCAATACACGCGGCTTTCGATGGTACCGAAGAAGAGGTCCGGATTGATGTCGCCTTCAAAGGTGACACCGAGGGAGGCCTTCAAGTCGGCGGTTCCGTCGATCAGGCTGGTCAGTCCGGCTCCATCGAAATCGTCCACAGTGGTCGCGGTCAGTGACGAGATGGTCGCTGCGCTGGCCATCGACGAGGTGAGGAGTGTGAAGAGCACGAGGAAGGTCGTGGCGAAAACGCCTTTGCGTAATACTCGCATGAGAGTATCCCCTAACGATTACACTAGATTGTTACAAACTGCCGCGGGATTGCGTCCGCAACAGAAACCCTTGTAGAAGCTTTCGATTGCTAGCTTCTGCTAACAAGACGGCTAGTTAAGGAAAATTCCTTTGAGCAATTGGTGCGGTGGCTGGTATAATCGGCATGATGGGGCGTAAGTCATATAAAATAATATTGTTATGAGTCTTTCCGGGTGCATGGAAAAAATAGTAAGTCTTTTGTTTGAGTTTTGATTCGAGGCATTTTGCTTGAAAATCGACGTTCAGAATTCGGGGCGTGTCTCGAAGCATCCACGGTGTCATGAAAAGCGGGGTCTCCATGAAATCCTATGATGCCGGTCTGGAGCCCCTATTCACATTCACGAACTACGAGAGCGTCGTAAACTTCCCCTACGACGAGAGTAAGCTTAATCTGGACCGGATGCGGGACGTGCTCGCGGCGGTCGAGAATCCACAACGAGGTATTCCCGCGGTCCATGTAGCCGGTACAAAGGGCAAGGGTTCGACCTCGATCTTTATCGAATCCATTTTGCGAACCGCCGGGGTGCGGACCGGTCTGTTTACCTCGCCGCATCTGGAGCGGATTGAACAGCGCTTCGCAGTTGGGGGAAATGAGATAGCGACCGAGGTGCTCGTCCGGGTCGTCCAGCGGCTGAAGCCTTATCTAGAACAGGCTGAGCCCAAACCAACCTTCTTCGAGATCATCACTGCCATCGCCTGGATCTGGTTCCAGGAAGAGCACGTGGAAGTCCCCATCTTGGAGGTTGGGCTGGGCGGGCGCTTGGACTCCACCAACCTGATCGAGCCGGCAGTCTGCGTAATCACCAACATCGGTTTCGATCACACCCGCCAACTGGGCGAGACACTCGACGCGATCGCTTGGGAGAAGGCCGGTATTATCAAGGCAGGCGTTCCTGTGGTCACCGCCGCGGCGCCGTCTCAAGGGCTGGAAGTCATCCGCCGGCGTGCTGAAGAATTGGCCGCCCCGCTGCATGTTGTAATGGAGCCGGTGGATCTTGACCTGTCGGCACCCGGCCTCCATCAACGGCTCAACGCCGCCTGCGCTGCCCAGGCCGTCCGACTGCTCGATGCCTCCGGTGTCGTCCATGTAACCGCCCGGCAGATGGAGGCGGGTTTGCTCGCGGCCCGGCTTCCCGGTCGGATTGAGCGGCTGGCCGAGCAGCCGACGCTCGTGGTGGACGCCGCGCACAACGACGGCTCCGCGCGCGCACTGGCCGCAACGCTGCAAGAAGACTTCGTCTATGACCGGCTGATCCTGATCCTTGGGATCCTCGCGGACAAACAGGTGGACGCCGTGTTGCGCGAGCTGCTTCCCGCCTGTTCGGTTGCGATCGCGACCGGTTGCGATTCGCCCCGGGCGGTGACTCCGGAGGCGTTGGCCGCACAGATCGGCCGGGTGGCATCGGGGACCGAGTGCCGGATTGCACGCGACCCGGCCGCGGCGCTGGAGTTGGCGCGCAGTGTTGCAAAAACCAAAGATTTGATCTGCGTGGCCGGCTCCACCTATCTGGCAGGGGAGGTCCGGGCTTTGGTGGGAGGTCAGGTAACCGGTGGTTCTTTGTAGGTTTCTTTCTTTATCACCTGGCTGGTGGAAAGAAGGACGCGCCTGCTGTCGGGCCCGCAATTCATCAGCAAGTCCAACACGCCCAAGTGCGAAATAAATTCACCCCACAGTTGCGGGTAGACCGGGTGCGTGTAGTCCTGAAAGAGAACCTCCACACCCTGTTGCTTAAATTCCCGGGTGTCGATATACGCCTGGGTCCCCGCGGCCACGTACGCGACGTTGCAATCCACTTTGTGACACAGGTCAATCGCCCGCTCTGCTTTGCGTCCTTCCAACTGCAATTGAGAGGAGAGGATAAAACTCACCTTCAGATCCAGGGCCTTCGTGAAATAGCGCATCATCGGGATCGTGAAATCCGACAGGATGGAACACTCGCTTTCGTATAGAGTTTGCAAGTCGGGCCAGTAGGTTTCGAAATAGGGAGCCTTGCGGTAGTTGCTCTCAATGGACCGCAGGTGTTTCTTGCGCCATTTTTGACTGTCGTCCAGCTCCGTCGCGTTAATCGGCTGATCGTGCGCGTGCTTCACAGGGATCCGCAACCACGCAACGCCTTTGGGGCCCTTGATCTTATTACGATTGTGCCAACTGGGGGTCGACAATTGAAAATCGTCGCAGAGTACGAAGACGTCAGAGAACGCCATCTGTTCCATCAGGCCCAGCCAGGGTAGAAACGTCGGCTGGTTGCCCGCGAAGACCGTACGAGCCGCCGGTGTGGGTTCGCTGGGCATCTCAGAAATCCTTCTGTTGGACCCTTGCGTTGATCTGGGCCCACTCGGGATTGCGTCGGATCATTGCCAACACCGCCTCCGGTTCCAGCGGGCCATCGATCGGCGCGACCGCCTCCAGGATCCGCGTTACGACCTCCAGGTCTTCGACCGTGTCGACGCACAATCGGACCTCCGGGAATCGGGGAAACTGTTCATCGTGGAAGCGGTGGATTGTGAATTGGTCCGGATGGCGCGCGATATAAAAAGTCACGTGCTCCCGTTCC
>JAJDCN010000249.1 GCA_029260815.1 Planctomycetota bacterium
GTGCGGCTCCATGTAGTGCAGGTACAAGAACAGGGGCCCTTCCGGTCGATCTTCTAGCCAGCCAATGGCCTCATGGGTGAGCGCATCACCGTTGGTAAAACCCGGCCTGCCTTCGATCCGACCAAAGGCCAATGGGGCACGCAATGCTTGGACCAGCCGTTCACCGGGGCTGCCATGCAATTTCCAGTTGGGAGCGCCCAGCCGGCCGATGAACAGCTCCACCGCGGAGCGATGGCTGTTTGCCTCCGGATAAACAAGCCGGTCAAATCCCTGGTCCAAGCCGCATACGGGAGAAACCAGCAGGTTGGCCGAGAAGGCCGCGGTTGAATAGCCCGCGCCGCGCAAGGCCTCTGCCAACGTCGTGGCGCTTTGCGGCAAGAATGGAACGCTGGTTCGCGGGCTGTGCCCCGACGGAAACAGCCCGGTCAGAAAACTGGCTGTGGCGGGCTGTGTCCAGGAAGACGTGGAATAGCTGTTGATGAATGTCAACGCCCCCTTTGCGAACTCGTGGATGCGCGGTGAAGTGGGGCGACCATACCCGTAAGGTTCCAAGTGGTCAGCCCGCAGCGTGTCAATCATAATCAACACCACGGGAGTCCCGTTGCCGGTTTGTGTTGGACCGGCTGCGGGAAACACGGACCGCTCGGCCTCTGCCCACAGGACCATCGCCGGCCCCAATCCCACGACTAGGGCCCCGATCCATCGGCCCGCGAGCTGAGTTCGGCGCCTCGCGTTGGCCAAGCGAACCGCTCCGACCACCATTGCCGCGGCCAGAAGCGTAATTGCCAAAGAGGTTGCGGTGTGGTGCTGAATGAAAAACCCGTTACTGTTGCCAACCCAGGGCGCGAAGAATCCTGGAAGCTTCAGAAATCGTTGATTAACCACACAAAGAAGAAACATGTACGGATAGGCCAAAGCCGCGCTGCAAATCCCAAAGGCCCGCCAGCCCGGCCGGATGGCCTCTAAGGGCCGCCATCGAATCAAGAGCGCGGACAGTCCCCGTGCAAGGGCGGTTAATAAGAAGACAAACGGCAGATACAAAATCGCCGACGGAAGGCATTCCGCCAGCGTTGGGGCTCGCATCATGGAGAAGGATGCCAAGAACGTGCGCGTCGGTTGCAAGTAGTCGATCGCCGCGGGAAGAAGCCCAAGACACACGATGAACGCACCCCCTACGATACCACGGACGAACCAGCGAATCACGATTGGCTAGACTCCTTATGAATGCTTATAGAGCTCAGTCCTCACTATACTTTTGGGAGGCGCTGACATCAAGACCAAAGACCCTTTCCTAACAGTGTCGTATGAAGAGGAAGCCAAGACGCATGGCTGTTCGGACTTGTCTTGACTCAGACGGTTGACCTGCTACAATAGCGCTTGTCAACGATGCAGGTCTGGGCCTTGCGGGACGCAGTAATCGGTGCCGCAAGGCTTTGCCGTTTATATAGATAGAAGGAGAGGTGACAAGTGACCAAGGCCGTTGCGTTGTTATCCGGCGGGCTCGACTCCACGCTGGCCATTAAAGTCATGCAAGAGCAGGGCATCGAAGTGGAGGCGCTCAACTTTACCTCCATCTTCTGCAACTGCTCGTCTGGTTCCTGTGGGACCGGCTCCTGTGGGACCGATGCCGCTCCGCCTGCCAAGGAAGAAAAAGGGACCGAAGGAATGCGGGCCGCCCAAAAGCTGGATGTTCCAGTGAAAGTCCTAAGCACAACACACCACTTCCTGGAGATTCTGAAAAATCCCAAGCACGGTTATGGGGCGCACATGAACCCGTGCATCGACTGCCGTATCGGCATGCTGAAGACTGCGGCAAATTACATGGAAGAAACAAACTCCGAATTCTTGATCACCGGCGAGGTGCTCGGCCAGCGGCCCATGAGCCAGCGCCGCGAGGCGATGAAGACGGTCGAACAAGAGGCGGGCCTGGAAGGCCGCGTCGTCCGGCCGCTCTCGGCCAAGTTTCTGGACGAGACGATTCCGGAAAAAGAAGGCAAATTCGATTCCGCCAATCTGCCCGCGATCACCGGCCGTTCCCGCAAGCCGCAGATGGAGCTTGCCGATATCTTTGAGATCAAGGACTACCCTTGCGCCGCTGGAGGCTGCGCCCTGACCGACGCCGAGTTCGCCGGGCGGGTTCAGGATCTATTGGAGCATACCGAAGACCAGACGGTCAACGACTACAACCTGCTCAAGAACGGGCGTCACTTCCGGCTGGATCCGAACTCCAAAGCGGTTGTCGGACGTGATGAGGCAGAGAATTACCGGCTGCTGGGCATCTCCCTGGAAGGGGATGTACGTATCGCCCTGGTCGACCATCCCGGCCCTACTGTTCTTTTGCGTGGAGATCTTACCGAACAAAACATCCGCTTTGCCGGCGGGTTGGCGGCGCGATACTCGAAGGCCAAAGAAGAGCCTCAAGTGCGCGTGAAAGTCACCTACGCCCGTTCGAAGCGAGAACCCTATGAGTTGGAGGTCCGACCCGTTGCCGAAGCGGAGTCGGAACCAATCCGAATCCAATGGAACAAAGAAAAGAACAAAGCCTTCAAGCGATCCTTACAAACCTCGGCAGTGTAGTCGTTGCTTTCTCCGGGGGGGCCGACTCCGCCCTGTTGTTAAAGATGGCCCTGGACACCCTGGGTCCGGAGAAGGTCCTCGCGGCGACCGGCCGGTCCGACAGTCTGTCCGATTTCGAACTGAGTGGGGCGGTGGAGCTAGCCGCCCGGCTTGGAGCCCGACACGAGGTGCTGGACACCGAAGAGGTGGCCGACGCCAACTACGCGGCGAATCCCACCAACCGCTGCTACTTCTGCAAGACCGAGCTGTATGGCAAGCTGCGCCGGCTGGCTGACGCGCGGGGCCTGACCCACGTGGTGGCCGGGATCATCAGCGATGACGCGGACGACTGGCGTCCGGGCATCAAGGCCGCCGCTGAAGCGGGCGTGCGCAAGCCTTTGGCGGATGCGGGGCTCACAAAAGCAGACGTGCGGACCCTGTCCAAGCGGCTCGATCTGCCGACCTGGGACAAACCGGCAATGGCCTGTCTTTCCTCGCGATTTCCCTACGGCGAGGCGATTACCCCAGAGAAACTGAAGATGGTCGAGCGAGCAGAGGACGCCTTGCGCGAGCTGGGCTTCCGGCAGTACCGCGTTCGACACCACGGCAATCTTGCTCGCGTGGAACTAGAGGCGGAGGATCTGGCCCGGGCGGTGGATCCGAAAATTCGCTCCCGCCTGTTTACAGCGTTCAAAGTAATAGGCTATACTTATGTCACACTCGACCTGCAGGGCTTCCGGTCCGGCAGTATGAATGAAGTACTCTGAATTGGAGTCCCAAAGATGTTTTCCGCCATCGAGGCGATCCGCCGGCGCGATCCGGCCTCCCAAAGCACGGTTGAGATCCTACTGTGCTACCCGGGCTTGCATGCGCTGATCCTGCATCGCATCAACGATGTTCTACATAAAAAACTGAAAATCCCGGTTTTTCCGCGACTGATTTCCCACTTGGGCCGATTTATTACCGGCATTGAGATCCATCCTGGAGCGCAGATCGGAAAAAATTTTTTCATCGATCACGGCATGGGTGTCGTCATCGGCGAGACCGCCGAGATCGGTGACAATGTCACCCTCTATCAAGGCGTCACCTTGGGCGGGACCAGTTCCGAGCGCGTGAAGCGTCACCCGACGCTCAAAGACAACGTGACAGTGGGCGCCGGCGCCAATGTGTTGGGGGCCATCACCATCGGCGAGAACTCCCGAATCGGTGCTGGCTCCGTAGTGGTCCACGACGTGCCGCCAAACTCCAGCGTTGTCGGCGTGCCCGGTCGCGCCGTGGCCATCGACGGCAAGAAGATCAGCTCCGGGCGCCTGGATCACGGTTCGCTGCCCGACCCGATCCGTGAGCAGTTGGAGAAGTTGCAACACATGATCGAAGAACACGAAGAGAAGACGAAGAACAAGCAGAACGTGCGCGCTGAGAAATCGGATTTGTCGAACACCAAAACGTAACCGAAACCTGATTGGGGGTACGGATATGAAGTTTACCCGGCGTGAGTTCATCAAGCGGGGCGCCCTCGGGGCTCTTGCGGTGCCCTTGTTGGCCAACTGCGGTAGTGATGAGAGCGCGGAATCGCAAGGTACTGCCGATACGGATAGCTACGGTCCGCAACCGGTCGTCGGCGATTCCAAAGGCATCCCCACGCGGGTGTTGGGCAAGACCGGCCGGATCGTGACCATCCTGGGACTTGGTGGGGCCCACACCATCCGTGAAAAGGGTCACGAAGAGGCTGTTGCCTTGGTCGAGCGCGCCTACGACCAGGGGGTCACCTATTTCGATACGGCACACAATTACGGCGAAGGTAAGAGCGAGAAGGCCTTCGGTGAAGCTCTTTATAAAAAAGAACGTAGTTCCTTTTATCTGAACACTAAAATCTACAATCGCGATTACGACACCGCCAGTCGCGACATTGACGAAGCAATGAAGCTACTCCGGGTGGACTCGGTCGACTGTATGATGGTCCATGGCGTGAACTCCAAAGAGTCGACAGAAGAGATCTTTGGTCCCAAAGGGTCCATGCGCGCCCTGATCAAAGCCCGCGATGACGGCCGCACCAAACTGCTGGGCGTCTCCGGTCACGCAAATCCACAATCGCTAAACATGGCGATGAACGAATTCGACTTCGACGTGGCGCTCATGGCCATCAATCCCGCCGATCAGAAGAAACTGCCTTTCGAGCGCGCCTGCTACCGAAAGGCGGTGGAGCAGAAGCTGGGCATCGTGAACATGAAACCCCTGGGCGGCGGCGGGGGAATGATCAAAGGTCAAGGCGGCGCGTTTACGCTGGAGGAGCTACTGCGGTACTCCTGGTCGCTCCAGGGCCACGCAACCATCGTCGGAATTGTAACCAACGAGGAGCTGGAGCAGGCCGTCGCGGCCGCGAAGCAGTACAAACCGATCACGCACGAAGAGAAGCTGGCTATGATGGAACGATCCAAGCCCCTCTCCAATAGCGTCTGCGTCGGCTTCCGCTCCGAAAAAGATTGGGGGACCGCATGATGGAGAACACCCCACGCAGCCGAGTGGCACTGACCCGACGTGAATTTCTCAAGCGCGGCGCCCTGGGAGCCCTGGCGGTCCCTTTGCTGGCCAACTGTGGCCACGATGAGGGCGGGGAGCAGAAGGTTCAATCTCCTACGGCCACTGACGCAGAACCGAAGGTTCAGCTGTCCGCGGTCTACACGGATGGCTACGGCCCGCAACCGGTCGCCGGCCATTCCAACGGTATCCCCACGCGCGTGCTGGGCAAGACCGGGAGGGTCGTGACCATCCTCGGCCTCGGCGGAGCCCACGTCATTCATGGGAAGACCAAGACCGACGAACAGGCCATCGCCTTGGTCGACCGAGCCTACGATCTGGGAGTCACCTACTTCGACACCGCTCACAACTACGGCAGCGGCCGTAGCGAACGGGTCTACGGAGAGGCTCTTTCAACGAAGGATCGTGACTCATACTACCTAAACACGAAAATTTACAACCGGGATTACGACACCGCCAGCCGCGACATCGATGAGGCGATGAAGTTGCTCAAGGTGGATACGGTGGATTGCATGATGGTCCACGGCGTAGATTACAAATCCACTACAGAAGAGATCTTTGGCCCCAAAGGATCCATGCGCGCCCTGATCAAAGCCCGTGACGACGGCCGTACCAGACTTCTGGGCGTCTCTGGCCACGCGAACCCGCAATCTCTGAACATGGCGATGGACGAATTCGACTTCGATGTGGCGCTTCTGGCAATTAACCCGGCGGATTACATGCGACTGCCCTTCGAACAGAGCTGCTACCGCAAGGCGGTGGAGCAGAAGCTGGGCATCATCAACATGAAGCCTTTGGGCGGGCTTGGCGAAATGATCAAGAGTGAGAAGGGCGGAGCGTTTACCCTGGAGGAGTTGTTGAACTACTCCTGGTCACTCAAAGGCCACGCCACGATCGTGGGGCTCTCGTCTATCCAGGAGTTAGAACAAGCGGTTGCCGCCGCGAAAGAGTACAAGCCGATTACGCATGAAGAAAAGCTGGCCATGATCGAGCGGTCCAGGCCTCTGACCCACGGCAACTGTGTCAACTTCCGAGTTCCCATGGACTGGGAGACCGCATGACCGACGCCTTCCCTGGCCGGAATCCACTGACCCGGCGCGAATTCCTCAAGCGCGGCGCCCTGGGTGCCGCGGCCGCCTCGGTCCTGTCCGGCTGCTCCGGCCTGGGCGCGCAAAGCAAAGGAGACGAGCCTATCGAGCTCGACGCCTACGGCCCACCGTCCTGCGTGGGCCACCTCCACGGCATCCCCCTGCGTACCCTCGGCAAGACCGGGCGCGTTGTCCCGATCTTGGGCTTCGGTGGCAGTGGATTTATCGAAGGTCCGAAAACCGACGCGGTGGTCGACCTCATTCACAAGGCCCACGCCGCCGGCCTACGCTACTTTGACACTGCGCGCACTTATAAGAATGGCCGTAGTGAGCGGAATTTCGGGAGAGCCTTGGCTAACCTTGACCGCGATAGCTACTACTTGAACACAAAAATCTTCTCCCGCGGATTCGACCAGGCCATGCGCGACATCGAAGACAGCCTGCAGGCCCTCAATGTGAAAGCCGTTGACTGCTTGATGCTCCATGGGGTGGAGTCCAAAGCGGACATTGAACAAATCTTTTCCAAAGAAGGCGCTCTTGCCGCTCTGACGTTGGCCCGGGAAATGGAGCTGACGAAGTATATCGGCGTCTCCGGCCACGCTAACCCGGAGTCTCTGGAGGCGGCCCTCAATGCATTCGACTTCGACACCGTGATGATGGCCATCAACCCCGCCGACCACCGACACCTGGCCTTCGAGCAACGTTGTTACAAAAAAGCCTACGACCAGGACATCGGTGTGATCAACATGAAAAGCTTCGGCGGTCTCGGCGGCAAGACCCTTCGGACTTTGGGTGGTGTCTTCGAGCCGGAAGAGCTGTTGCGTTACTCCTGGTCCCTGCGCGGCAACATGACCGTGGTCAACATCAACAGCGAATCGGACCTAGCCTCCTGCGTCGCCGCCGCGAAAAACTTCGCCCCCATCTTCCGCGCCCAAAAAGCCGAGATGGAAAAACGAATCGAATCCCTCGAGCTCATCGACTGCATGAACTACCGCAAGGCCTACGCCTAAACAATCTGTTTTTTACGTTTAAGCTTAAAAAAACGGACGAGTAACAGCTTGCGTGGGATCTACAAGGTGTTACATCAATGGGTCGCGATCCATTCTTTCTACATCGTATATATTTGCAATGCAATCGCCTATAGAAAATGAAAAATCTAAGATCTCCTGATCACTTAGAGACGAAAGATTGATTTCCCAGCTTTCCAACAGAGCGTTTTCATCCGTTGGAAGTGAGTTGCCATTCGTTGGAACGCCATACATGGATGTGTTTCGTAGCGAGTGTCCCGCGATTCGGATGGAAACTTGATCAGGATATTTGGCAAACGCATAAAGATCCTTTGCGAACTTTAGAAAGTTCTCTAGAAGCCTTCTCGTTCCTGGCAGTCGGAGGAAAATGTTGGGCGAAAGAGCGGAGTGATTATCAAAGCTTCGGGCTCCCTGGCAGAGTTCAATGTGGCCGTTGCGAAAGATAAGAACATATTGCTTCCACGCGTCAGCTCGAACGGTAGTTGGGTTGTGGACGAGATAACGCGAAGAACCTCGAAGTTGTGCGGTCTGGATTCCGTATTTGAATAGGGGCTCTCTAATAGTGCTTTGTGATGTTTGAGAAATATTATATAGATTCAGTTGTGCGACGAATCCTTGAGATGCAAGGTCCAGCATGTTCCGCGGCCATATAGGAGTAGCGGCAAAAGTTAGAAACGGGACGTGTGTATAATCTATATGAGGATCGTTAGTCATGAATCTTTCTTGGGTTCCGTTTTTAATCTTATTGCTGAATTCGTTTTGGGCAAATTCCGGGTCATTTGGAGTCCACAAGTGACGCTCGGTAAGAAATTCTTTGAAGGAGCTCCGGTGCTGTTGAGTTTCTTCATACATGAGTCGGACGAGGTAATCGCCGGCGGGAACTGAAGCAAATTCGGTCCGATGGTAATAGCGATAGTCCCCGTTGAGCGTCACCATGTGAGGACGACGGGAGCTCTGGTAAACCCGAATTACGAGGGCAATCCTTTCCTCTCCCTCCAATTTGACGGAGTGACATTGAAACTCCACTTCGGGAGAAATGTGAGGCCGAATTACATCGTGCACCCATTCACCTACCGGCTTTCCGTTAACAATCGATTCGATACCCACAAGCTTGTGGGCGGTGGATGCCCGCTTTTTCTCTCCGTTCTCGATAATTCGTTTTTCATCCATGCCGACAATAATGTCTCCGCCGGATGAGTTCGCAAAGGCGCCGATGTGCTTGGCCAGCTTGAATTTTCCGTACTTCGTTGTGTTTAGCTCTTTTTTGAAGTCAAGTGTCTGACTTTCTGACCCCTGCTCATCAATTAGAGCCCGAAGATGTTTTTGTTCAATCTTCGAAAGCACTTCGCTGATCATTGGGGTTCTCCTATTCCCAGAGCGGCGAGAACGAGTTGCTTGAACTCGCGGCCGCGGTGCTCGAAGGTCTCGTATTGATCCCAACTAGCGTGGCCGGGAGAGAGCAAAACGGTGTCGCCGGGTTGAGCCATCTGCAATGCCATCATCACCGCTTCGGCCAGGGTCGGGGCGTAGGTGACCGATTGGATCCGGGTCTTGGTGCCCGCGTGACTGGTCAGGCCGGCCAGTTTCTCGCCGGTGGCTCCAATGAACAGGGCCGCGCGACAACGCTCCGCGATCGCGCGCGCAAAGTCGGTGGGCTCGAGCCCTTTGTCGTAGCCGCCGGCCAGCAGGACCACGTTGCCGGGAATCGCTTCCAGAGCGACTTGCGTCGCGGTGGGGGTGGTAGATTTGGAGTCGTTGACGAACCGGACGCCGCCCGCAACCGCGAAACGTTCCAGGCGGTGTTCCAATCCGGAAAACGTACGTGTGACCTTCGCGATCGTCTCAATGCTCGCTCCGAATAGATGCGCGGGCAGGGCCGCGGCCAGGAGGTTTGCGATGTTGAATCGGCCCCAGACTTTCAGTTCGTTGGTTTGGGCCAGCGTGTGCTCGACGCCTTCGTGCCTCAAAATCAACCGTCCATCACGCAAATAAGCGGTCCCGTATTCGTGCTCCTCGTCAAGACTGAAAAACGCCACCGCGCCATGGCAGTCTTCGGCCCAGCGGCTGATGATTGGATCATCGGCGTTGAGAATCGCGGCGCTCTTTTCGTTTTGGAACTCCAGGATTGCGTGTTTGGCCGTGATGTAGCTCTCCAGGCTGCCGTGGTGATCTAAATGATTCGGGTGGAGGTTGGTGACGACAGCGACGTCTGGACTGCGACGGATCTGGCGCAAGGGTTCCAACTGAAAGCTGGACAACTCCAGCACTACGATGTCCGCCGGCGTCATCTGCCGAGCCTGCTCGATCAGCGGGTTGCCGATGTTGCCGCCCAGATACACGCGCCGGCCGGTTTCGCCCAGCATCTGCGCAATGAGCGTGGCGGTCGTGGTTTTGCCGTTGGAGCCAGTCACGCCGATGATTGGCGCGCGGCAGTTCTGAAAGAACAAATTGATTTCGTGGAGGATCGGGACGTCGTGCGCTCGGGCGATCTTTAAGAACGGGGACTCAGGCGGGATCGCAGGATTGGCGACCACCGCATCGACCCGCTGGAAATCAGTTGGCTCGTGTCCACCCAGGTGGAAGGTGACGTCGAACTCCAACAGGGACGCAATCGAATTGACCAATTCCCTCTCGGTTTTCAAGTCCGTCACGGTCACCCGTGCGCCTTGACGGCACAAGAAGCGCGTGACCGCCGCCCCGCCGCCCCAGGTGCCCAGGCCCATGACCGTAATCGTCTTGCCGTGGAAGTCGTCCATGGGGTTCCCGCTGGCGGGTCTAGATTATTCCATCGTGTCTACTTTTTCGCGGGCGGCCTCGCCACGGTCGAGGAAAGCCTTTTCGACGTCCTCTCGGGTTGCGTTCGTTTGCACTGGCGTGAGCGCGTAGGTATAAATCCGTTCGTCCACCAACGTTCCGGGGTAGAGAAACTCCGCGAAGAAATCGATAGGAAAGTATTGCCAGACCGGCGCGTCGATCTCTTCGGTCACTCGCAGTGTCTCGTAGCCGGGTTTTTTCAGAATGAATTCGTGGGTCCCGTAGAAAACAAAGTCCAGGGATTGCGGCGTCGGCCCCCAGTCTTCACCATCCACGACAACCCGGGTGCCCATCGGCGCGGCTCGGACGATAAACCGCCGCTCCACACACCCGGCAATCAGGAGCGTCAGCGAGATCGAAAGTAGCAGGAGGTTGAACCGTCTCATGGCGATACCATAGCACTTGCCCTCGGCCGCGTCAACGCCCGGTTGGCTTCGTTTGATTTGCCTGGCGGTTCCGGAATTTTTCCAAGGCATACCGAACCCCATCACTTTCGCCCAAGAGCATCAAGGCTCCGGTATAGACGGACAAGAGGACGGCCGACCCCACCGCCAAGATGGCCAGCCCAACGGTCTTCCCGTGCTGGTGTATGGCTTGGACCAGTCGTTGGTCCAGGTCGAACAGATAAAACAGCCCGGTCACGATCGCTGCGGCGATCAAAATCCGAGCCACGTAGCCTTGATAGGTTCGGTGGTGGAATCGGTCTGATCCGGAAAACACCGCGCGTATGCTCAACAGAGAAATGACCGCAAATCCCGCTACCAGAGCGTAAATCGGATCGAAGGTTTGCGCACCGGAGCGCGAAATGACCAAGACGATAGCCCCCGCCGCAAGGCAGTTCACGCCGATGGTAATCCCTAGCAGCGTTCGCGTTCGACCCTGAACGACCATGGCGCGCTTGCAGATCAGAGCCAGCCCGTGGAAGGGGAGGCTCAAGGCCAGCAGACGGAGGCACTCGGCGGTCAGTGTTCGGGAAGTCTGGTCGAACTTGCCGCGCTCCAGGACCACCATGATCGTTGGCTCCGCCAGACAGACCAACAACAGGGCCGTTCCCGCCAGAACCGCCAGAAGCAACCGCATGGGCGTGTGCAGCCCCGTCCAGAAGGCCTGTTCGCCGTCGCGGCGTGCGGCGATCAAGTCCGGCCAGATAACGGATGAGACCGGCCCCACCAGTAGCATCAGCGTGGCACCCCAAATGCGCTCGGCATAGCCGTAGGAAGCCAGAGCTCCCGCGTCGCTCTGGAGCGCCCACTTTACCAGAAAGATCACCCCAATGATCGACAGTTCAGCGGCGAAAAGCGGGGCGAACTTCGTCAGAATCTCTCTCCCGTGTCGTAGGCGCAGCGTAGGCGTGTAGCGAAATCCGGCCTTCGGCAGCGCCAGGATACATCCGGTCAATTGTATCCCGAAGGCCACCAACCGGTAAGCTACGTAGGCGAGGATGCCCCACTCCAGCGTGCCATATCCGAAGACCAGGACGCCCAGGCCCGCCGCAAGGCCGAACAGTTTGGAAATTTGAGATACCAGGTAGCGCTTCTGGACGTAGAGGTAGCCTTCCAGCAGAGTGGTGAGCGATTGCAGAAGTACCAACGGCACCAGATAAATGGCGATGCGGCGCACATCACCGAACAACTCCGGCGCCTGCTTGTGGGTCAGAAGAGAAACGATCGGATCGATGAACAGCCAGGTGGCTCCAATCAGAGCGATGGAAATCAGTGCGAACAAGCTGATGACCGCGGAGATGGCCCGGTTGGCTTCGGCCCGATTGTCGAAGTCAACCATCTTCAGCTGCGCAATGCTGGCTTCCTTGAGGGACTCGGAGTACAAGATCAAAAGGAAGACAAGAAGTTCTGCCATGCCGTAGGCGTCGACGATGCGGGTTGTACCGAAATATTTGGAGAGGAGGATGCTGCACACAAAGCTGATTCCCAGCCCCGCCGTTGCAATGACGTGCAACTGAAACGCGCTGCGCAACCGGCCCATTAGCCTGCCACCTCGTTGAAGATGCGGATGTGTTCGCGCGCCGTTCGTTCCCACCCAAAACGGGCCGCCTGGGCGAAGCCTTTGGCGCGCAGTTGCTCGCAGGCGGATGGATCGTCCAAAAGCCGATCGATTGCTGTGGCGATTTCGTCTGTTTCGTAGGGGTCGACGAACACGGCTGCGTCGCCGCATACTTCCGGCAGCGAGGAAGTGTTGGACGTGACGACGGGACACCCGGAGGCCATGGCTTCCAACGGCGGGATGCCGAAGCCTTCGTACAAAGATGGATAAACGAAGACCCGCGCGATGGCGTACAGGGCCGGAAGATGTTCGGCGGGCACGTAGCCGGTGAAGACGACCTGTTCAGACAAGCCCAGTTTTTCCACGGTTTCGAAGATTTCCTTGAACAACCAACCCTTCGAGCCGCCAATCACGAGTTTGACCTTTCCGTGCCCGCGCGCCTTCATCCGGTGAAACGCCTGAACAAGCCGAACAAGGTTCTTGCGCGGCTCCAGGGTTCCCAGATACAAGACCACGTCCCCCTCCAGTCCGTATTTGGTACGCACCATCTCCAGTTTTTGCTCGTCGCGGACAGGGCCGAACAGGGGGCTGACCCCCAAGTGGACCACCCGGAGTTTTTCCTCCGGCAAGTCCAGCAGCCGCATGCACTCTCGCTTGGTTGCTTCCGAGTCTGCAATGACCAGGTCGGCGCGCGCGGCGGAACGGCTGACGGCCAGCGATTTGTAGACCCGCGTCGCGGTGCCAAAGGTCTTGGGAAATGCCAGGAACGCCAGGTCGTGGACGGTGATGATTACCGGACAGGACATGCGCAGGAAGGAGGTTGTGTGGTCTGGATAGTACATGATGTCCAGATTCCGTGCGGTCACCTTACCGGGCAGGATCAATTGTTCCCAGAGGATCCGTCGAATTCGTCTGGAGACGATGGAGTGGGTTGGGATTACGGTGGTGTTGGACGAGTCGAAGGCGTTAAGTCGTCCCGGATCGCCGAAGATGAAATAGCGATTGTCGGTATCGAACCGTGTGACGTTGTCCGCCAGATTTCGCGCGTATTGTCCGACACCCGCGTCGGTGGCCGAAAGAAGTTGCATGTTAATGCCGATCTTCATCTTTCGCGGGCCTTTAGGATTGTCGCGTACAAATCGAAGGTCTTCCGGGCAATCCTTTGGTTGGTGAATCGCTCCTGGACACGAGCCCGACCACGTTGCGCCATCTCTTTGTAGTAGGAGGGGCCTTCCAACAGCTTTCGCAGGGCCTCGGTCAGTTCCGTCACGCTTTTCTCATGCACCACCAAGCCCGCCTCGCCAATCACATTGGGGATCTCCCCCGCATCGGAGCCGATCACTGGCACACCGCAGGCCATGGCTTCCACCAGCACGCGGCCAAACGGCTCCTTCCAATTCGGCCGAGTGAGAGATGGCAGTACCAGGCAGTCCATGCAATTGAGAACCTCCGGCATCCGCGTAGACGCGATCGTATCAAGAAAGATAATCCGTTCGTTCAGACCAGTGGCCTTCGCTGCGGCCTCCAGCGCGCGGCGTTGCGGTCCTGCACCGACCAGCAGCAGGCGCACCGCTCCGGACAATTGAGCAACAGCCTGGACCAGTTGAATGACCCCCTTTTCCTCGACCAAGCGTCCGGCATCGCCGATGACCGCATCCGCGCCGCCCAAACCAAGCTCTTCCCGCAAGACGGCGGTGTCCATCGGCCGAAACTGTTCTGTGTCGACGCCAAATTGTGGGATCACTGTGACGGGCTTGTCAAATCCTTTTTGTTCCAGGATTTGTGCCGCATCCATATTTCCAGCGATCGCCCCGGCGGCGTGACGGAAATTATATCGTTCAATGGCAGAAAACGGAAATGGATAGCGCTTGTGGATGTTCTGCCATGTGAAGAAAATGGCTGGAAGTCCAGCTGCACTGGCGTGACGCATGGCCTGGTAGGTGACGGCGCTGTAATGCTCCTCCTCGATATGCACCAGGTTGGGCCGCACGTCGCGAAAGATGGAGGACAGGCCGCGATAAAAATGGAAATGATGCCGACCATTTAGAGCGATGGGCGTGCAGTGGAGGGTATAGTCCTGCGCGTGTGCGATCTCCAAGCGCAGGTCCCCCCACGCCGGTGGGACAACCACGTGTAGATCCACGCCGAGGCTTGCCAGCTCGCGCAGCTTGCCGTGGTAGGCACCGGAGACGAGCGCCTTGGAGATCATCAGGACGGTAAGGATCAATCGCCCCATAGACCCTCAAGGAACAAGTGGAAAGCGGGTGCGCGGAACGTGAAGAGCCAATTGGCCGGTATTTTTCGGCTGTGTATTTGCCACGCCAATGAAAAAACCATCACGTCCTTGTTGCTAAAAGAGGTATACCGTCTCACAAGATACGGTATCGCCCGGTATACTGTCAAGCTGAGCGCACCAGGCTGTGTATGGGGCCTTAGCCTTCTTTCCTCCAGTTGGCACGTGCGTGCGTCAGTGTGTGTAAGGGAGCGCATGGACCTCGCCGGTAGGCTCCGTAGCGGGTTGGTGCGCCGCCTGCCAGTCTTCCAGGCGCTTTCGCATCTGTTTGACTCTCTCAGACTCCGTCGCTACGAGATTGATCCGCTCCTCTGGGTCGCGGCCTAAGTGGTACAACTGCTCGACCCCGTGCGAGTCCACTAGATATTTCCAATTGCCGTCGTAGAGAGCCTTCTGGGCGGAGGCCATGAAGTCGCGATACTGGCGGTTGGCGACACCTTCCGGTTCCGGGATTTCGCGCCGCTGAAGATTGTGTTCGTTCACAGTGTAAACGCGGTTGAAGAAACGAACGTTATCCGACAGGAAGTCGGCCCATCGTTGCGCGCCGCGTCGGATCGTAGGATCCTTGATCTTCTTCGCAATCTTGTGAAGACCTTGCAAGCTGATCGGTGTGTTGGTCACACGCGCCTGCGCACGAAACTCGACCAGGTGCGCCCATGGCTTGTGTCGATGGGACCAGAAACACCATTCGGTGATCACATGATCGCGAGAACCGGCGTCGAACAAGTTCGCGCCGGGTAGCGGGTCAAAGGCTTTTTCCGGATAGCGCGTCCCGACCAGAGTGGGCAGCAAATCGACAAGCTGGACACGATGCGTGTAGCGCTTGCCTTGATGCTTGCCCGTGGGGTCTAGGACGATCAACGGAACGTGGACCAGTTCTTCATGGAGATTGCGCGCGTGCATGAAGTTGCCATGGTCTCCGATCGCTTCGCCGTGATCGGAAGTGAAGATGACGAGTGTGTTCTCTAAATGTCCACCGGTTTGCAAAAATTCGAACAAGCGCCGTAATTGCATATCCAGGTAGGCAATGGATTCGTCATAGCGATTGCTCATATAGTCGATCTCTTGGCGGCTGTAGGCGTCTTGGTCCAGCCCGTGAGCAAGCATTCGCCATTTAATCAGCGGAGAAGAAAACGGATTGGTCTTGTCGAGGGGTCCCAATAGGAATTGCGCGAGGGGGTCGCCCGCCAAGCGGGCGGGTGGCTCAACGTGGGTGAAGCGATTCCGGTGCGGGGCCGGAACGCGGTAGGGGCTGTGGGGCTCCATGTAGTTCAAAAAGAGGAAGAAGGGCTTGTTGGGATCCCGTCCGTCGAACCACCGGGAAACATGGGCAAACGTCTGATGCGCACCGTCGTCGCCGGGATTTGACTCGCCCACCACGATGCTGTTCCAGAACAGATTCTGATAGAAATGCGCCAGGGCCGTTGGGATTTTCAACGGGTGCCTCTTTTGAGATTTTCGGGGCGAGAGAAACGCGGGTGGGTAGCGACGTGTTTTGAATCCGCGCAGAAGATCCCGGCGAAGCAGAACCTCGTTGTTGGAGATTGCCGCGGTTTGGTAGCCGCTGGCGCTCAGTACCTGAGCCAGCGTGGGCAGCGCAAGGTCCGAGGTGCCGAGGTTCGGGCCCATTCCCCGCCCGTGTTCGATCAGGTGCCGGCCGGTGAACATGGAGGAATGGGACGGGAAGGTCCAGTTGCCATTGGCGACGGCGTT
>JAJDCN010000250.1 GCA_029260815.1 Planctomycetota bacterium
GCTGATCCCGCGCGACCGTGGCGGCGACCGAGGTCACCTGGTCCATCAGAACGCTCATTTCGGTAAACAATGTGTAATGGTCAATCCGACCCGGCCGCCGTTCCCGGTAGTAGCTGACTTTGCCGAGGCTAGATGTCCACTCGGTCAGAGCTCCGTGGTTGGTGTCGCCGCCGAACGCGATGTCGCCGGGCACCGACCGAAACGTTCCCTGGAATGCGACCGCCTTGTCGGGTTGTTTCAAGCGTTTCTTGTAGTGCGCTTCGGCAGCTTTGACCACCAGGTCGGAGGGAGCTTCTTCCCCGCCGTGACCGTCCGTCCTCGACAGACGGATCGTTCGGGAGATAGAACCGTCGGGCTGCGGCTCGATGGTCACGGCGATGTGATCGCTTGCGCAGCCCCACGGGGCCACGCTAAGGATCAGAGCAAGCAGGAATATTCGATGGGATGACATGGTCGTGACTCCTTTTCGGATATGCGGTCTGATCGTTTCTATGCTTCTTCCGGTTCGTAGCCCAGGAAGACACGGACGGGCTTCAGGCCGCCTGGGATCCGTTCGGTCAGCGCGTGGATATGTCCTGCGTGATAGAGGCCCAGGGTCTCGCCGACGTCGGCGGGATCCAGGCGTTCGCACTCGTTGTCTTCGACCATTTGTCCGTTGCGTGCCAGGCGGCAGACGTCGGCGCCGATCCAGGCTTGCTTGAGGCCCACATCTTCGAGAACTGACTCCATGGGTATGAGATGAGCCGCCGGGTTCGCGGCCAGATCTTCGCGGGTGACCATCCGACGCCACGGGCCCACCGAGGTTCGACGCAGCGCGCTCATGTGCGCCCCGATGCCCAGGCGCTCGCCCATGTCGTGAACGAGTTTGCGAATGTAGGTGCCCGCCTGGGTACGAGCGCGGAAGCGGACGTCTTGTCCGTCGAGCGCGAGCACTTCCAGTTCGTGGATCGTCCGCTGGCGCTCTTCGCGCTTGACCCGGGAGCGGACCGGTGGGAGCTGGGTGATCGTACCGAGGAACTCGGCGAAGACCGCTCGCAGGTCTGCCTCAGAGCATGGGCCGTGCAGGCGCATCGTGCCTTCGTACTCCTTGTCCAACCCGATCAGGATCGGCATGGCCTTGCGGGCCTCGCTCAGGGCGACCACCAACAACCCGGTGACCGCCGGGTCGAGCGTCCCGCCGTGGCCGGCGCGCTTGACGTTGCAGATCTTTTTGACCATCTGGACCGCGTCATGACTGGTGCAGTCGGCCGGCTTGTCGAAGAACACCACGTGGCGGAGCGGCGGGTCGGGCAGGTCGGGACGGTGGTCAGTGTGCATCGGGTGCTCCGCTATCGGGCGAGATGATCCATTGGACACGAAAAATATTTCGTGTATGATAATCGAGATTCGGAAAACGTCAATCAGTCGATTCTGGCATTCGTATTTGTGTGCGCGGCCGGACCTGCCGCGTGTTTTGACTTCCAAAGGAGACCTGAATGGCCAACGATGCGTCCGACAGACCAGGAAACGAGATCCCCGAAGACCTCGACCCGCAAGAAACCCAGGAGTGGATAGAAGCCCTGGATCAGGTCCTGGAGCGCCACGGGCCGGAGCGCGCCCGCTTTCTGCTGGAGGCCTTGCAGCGGAAAGCGGCCCCGGTCTGTCCGCCGGTTGCGTTCACCGCCAACACGCCCTACGTCAATACGATTCCCAAGAACATCCAGCCGGACTACCCTGGCGATCGGGATCTGGAGCGGCGCATCAAGAGCTACGTCCGCTGGAACGCCATGGCCATGGTGGTCCAGGCCAACCATGAAGAGGACGGGATCGGTGGTCACATCTCCAGCTACGCCTCCGCCGCGACGCTGTTGGAGGTGGGCTTCAACCATTTCTTCCGGGCCAAGGGCGCCAATTTCTCCGGCGACCATGTCTACTTCCAAGGCCATTGCTCACCCGGCGTCTACGCGCGCGCCTATCTGGAGGGCCGGCTCACCAAAGAGCACCTGAAGAACTTCCGGCGGGAGGTGCGCTCCAACGGGACCGGCGGCCTGTCCTCCTACCCCCACCCGTGGCTGATGCCCGGGTTTTGGGAGTTCCCCACCGTCTCCATGGGCCTGGGGCCGATCATGGGCATCTACCAGGCACGGTTCAACCGCTACCTGGCCGACCGCGGCCTGCTGGACACCACCGATTCGAACGTGTGGGTCTTCATGGGCGACGGCGAGACCGACGAGCCGGAGGCCCTGGGCGCCATTACGCTGGCGTCTCGCGAAAAACTGGACAACCTGACCTTCGTGATCAACTGTAACCTCCAACGCCTCGACGGGCCGGTCCGCGGCAACGGCAAGATCATTCAGGAGCTGGAGGCGGCCTTCCGCGGGGCCGGCTGGAACGTGATCAAGGTGATCTGGGGCGGAGACTGGGACCCGCTGTTGGAGGCGGATACCAACGGCGCGCTGGTCCGACGCATGGGCGAGGCGGTGGACGGGAATTACCAAAAGTATTGCGTAGAGCCCGGCTCTTACACGCGGGAACACTTCTTCGGCACCGACCCAGACCTGCAAAAGATGGTCGAGCACCTGACCGACGAACAGATCTTTCACCTGCGCCGCGGCGGACACGACCCGGCCAAGGTGCATGCCGCCTACAAAGCCGCGGTGGACCACAAGGACGCCCCCACGGTAATCTTGGCCAAGACGATCAAAGGCTACGGCCTGGGCGAGGCGGGCGAAGGGCGCAACATGACCCATCAGCAGAAGAAGCTCAACGAGGAAGAGCTGCGCGAGTTCCGAGCCCGCTTCGACATCCCTATCTCCGACGACCAGATCGCCAAAGCCCCGTTCTACAAGCCGTCCAAGGACAGCCCGGAGATAAAGTATCTGTTGGAACAACGAAACGCGCTGGGCGGGTTCGTGCCCTCGCGCAACGTGCTGGCCGTACCGGTCAAGGCCCCCGCTCTGGACGCCTACACGGAGTTTCTGGAAGGGACCCTGGACCGAGAAGTGTCCACGACCATGGCGTGCGTGCGGATGCTGTCGAACCTGCTCAAGGACAAGAACATCGGGCCGCTGGTGGTGCCGATCGTCCCGGACGAAGCGCGCACCTTTGGCATGGAATCCATGTTCCGCCAGTGCGGCATCTACTCCCACGTGGGGCAGACCTACGAGCCGGTGGACTCCAACATGCTGTTGTACTACAAAGAAGCCAAGGACGGCCAGATCCTGGAAGAAGGGATCACCGAGGCGGGCTCCATGGCTTCTTTCATCGCCGCGGGAACCTCCTACTCCACCCACGGCATTCCCACGATCCCGTTCTTCATCTACTACTCCATGTTCGGTTTCC
>JAJDCN010000026.1 GCA_029260815.1 Planctomycetota bacterium
CATGGAAATCTTTGTCACCGCCGCGATTCGCGGGCAACTCGACGAATGCAACTGCCCGGGAAAACGCTACACCAACCTCCAGCGTCGCGCCTCCATTCTCCGGGCCAAGGAGCGGCGTCCGATCCTCCTGCTGGATGCGGGCAGTTCCTTGACAGAGGCCGGCGTGGAATTCAACAACGAGCGGCAGCGCCACCTACTGATGGCCTATCAGGACCTCGGATATGATGCCGTAGTGCCCGGCAGGACGGAGAAAACGCTGCAAAAGCAGTTATTGAAAACCGTAACGGCCGGATTCGAATCCCTGTTCGTGTGCGTCAACATCCAGGATGAGGATACAGGGCAACCTTATTTCCAGCCCTATAAGATCGTCGACCTGGGCAGCTCTAAAGTCGGCGTGATTGGCGTATCGGACCCATCGACAAGCATCCCCACCGGGTTTAAGCTCGTGGACCCGATCTTGGCGATTCGACCGCTCTTGGGTGAACTGAAAAAGAAAGCGGATGCGATTGTCGTCGTGGGGATCTTCCCCGCAAAGCTCGCGGATAGAATTGCAAAAGAGCTTCCGGAAGTGACTTTGGTGGTAACCTCCACGGAGAGTTTCGGCGCACCCGCGACGATTCGACTCGTGAACAACGTGACGGTATTTGAAACCGGAGAAATCCGGTCATCCATTTGCCAACTCCGGCTCGAATTCGAGCCGGACACGGGAAAGAAAATGCAGCCTGTTTACCGGATTCTCGCCACGGACGCCAACACGGTCGTGGACCGGCGCGTGACCCAGATTGTCAATGATTACAAGACCAAGGAGTATGCGCGGATCGAAGGAGCGACGTCATTGCCGGACCCCAGCACGTACAGCCTGCTGGGCCGCGTAAGCGCGGAGACCGGTTGGCGCAACGCCTATGCAGGAACGGCGTCCTGCGGCAGTTGCCACACAGAAGAGTATGACATCTGGTCGCAGTCTGCCCACAGCCACGCGTTTCAAACCCTCAAGAGCGACGGGAACGACATCAACAATTCCTGCGTGAGGTGCCACACGGTGGGGTTTGCCGAGTCGGACGGGTTCGACTACGAGAACCCGCGTCGCACGGCATATCTCGTGAACGTGGGCTGCGAAAATTGCCACGGTCGGGGCGGACTACACGCGGCGATCATGGAAGGAAAGATCACGCCGGAGCAGGTGCAAGACTATGAATTTAATCCCACACCCAAGGCCAGTTGCGTGACCTGCCACGACAAGGCCAACAGCCCTCACTTCAAATTCGAAACGTACTGGGCGAAAATCAAACACGGGCCCATAAAAAAGAGCGATTGAGCCGACCCGCGCGCCGCGGGGTCAGACCGTGTCGGAGCTGTCGACCGCGCCAGTGTCCACGCGGGAACTGACGATCACTTCATGGAATTCCATGACCGGAGGACCGCTGGCCATGCCAGGATGTTTCTTGCTATGGGCCTGGGCAAACTCCTCGCTCCGCGTCCACGCTTCGAAGTCCTCCATCGACAGCCACACCGTCATGACGGTGTGAACATTGCCTTCCAACGGGCGCAACACGTCCAGGGAAACAAACCCTTTCATTTGATCGATCAGGCCCTTCCGCTGCCGAAATCCTTCTGAAAACTCTTCTTCTCGTCCTTCCGTGATCGGGAGTTTAAACATTGCGATAATCATGTGGTCTCCTTTGTTTCCATTGCCGGAGCAAGTGAAATAATGCGGTTAATTGTAGATGTTCTGCAACTCGGGGGTCAGAAATCCCGGTCGACCGCCGCGAATCCAATAGAGCTGTGCAAGTTCTTGGACTGCGGCGGTTCGCTTTTTGAGCATGCGTTCGCGGCCTGCTACAGAATCCTCGTCGTCTTGTTGCGCGGGCTCATATTGAATCTGTCCGGCCACGTCGGGGCCCATATGGGTAATTTCGACCACCAGGTCCCAGGCGCGCTTCCTGAGCTGTTCGTTTTCGGACAGCAGGAACTCCGAGAGGCGACGGAGGCACAGGGGGCCGAAGAACAGAATCCGCTTCTTTGCCTCTTCCGGGGCGGCGGTTTCGCGAAGCTGGTGGACCGCCCGGAAAAACGCATCCTCGGCCAGGGTGTCCGCTCCATCCAACAGACGCTTCAATTCCTCTGCGAAGGGCGATGGCCCGGACTCGGCTTTCAATTGTTCGTAGCGTTTGGCCAACTCTTTCTTCAAGTCGCCAAGGGGAAATCCTCTTTCCCTGTCGATGATGTAGTTCCGGTCTTCCCACCGGGGCGCGATGCCCGACAGAAAAAGACTCTTCCGTATCACGGCGGCAAAAACACGGTCGAAGACGTAATCAAACGTTTCCTGATCATTCGGATCGAGCTTTTCAAAAGGTTCCTTCATGCGCCCCGCCGCTAGGCAGGCCTCACGAAACCGTTTGCGATCTTCCTGTGCCGCACGCTTCCGCTCCTGAGTCTGCCCTATAAAAAGGACTTCCGCGATGGTGTCCGGGCCGTTGCGCCAGACACGGATAGTCCAATCGTCCGGCAGGGTAGACAGGACCTCGATCCAGGTTTCGATCTCTTCAAAGAGCAGCCTTTCCTGTTCGACTTGTTTAAGATCTTGCCGCGCCTTCGCTAGCCAAGCCCTGGCTTTTTGGCGAGAATCGATCTCACCCGCTGGAGCCAGATAGGACACGTAGGTCTCCGTCAGGCGATCCAACTGTGTCGGGAACAGGTTTGAACCCTCAAAGGTAGAGTCATAGGTCAGCAGGGCCAGGACAACAAAATAGGCGCCGAAGGCCGCCGCGAGAACGGCTCGAAGAATTCGACCAGAAATGGCTTGTTGGGTCTCCGCGTTCATTTGCGTTTGTAATCGTCACATCGGGTCGCATTCGGACGGTCCGGCCGATTGCACGCGGAAGGGTAATCGTACTTGCACGTGTCGCACAGGATCTTCCCGCCTGACACCGATTGTCCCAACCGCTTGAGCCATCGCGTGAACCAAGAGCCCTTTCCCACAGCCACTACCCCTGAGCCAAAGCTCGGATCTGGTCCGAGCGGAAATCGGTAATGATCTTCACCGCAGCCTCTGGATCGTCAGTCAGCGTAAAGATGTCCAGGTCTTCAGGGCTTATGGTTCCCCATTCGATCATTCTTTTCTTCATCCAACGTACCAGACCCGACCAATACTCCTTTCCGATCAGCACGATCGGGAAAGGATAGATCTTGCGCGTTTGAATCAGAGTCATGGACTCGAAAAGCTCGTCCATCGTGCCGAAGCCGCCCGGCATAATGATGAAGGCACAGGCATATTTAACGAACATTACCTTCCGCACAAAGAAGTAGCGAAAGTTGATCAGGGTATCAATGTGCTTATTCGGCTCCTGCTCGAACGGCAGCTCGATGTTTAACCCGATCGACTTGCCCCCAGCCTTCTTGGCTCCACGGTTGGCGGCCTCCATAATCCCAGGCCCCCCCCCGGTGATCACACCGAAACTCTCCTTGACGAGCATCTGTGCGATCTTCTCCCCCATCTTGTAATAGGGATCGTCCCGCTTGACCCGGGCTCCGCCGAAAATCGAAACACACGGGCCCGCCTTGGCCAATTCTTCAAATCCCTCCACGAACTCCGACAGGATTCGAAACAACCGCCAGGTGTCTGTATCCTTACGACCGGTAACGCTGGTCGCGGTTTCTCTGAAAAATTCGCGCACTTCTTCATTGGCCATTCGGATTTCTCTTTCCTATCTTCTCGACAATGGCGTCTGCCAACGCGGAGATTGTGTGCTCCGCCGGCTCAAGGGTCACATTTATTCCAAGCTCTCGGGCGGTTCGGGTGGTCTCCGGCCCGATGGAAGCAAAGATTGTTTTGTCGTTCAGTTTCGATACATCGCAGTTGAGTAGTTTGACAAAATTGGTTGCCGTGGATGACGACGAAAAGGTCACCACGTCGATCTCGCCAGCCAGCAGCCGGCCCTCGACGCTCGTGTGAACCGGTTTTTCCAGCACGTTCCGGTAAGCAATCACCTCGGTGACAGTGCCGCCCAGCTCGCTCAATTTTTCCGGGAGCAGCGAGCGCGCGATATCAGCCCGCGGCAGCAGGAAGGACTTCCCCGAGATCTCGCCTGAAGTCTGTAAAGCCTCAAGGACGGACTCCGCGGAAAATTTTTCCGGCTGGCAGTCGACGGTCAGGAAGTATTCGGCGATCCGCCGGGTCGTGGCCTTTCCCACAGAGCAAATCTTGAGATTCCCAAGACTGCGACCGTCGAGCCCCAAGCCCTGCATCTTCCCGAAAAAGTACTCCACTGCGTTGATGCTGGTGAAGATCAGCCAGTCGAATTGCGACGCACTGCGGACCGCCTCGGTCAGGGGGCCGTCGTCTTCGGCGGCTTCCACCCGGATGGTGGGAAACTCCACCACCCCGGCCCCCAATTCGTTCAGCCGGTGAGCAAACTCGCCGGCTTGTCCGCGCGAGCGGGTCACGACGATCTGTTTTCCATACAGGGGTTTGCGCTCGAACCAGATAAGCTTCTCCCGCAGGCCGACCACTTCGCCAACAATGGTCATGGCCGGTGGTTTGATTTGTTTCTCCTCGGCGATTTGCGCGATCGTTTCCAGGGTCCCGGTTACAGTCTCCTGTTCGGTTCGGGTCCCCCACCGAATTACGGCGACGGGGGTTTTTGGGTCCCGTCCGTGCTGCATCAGTTGCTGCGCGATCAAGGGCAGGTTTTTGACACCCATATAAAAGCAGATCGTTGAGGCCCCGACAGACAGGCGCGCCCAATCGATGGAGGAGGTTTCTTTGGTGGGATCCTCGTGGCCGGTCACGAAGGCAATGGTGGATGCGACCGTGCGATGAGTGGCCGGGATGCCGGCGTAGGCGGGTGCGGCGATGGCTGAGGTAATTCCCGGTACGACCTCCCAGGGGATCCCCGCCTCGACTAGGGCCAGGGCCTCCTCCGAACCGCGGCCGAAGACGAAGGGATCGCCGCCTTTCAGGCGGGTGACCACATTGCCCTCTTGCGCCTTGTCCACCAACAGTTGGTTGATGTCGGGCTGCTCTTTAACGTGGTGGGAACCGCTCTTGCCGACATAGATCAGCTCCGCATCTTTTCTGGCAAAGGTCAGAAACTGGCGGTTGATCAGGTAATCGTAAACAACCACGTCGGCATCTTCGATGCACTGCCGCCCTTTCACGGTAATGAGTCCCGGATCGCCGGGTCCGGCTCCCACTAGATAAACTTTGCCGTTCAAGCTGTGGTTCCTTTTCCTCGATTCTAAAGCAGTGGACACGCTGGGAACCCTGCATTTTACGATCGCTTTGTAGGCAAGTCAACGGATTATTTGCTTGACAACCATTCAGATTTCTCTGTAGGATAAAGGTTTACAGGCGCGTTCGCGCTCTCGCAGGAACAGCCTTGTAGGGCTTAAAATCGGCCGCAGTACACCTAACCTTGCCAATGCGTTCGTTCTGATTTTGTTACGAACGGAGAAAGGAACACCCATGAGGTCCCGATCTTTCGGTTTCCCCGCAGCCGTCTTTCTGTGTTTGTTATTCGCGGCAACGCCTGTGCTCTCCCAACCGGCCGAAGTGCCCGCCAAAGCACAGACCGCCCCCTTAGTGCCGGTAGCCAAATCGCAAGCGGCTCCCACACAAACGACGATCGGAGACCTGGCCGAGGTGGTCTTTGAGGAGGTCTACCCCAAAAGCGAAGGCGAAACAGAGCTCATGCTCGTGCTCCGGTCCGAAAGCTATCTCAACGCTTCTCTGGTGGCCAAAACGGTCCAAAAAGAGCTGGGCGAAGAGACCCAGGCCAAGCCCATGGGTGGCCTGGTCATTCGCGTAAAAATCACGGAGGCCTATAAAGACCGACCCGTCGACTTTGCCGCCGCGTTGCAGGCGACCGGAATCCTCGGTGCCGCAGAGAGAACGGGGGAAACCAAGTCCCCCGTCCGAGTCTTGATCAACCTGCTCGACAGCAATCGGGAGCCCGCCGTTCGGATGAACGCGGCCCTGGCCCTGGCATCGACCGGGTCGATCCGCGCATTTGAAGCCCTGGAGAAAACCGCCGAAGACAAAGACCCTTGGGTCAAACGATGTGTCGCCCTGGCTCTGGCTCGGTTTGAAAAATCTGAAGCGGAAAATTTACAAGCCAACCGCGACGGCTATATAACACAGGTGCGCGAGGCCCTTTCGGTCATCCGGAAAAGCTCCAGGAAAACGGACGATCTGAACGAAATCGTCCGGCGGCTGGATGAACACCTGGAGAAGGCAAACGATTTATTCCCGGTGGAAGAAGAAGTCGTCCGGCTGCGCAACCCCGAGACCCGAAGGGAACTTCGGACCCTGGTGGA
>JAJDCN010000251.1 GCA_029260815.1 Planctomycetota bacterium
CTTCAAGTCCCTTTCCCGTTGTTCCGATAACATGTGTAGAACAAAGATGCGGCGGCTGCGATACTCCCCTCTCTCGCATCCCGACGCATACGAAGAGGGTGGCTCACGCCACCCTCTTCTTAATTTATGCCTCTCCGCCAAACACCCTTGCCACATTTCATCGAATTATTATATAATCGCTTCCTTACTTTTTCACACCCTAGAGGAGAGACGATGGCCCATACGATCGCTGCGGAGTTTGGAAAACTCAAGCGGGTCCTAATGCATCGACCCGGACGCTCCTTCGATTACGTGACCGAGAAAACTCTGACCGAGTACAACTTCACCGCCGTCCCGAACCTGGAGCTTTTTCTGGAACACTACGACCAAATGACCAGCGCCATTGCCGAGCGTGACGCGGAGGTCTTGTTGCTGACCGACGTGCTCCAGGGCAATGCCGAAGCCCTGAAGTACATCGACATGCGGCCCAACTTGGTCTACACCCGCGACTTGGCGGTGATGACGCCCGCCGGCGCGATTTTGATGGGGATGATGCTCAAGAGCCGCCAGGGCGACACCTGGGTCATCCGGGCCGCGCTGGAGAAGCTGGGCGTGCCAATCCTGGGCGAAATCGCCGAGCCCGGTTGGCTGGAAGGCGGCGGGGTCACGTTTATCGACGATCGCACCTGCGTGGCGTCCATTTGCGATCGGACCAACCACTGGGGCACCAAGCAGTTCTGCGACTTGCTCTTCAGCAGCGGCGCGGCTGAAGAGATCGTACTCGTTCCCATGACGGCCGGCGCGGTACACATCGATGGCGTCTTTATGACCGTCGGCCCTCAGGTGGCTTTGATCCACGCCGAGAGTTTTAACGTCAACCCAGCACGCATCTTGCGTAAAGATCAGCCGATCCGCTACGTTAACTTCGTGGACTTCCTGACCGATCGTGGCTTTACCTTACTCCACCTAACGGAGAAAGAATGTGCTCGCGCAGCTCTGAATATCATCACCACCGAGCCATTCCAAGGCGTCGGCTTCGACACGGGAGCACGGCTGTATAAAGAGCTGGAAAAGTTCGGGGGCAACTACACGGGGATCCCGTCCGCAGAATTGTTCAAGGGTTGCGGCGGCGCCCACTGCCTGACCTGTCCGATCGAGCGGGTCTAACTCTCAGCGATCGAACGCGAAATCCAAAGTCGTCTCTTTCTCCGGCTTGACTTGAACGAGGGCTCGCTGTTTCACCGGACGCTCGTAGGTCACGGCGGTGACCATCGGTGTCCCAGTAGATTTCCGCTCGACAAGGTGCCGGACGGCCCACCCTTCGTGCCAGAACTGAACCTTGTAGGTGCCGGGCGGGACGTCGGAAAACGTGTACTCACCCTTCTCGTTGGTAAGCACGCTGAAAACGTGGTGTTGAGGGATGACGAACGCCCGCATCTGATGATGGCCCAGCTTGCAGGATAGAGTAATGACGTTCTTGTGACTCTTTCGGATCACCGTCTTTTCGTTGCTGTACTGCTGCCCGGCCTGAGTAAAGGCGAGGTGGAACGTGGGGCCCGTGGTTGCCGTTGCGTTCACGCTGTGGGGGATTGGATCGTCTGACCGGATCGTCAGCCGGCTGCCCACGGGCACGAGCATCAGGTGCGGCTCGTAGGCGCAGTTCTTCTGCCTCAGAACCAATCCCTCGGCGGGCTCCGGCTGGAGCGTTGCATCCACCTCAAGCGGAACGAACCTCTTGCCGGCTTGCACACTCACCAGGCTCACCCAGACGTCGCCGATCCCCTTCGTCTCCGGATCGATCTGCGCCAGCCGGCGTTCGACCACGGGCAGCCCCTCGAGGGTCTTTCCTTCCACCGGGACACAATGGTCCGCGTCTCGGGACACGGGGATGTACGCCGGGGCGGGTGGGGTCTGTCCGGAAAACGTCACACGACCACGGATCGTACCAGCGTTCTCGATGCGCGTCAGCACGGGCGCAGACGGCTCGGTCTGGGGCGGCGGCACGTCTTTTGGAGGAAGTCTTTTTTGTTCCTTGCAAGCAACCAAAAGCAGGGGAATAGACAGCAGAAGGATCCAGGACAACTTCATTCGAACGCCTCCCTTCCCGCACGCGGCCTCGCCTAATAGAGGGCCAGGTAGATCAGAACCCCGGTAACCGAGACGTACATCCAGACCGCCAGCGTCCAGGGACCGATCTTCACGTGCTTTTCCAACCGATTCCGCATGCCCAAATACACGGTTCGCAATACCAGAGGTACCACGACAAAGGCCAGCACAATGTGAGAGATCAGCATAGCGAAATAGACGTACCGAATCCAGCCTTCACCCTGGAATTTTTTCTCTTCCTCCACGCCGGTGTGATAAATGACGTAGGAGGTCAGAAAAGCCATGGAGACCACGACCGCGGTGCTCATCAGCCATATATGGGCGCTCACGTTCTTTCGCTTGATGCACAAGTACCCGGCCATAATGAGCAGGGCACTCGCGGCATTCAGACAGGCGTTGAGGGTGGGAAGGTCTTCAA
>JAJDCN010000252.1 GCA_029260815.1 Planctomycetota bacterium
TCCGCCCCTGGTTGGGCCAGGTGTTTCGGGTGACAGGCACCGCAGGTGTTCAGGGTGTTGGCCGGGTGCGTGGGCGAGGCGGGGTCTTGCTTCTTTCGGATGTTGTGGGAGCCATGGCAAGACCAACAAGTTGGCACATCCTTTCCTTGAGCCGCGGCGGCCGGGCCGTGTTGGCTGCGTTGATGCTCCACCGATTCCCGGGGATGGCAAGGAGTGCAGACCGGCGGGTCCAGGGTCGGTGCGTGGGGCATTTTGTCCGCGGTCGGGTGACAACTGACACAGTCAAATTCGACGTGTACTTTTTGAAAGGATGCGGCCGGGTCCACGAAGAGGGTCTGGAGATTTTCGCGCGACGATAGCGTGGCGCCAGGGTCGGTGGCAACCATCTCTCGGCGTTTGGCCACAGATGCGGTGGCAATCTCGGGGGTTCCGTGGCAGGAAAGGCAGGGATGCTCCTCAGGCGCCGCGCCGAGGGCCGGGCGGTCCGCAATGAAGAACGCAGCCGCCAAGAAGATGGCAAGCGCCGATCCGTGCAAGCGTAGAATCCGTATCGCCCGAATCATCCCGAGTACTCCGCAAGGTGCCAATTCAAGATGCTGCTTCGATCGCCGGCACCGGGCCCGATCCGTTGTGTCTTACTCGCCAGCCCCCGTTTCCAGTTCCACATCCACCGGCATTTCACCACCCGTTGGCACCTCCGGCAGGGCCGCGGGGTCCGCGGGCGCGGTCTCCGCTTGGGGCGTGAGGGGAGCTTCGTGTCCTTCTTTGAGATCTACCAGGGCGTAGACGGAAACCTGGTTCACGCTTCCCTGACTGGTAACTAGAGCCAGCGCCTTGGCCTTGAGGGAGGGGTGGACAAACTGTTGCATAAACGGCGGCACCGGGGTGAGGATGGACACATCCGCGGGAAGCACAAGTTTGCCCGCTTCGTGGCCACCACCGCCGAAGACCATTAGGGCTTCGCCTTTGGGGTTGAACATCTGAACAAAGTGATAACGGGCGTCCACGACGTAGAGGATCCCGTCGGGGCCTACGTCGAGCCCTTTGGGTACGGACAAGCCGCCGGCCGTCTCGCCGGAGCTGCCGATGGACTGCAGGTGTTTTCCATTTGTGTCTACTTTCTGGACGCGCCAGTTGTAGTGGTCTGACACGTACAGGTTCCCGTCTTTGTCTGAGGTGATGCCCGAGGGGTTTGAAAACTGTCCAGGATCGTTGCCCTGCTCGCCGAGAGTGCGCTTGTAGCTGCCGGTTTTACGATCGTAGACTTCGATCTCGTGGTCGGCGATGTCTACGACGAACAGTTCTTCGCCCACGCGCGCAACATCGATCGGCTTCTTGAGTTCCTCGCGGCCGTAGGCTGCAACGAATCGGTTTTGGGCATCGAAACGCAGGACCGATCTTCTACCCAGGTCTACGATGTATTTTTCACCGGCAGAATCGATGTCCAAAGTAATCGGTTTAAAGATTTGCCCCTGCCCCGAGGACGTGAATCGCTCGAAGGTCTGGTCTACGGGATCTACAATCCATAGGCAACCGCCCAGGACGTCGCACACGTAAAGTTTGTTTCCATGCCCTGCAATGCCGTAGGCGCGGACAATGATATCCATCGGATCTTCTTCTACTTTGCCGACGAGAAAGTCCGTTAGCGAATCGGAAGGTTTCTCTGCGACCACATCGACGGAAGAGCGGAAGGAGAATAGATACTGCACGCGCGGCAGCTCCGGCATCAAGGGAAAGACCGGGGGTTCCTCGCGGATCAGAGAGAGCAAGGGAGACTTCCCTTCTCCTTCGGGCGCCGCACAGGCAAAACTCAGCAGCAGGATTGGCAAGACAAACCATTCGCATCGCATGGGAACCTCCTTCGAATACGGCATCTTCAATGGACTTTTCGGACCTACCGCGTAAGCCTATCATTCGTAAGGAGTTTTGCAACCCGTTGGAGAACACGGAGTCGCGAGCTCGGCCAGCGGTCGGGTCGGTGGCTTTGGGTGGCCCGTGGGGGCCACCCAAAGCATTCACCTTCCAGTCATCCCTTCCGCAGTAGCTAGTTCAATTACGGCGTGACCGGGTCCAGAGCCGGATTCACCGTCTTGGGATGGCACGTGACGCACATGGCAGACCGGGTATTGGACATCCGGAGGTAGTTGCCATTATGATTGGTGTGCGGGAAATGGCAACTCATGCACTCCGTCTTGTTATCCGGCCCGAACATCGGGAGAGTTGTGAACCCGCCGGGTTGTTGCCAGCCAAGCTGACCGCCGCCCAGATCCACTGGCGTCGCGATGCTCCACGGCTTCCAGGTGGAGTCATAAGGAACGCCGACCGGGTGGTGCGTGGTCAGATCGGTGCCGATCGTCATGGTCGCGTTGAGGTCGTCCATGGTCACCGAACCACTGGAGCCGGCAAGACTGTTGTTGAACGCATCGACCGCGGTGACGCCGTCATGGCAAGCCAGACACATCAGCGAGTAATCCGTCAGGCCTGTCGCATCGTCGTGCAGCGTGAAGGCAGAGCTTACCGGCGTGGTGTGGTTCCACAGGTAATGAGAAGCTCCACTATCGTGTGGGCTGTGACAGGGCAAGCACGCTTCTTGATTCATCGCCAAGTTGGACAGATCGTGCTTGTCCAAGTGGCCCGGCCCACTGGCGACTGGCGGGCCACCAATGGCAACGCCGACCCCGATGCCCAGGGCCGCCGTGAGAGCTAAGAATGACCAGAATTTGTGCATGATACACCTCCATAAGGATAACCGACTTTCCAGGTCGTCTACGCGAACGACACTGGGCTTTCCGTTCACAAAACATTTGCGGGTCTTGTATACTTCGGGGAGAACTTCAACTCCTCGTAAGAGGTTAAAGCAATTGGTGTGCCTGTGAAGCGGGAGAAACCCTCTTGCTCTATAACCAATTGTTTTACATGAAGTTACAACACTCCAGATCGCAAGACGGACTCGGCGGGCTCTTATGTCTTGTCAGCTTGTCATCCAGCTCGACTTGGCGGCTGGAAACTCCGACTTTTTGTCACCCGGTTTCGACAGCGGGTCAGAGCAATTCCAACCGCTCCACTTCCGCGCAACGCATCTAGCGATCCACAAAACTGTGCAAGCCGAAAAGCCCTTGCCTGGCCTCAACCTTTCGCCCCGATCAACCCATCCGTCCGGCCATCCACTCTTTTTCTGTTGACAGGCCTATCACTTAGAGCGTACCATCGGGTTACGCCACAGGGAGATGTGTACGTCTGTCTGTGGCGTTTTGATTGAGTCCCGGGCCCCCCCAGGGGCTCACCGTCCAATCTCCAAGGAGGCGTGGAAAGGGAATGGCACAACTTCCGGTCTGGGCAATCGACGTCGGCGAAGCTTCGATCAAAGCGGTGAAAATGCGTCTGCGGGGCGGCGTGCCAGAAGTCCTTGAGGTCGATATGGTCGACCTGGAACAAAGCTTACTCGACGAAGAATCAGACGAGGAAGATCGCAACATTGTCGTCCGTCAGGCCCTCATGGACCTGGCCAAGCGACGCAACTTAGGCGGCACGACGATCATCTCCTCCATTCCCGGCCGCCTAACCATCTCCAAGCTGGTTGAACTGCCGCCGACGGAAAAAACAAAGATTCCTGAGATGGTGAAGTTTGAGATGCAAAACGTCATCCCCTTCCCTATCGAAGACATCATTTGGGACTACGTCGTCATGCCCGCCGCCGGGCCGGGTTCGCCGATGGAGGTCAACCTACTAGCCACCAAGAAGGAATCGGTGTATGCGTTCCTTTCCAATTTCCAACAAGCAAAGATCAACGTCGACATCCTTCAAACCGCTCCGCTAGCGCTCTACAACCTGGTCAAGGTCGACCAGTTTCCGGATGAAAATGTGGTCGTCGTGGATATCGGCGCGCAGAATACCGACTTGGTGATCATCAACGATGATCGCTTTTGGGTCCGTAACGTTCCGAAGGCGGGCCACCGTCTGACTCAAGCCATCGAGCAACAATTCAGCGTCTCCTTCCACGAAGCGGAGCGGCTGAAAGTCGAGGCCTCCACACCGGCCCAGATGAAACAGGTCAACGAAGCGGTCCGTCCGGTCCTGCGCGATCTGGTGGGCGAGCTGAGTCGCACCATCGGGTTTTATAAAAGCCAGGCCAAAGACGCTAATTTCGACCGCATCTTGTTCTTGGGCAATACCATTCGCGTGGCCGGTTTCAAAAAGTTTATGACTTCCACTCTACCCTACAAGGTGGACTACTTCTCGGTCCTGCGCCGGATCCGTGTCTCCAAACGGATTCGACTGGAGGCGTTCAAAACCAACCTGCCGTCCTTCGGCATCGCGTTGGGCCTGGGCCTGCAGGCCTTGGGCGTGGCGCCCAACCAAGTCAACCTGAAACCACGGGAACACGAGCAGATCAAGAAGCAGTTGATGCGTCGATCCCTCGTCGCCGCGGCGATCTTACTGATCGTGCTGGCGTCCGGTTTGGTGCGAATGGGCAGAACCAATCAAGCCAAAGCCGACAACGCGTTGATCGCACAATACGACGAGCTCAAGGAAATAAAACTGAAACGCATGGAAGAGGTCAAACTCCTCGAAATGGAGGTGAAACGGGAGGCCCGCATCGAGCCGTTCCTTGACCGGAAACTGGCCGAACAAGCCCTTCTTGAAATTAACCGCGCAGTCGATCAGTTCAACCGCCCCGAAGACAACCCGGCCCCACGGCGGGCGCAAATGTTTGTTCATACGGTCGATTTCCAGACCGTGGTCGACTGGGAACGTCGCGCACGGTCCAAGGATGCCGCCAAGAACGGGAACAAGAAAATAAAGTGCAAGATCCAGATCATGATCCCCGGCGAGCAGAAAGCCACCAAAGCCATCTTGGAGAATGACATCGTCAGCGCGCTAAAGGATTCCGACCTGACCCAGAAAAGCGAAGATGGGGATCCGATTGTCACATGGGACGCAGAGCCCCAAAACCCCGAGGAGCCTTTCATGAGCCCGCTCACGGACGACCCGGATCAAGGCAACGCGAACCTGGAGCCGGGCACCTTTCAGAGCAAAACAGGCTACTTTCTGTGGACCGTCCAATGGGAAATCGCCTCCACCGTCAAGACCCACGACCAGATACTTGCGCAGGATGAAGCTGAATGAATCTCACCGACGGAATCAAGACCTACGGGTTCGCCACCGCCATGGCGCTGGTCCTTCTTGTCACGGCCTACTTCCACATCCTCAGTCCGCCCGAGGGCGTAGAGAACCTTTCGGGAAAAATTAGCTCCGCCGATAGTAAAATGCGTCGGATCCAAGCCAATCCTGAAAAGTTCTTACCCGCCCATGCCAATCCGGAGGTCACCAAAACCATAGCAGCAAAACAAAAAACTCTTGAAGTCTTTGATGCGCAGCAGGTCGAGAATGACAAATTCTTTGAGCGTTTTTTCAGCACGATCGCGAAAAAATACGCGACCGAACCCGGTTCCAAAGGCACTTTTGCAACCTTTGAAAGCGACTTCAATCAAGCCCTCAAATCGGCCATGGACGAATTAGTCCTGCGTCTTGGCAAAGAGCGCCTGAACGCCGAGGTGTTCAAGTCGCTCCAACAAGCGCTCGACACAGAGAAAGCCAAGGCGATCAGCGCGGCTCGGGGCGAAATCCCAAAACAAGTCGCCGCCGTGCGGCATGTACAGAAATGCTACTGGATCATTGAAGCGATTTGCCAAATCATCGCCAACGACGAAGCCGGCAACCTGCCGATCTCCATCGAGGTCTTCGGAACGCCGGTGTTATTCGATCAGAAAAAAAGCCAGGGCGGTTCTCTGATCTATGAAGTGCCGAAAGCGGGAGACAACAAGAACAAACCTTCCACCTATCTCACATGGAAAACGCAAATCGAGGTGCTTATCGATCAGGGGGACATCCCGGCGTTTCTCCAGCGGTTGCGACAAGGCCTCCCGCCGGGCACCGGAAACGAAGCCGAGCGTGGCAGCCGTCATGTCATGCTGACCCCGACGGCCACCACCTTCGGCCATTTGCCACAGAAGGAATTGAACGCGTACTTCGCGAATAAACAGCTCGACGGAATGCCCTTGCCAAAGTATCTTGAACAACAAGGGATCATTCCCACGCGCGTGCCGGGAAACGATGAAAAGGCACCGGAGGGAGAGGGCGGCCGGGTCTGGTCCACGGAAATCGCCCGAATGGTCCTCGGCGCAATGGAAATCCGAACGGACAGTCAAGAGCATTACAACAAATGCGTGAAAATTCTCTCCGACATCCGTTACCCGGTAAAGCTGCAAGTCACCCTCGTCGTGCATGACTTCAACGCGTCATCCAAGAAGAGCCCGAAACCTTCTTCACGAAAAAGACGGGGATAACGCCGTACCGGTGCGAAACACCCTCTTGGACGGGTCCCATGCGTAGACCCCGACTCATCATCCTTGCCTTGGCCGTTCTGTTCGGCCCAGGATCCGCAATAGTGTACGCAGAGCGGGAGGAAGAATTTCTCCAGGGTCTGCGTGCGCGGGGACTATTAGAGTTGGCCGGGATTCATGCAGAATCCCTCCTCGCAAAAGGCGCCCTCTCCCCCACCGAAGTCGTCGACGTCCAATTGCAGCTTCATCTGACCCGTCGCGACCAAGCCCTCGCCAGCGGCGATCCGGCCCGCATGCAGAAATCGCTCGAACAATTGGTGGGCTTTATTCGCTCTCACCCGGACGACCCCCGGGCGGAATCCGCCCGGTTGGAATCGGTCTCCCTGCGGGCCATGCTGGCCCGGTTGAGGGCACAAAGAAGCGGCACCCCGGATGTTGTCCCATGGCAATCCGTCCGCGATCTAAAGACGGCCCTCAGCGATATCCTGACGGTGTCCACCCGTTTCGCCCGAGACTATGAGACCCAGCGGCGAGAATACGCCAAGCTGGTCCGTGCAATCCATCGCCAGCAAGTGCTGGGCAAAAAGTACGGAGCCCTGATCGGGCGACGCCGGGTGCTGGAACGCAAGTTGCGCCGGTATCGAGAAAAAGCGGCGCAAGCGGACTTCCTGGCCGCGGATCTCCAGCGCCAGATGGCCTACTTGTTTCCGGCCTCACACCCGACTCGGCGCGAACAGTTGCGCGAGGCGGCCGAGGCCTTCGCGGCTTACTACGACAAGTACAAGAATTTCCTGCTGGTCGCCTACCTGGGCCGAGCCATCGAGGTTGAATGCCTCCTTTTGCTGTCCGACTACGGCGAGGCTCGAGAAAGAACCGAGGCGGCACTGCTGGAGTTGAAGAACAGCCCACTGGCCCGTCACGAAAAAGCAAGACAGACCGTCCGCGATGCCGGCGGCCAATTGACCTATCTTCGGGCGCGCATCGAAAACGAGGATAAACACTACGACCGAGCCCACCGGATCGCGCAAGAGGGACTCCAGGCCTTTGCCGAGCACGAAGGCATCCAACTGGAATACGGCATCGCCCAAATCCACAAGGACAAGAAGACCCAAGGCATTGTGCGCATCGTGCAGGCCGCTCGGCACGGGGGAACCTACGTTTCCCGCGCCTTGGATGCGTTGGCGACCCTGAATGAGAGTGACTTGGGCAAGGCGGAAAAAATTACCGATCCAATTCGGATTCAGATCGCTCAACGCCTGTACCAATCCGAACGCTACGCGCAAGTCGTGCAATTCCTTGAATCCCGCATCACCCGGCTGTCATCCGAGGATTCGTTACTGTTGTCGGCCTACTCCATTCTTGCCGATGCTCTGCTGCGCACGGACCGGCGGGACCAAGCGGTCGCGGTGCTGGAGCGGTTTGCCGATCGGTTCCCCAAGCAACCCCACGGCCAAAGCGCCCTGCAACGAGCCATTGCAATCCAGATGTCGCTGGCCGAATCCACGCCGCCACAGGACACCGCGTGGGAAAACCTCCGCCGCCTCCTGGGCGCATACGCGAAGCTCTACCCCACCGATCCATGGATTCATCTCGCCCGCGGCGACCTGCAATACGGCCAGCGACAATACCGCGCCGCAATTGAACACTATCAAGCCATCGGCAAGAAAACTGGCCAATATGGCGACGCGCGGATCAAGTTGGGCGACGCGGGCTAGCGGCTGCAACAGGTCTCGCGCGGCTCTCCAGTAGCCGCGCTGGG
>JAJDCN010000253.1 GCA_029260815.1 Planctomycetota bacterium
CCTTGAAGTTGGCACCGCATTCAGTTGTATTGTGCCAGTCAGAATTGTCATGTCGAAGCAAGATGTTACAGGTCAAATTTCGATAGCGTTCGGGGCCCGATTCCACAGGGCCATAAAGTCCAAAGAAAAATCCGCCATCAATCAGTTCCCCAGCGACATGAAATCGAAACGGTGAACGGTCATCAACGAATTCCCACTCAGTGCTTGCATCTGGCGAGTGCTGCAATTCATCCCACGGAGTCACCTCAATGAGCGTCCCGATTGTCGCAAGTGCTCACAGCCTTTGGTAAGCGCGCACCACGGCCATGGTTGACGGCGACGGTAGGCTGAGGGATTTCCGCAAACCCTTAGTGAACTGGAGGCTGCCATGCCAAGAGCCCCGGACCCCGAATTGCGTCGCTGGTGGCAGCGGCTGATCTTGTCGTACGATTCGTCGGGCTTGTCTATTGCCGCGTTCTGTCAGCAGCGTGACGTGTCCACCGCGTCGTTCTACGCCTGGCGGAGAAGGCTACGGGAAGATGCAACGCCGACCCCGGCGGCGTCTTCCTTCATCGCTGTGGAACTGACTCCCTCTTTGGGACAGCCCATCGAGGTCCATCTTCCTGGTGGTGTCCGCCTGGACGTGCCCGCGAGCGAGCGTGGATTTCTCATGGATCTAGTTCAGGAATTGACCGGCCGCGAGGAGGCAACGCTATGATTGCGATCCCGTCGGAGGCCAAGATCTTCTTGCATAGAAACCCGACCGACATGAGAAAGAGTTTCGATGGCTTAACCGGCCTAGTTCGTAGCGAGTTCGGTCGCGAGCCCAGCGACGGAAGCTTGTTCTTGTTCATCAACCGGCGTCAGGATCGGATAAAGATCCTTCGGTGGGACAAGGACGGATACGAACTGTGGTACAAGCGATTAGAGGCTGGCACATTTGAACGCATTGAACGCGGAACTGGGCACGCCGTCCAACTCGACGCGACGGAGCTATCCATGCTCCTAGGAGGCGTTGCGGTCGCCCATGCGAAGCGGCGCAAGCGCTATCAAGAGGCCGCGTAGTTCGTCGTGGCTCGGAACGATAGGCCACACTCAAGAGCAGTTCATTCGCACGGCGAACGAACTGCCCTTTTTTTTGTTGAAATGACATGAATGTGGCATTGCAAAAAAACGTAGCTACGTTACCTTGAGGACATGGACGGAATCGCACGCCTCAAGCAGCAACTACGCGAATCGGAAGCAAGGAATGCCTCGCTTGAAGACAGCTGCAAGTCTCTAGAGGCGGAGAAGCAAGAGGCGATTGAAGAAGCAGAAAAACTGCGCGAGTCGCTTGCCGAGAAAGAAGCGGAGTTGCAGTCTCTACTGCGTCGCATGTTTGGCCCGAAGAGTGAACGCTACGTCGATCCCAATCAGCTGAATTTGAACTTCGGCGATGCCGACCAGATCCAGGATGCGATTGACGGCATCGAAGAGGCGATGGCCGAACAAGACCAGGAAGACGAAGAGGCCAGTCAGCGCCGAAGGCGCAAGAAACGTCGCCGAAAGCTGCCGGAAAGCCTTCCCCGCAAGATCGTCGATGTCGATCTGCCTGACGAGCAAAAGCAGGGGAAGAAGTACATCGGCTACGATGTCACGGAAACACTTGGCTACGTCCCTGCCGAGTTGTTCGTTCGCGAGACGCGGTATCACAAGTATGTGACCGAGAGCGAGCCTGAGGCTGGCGTCCTCCAGTCACCGCGCGAACCTGGCATTGTTGAAGGCAATCGCTATGACTCCGGCATCGCCGCTCAGATCATCGTCGCCAAGTACGGCTATCACTTGCCGATCTACCGACAACAGGACATCTTCGCCAGCAGTGGCTGGGAACCGTCGCGGAGCACCTTGCTGAACATTGCGATGAATGTCGCCTTGTTGATCCGTCCGCTGATTGCCTACTTCGCTGACAAAGTTCGCAGCGACACGGTGGTTGGAACGGACGATACCGGTGTAACGCTGTTACTTCCCAAGTCGATCCCCAAAGTGAACGAGGCCGACCCAAAGAGTAAACGAGTTCACGACGTGATCAAGGAGGCAGTCAAGTCGGGGAAACCACATGTCAAAGCCAAAATGTGGGCTTACCGTGGCATATCCATTCCCTTAAACGTGTTCGACTTCACAGTCAGTCGCCACCGCGACGGTCCTGATCTATTTCTTGTGGAGGAAGGTTACCAGGGAACTCTAGTTGGCGACTGTTTCGGCGCGAACACCGGGATCGAAATGCGCTCCGCGGGCGATATCCTTCATGGTGCCTGTGTCGCGCACGCTCGACGCAAGGTGAATGATGCTCGCGACAACCACCCCAGCCATGCTCGACACTTGCTCTCTCAGTTCCGCTTGCTTTACGACATCGAAGACCGTGGTCGCCAGCTCGACGATGCGGGTCGACTCGCTCTGCGACAGGCTGAGTCAGCGCCCGTGTGGGAACGTATCGCCACCTACCTCGACACGCAAATGGGCGACGTCAAGCCAAAAGACAAGATCGGCGAGGCGGCGCGCTACCTTCGCAATCAGTGGTCGGGCTTAACTCGCTACCTGACGGATGGCGAGGTTCCTATCGACAATAACGAGTGCGAACAATTGATGAAGCAAGTCGCACTCGGAAGGAAGAACTGGCTATTTATTGGCAGTGTTGATGCTGGATACCGCGCTGCCGACTTATTGTCACTCGTGAGCAGTGCCGTCCGTAATGACCTCGACACCTGGGCCTATGTGAAGGACGTCCTGGATCAACTACTGCAAGGGTGCACGGATTACGAATCGCTGCGACCAGACCGTTGGGCGGAACAGCATCCCGAGAGCATTCGTTACTATCGGGCTGAAGAGCGTGAGGATCGTGAGTCCCGCAGAGACAAGCGGCGCGAGGCACGCCGCATCGAGGATCTCGGATGACGCTGCGGAAGCTGAGCACGGCTATTCCTGCCACCGCTTAGCGGGCTCGAAGTAAGCCCCCGCCCAATCGACCGCCTGCCACATCCAAGATCTCTTCGAGCATTTTTTCGCCCGCACCGCCACCGCGCCAGCTTGGCTTCCCTGGGTGGAACAAATGCGGCCCGCGACCGCTGGCCACCGTCGGGCTCCCACGCAACCTGCTACCCGGCCGGCTCGCGTCAGCGAGTCGCCGGAGGCCGGCGATGCGCTGCCCCGCACCGGGGCAGTGGGGATGGTACTCGTGCGCGCTTACCAGCCTTTGAGCAAACAGCTCCTCCGTCCCATTCGCGACGGGACGTCTTGCACAGATTGCGGCGGTCGGCGATGCTGAGATCGGCCCACGGGAGCGGTAACTCCCCGACGGCAAATCTCGTTGCGAAGCGCTTACTTCGCAGCGAGGCGTTTCTTCTAATCCTCCCGCCATCTTCCTCGGGCGGCCAACCCACTCGCATAATCCCAAGTCAGCCTCCGGCCGCCATCAACCCTTGGCAATCCCGGCCAGCCAACCAAAGAAACT
>JAJDCN010000254.1 GCA_029260815.1 Planctomycetota bacterium
AAAGCGGATCTTCAGTCATGGCCCAGTCGACAAAGACCAACCGTTTATCCTGCACCTCAAGGGCACGAACTTTCAGGTCAACGTGTGGCGAGCTCTCTTGAGCATTCCCGAAGGCCGAGTGGTCAGCTACCAGAACATTGCCGAGTATCTGGGTCGTCCCACCGCCTTTCGGGCAGTTGCCGGCGCAATCGCGGCCAATCCGGTGGGCTACTTGATCCCGTGCCACCGGGTCATCGCCAAGACCGGAAAGGTCAACAAGTACCGTTGGGGAACCACGCGCAAGAAAGCGCTCATCGCGTGGGAGGCTGCTAAACTCGCGTGACGCCCCTCATGAACAACACGCGGTGCGCCACAACGCGTGCCTTTCGAATTACAGGAGCTATCGGTCTCCCCGTGCAAATAACGCAGCGAAAAAACATCTCTGGCTCCCCGGATATTGTACCAGCGGGTAAGAGAAAATGGGGAGTCTTTATGCCAGCGGGTCCGCACGCCCACAGTCTACGGCGTTGGATCGTTGGGCGGTTTGTCATGTTCTTCTGTATTGGCGTGGTCGTCAGCGCACGAATCGATCGTGAGCAGGCCTAGGGCAAAGTCGATCATTTCGATAGGTCTTAGCTCTAGATCGAAGCCAGCAATGATCTGGAACGTAACCCCCACACGCATATAGTTCTCATACGTATCGATGGTGAAGACCGGCTCGAAATCAAAGCCATCCATCCATAGCACGCTTGCTTGGGGGCCGTACTTAGTAATTGTCCCGCTGGTCGGCTCAAGATTGTATTCAATGAGTGCCACGGGGAGAAGCACCCACGCGTCGAGTCGCTCGCTCCGAAACGTACCGCATCCGCGATAGGCAAAGCCGGCAGAGTGAGACTCGCTGTATCCACCCCCTAAGCCGACCAAGAACGCCCGCGCGGAAATGTCGGCCCCGTCGCCGACCATCACCTTGGCATGAACGATATCAGCCAGGTCGTTGCCGCGGTCTTTCAAATAGGCACACCCTGTCGCCAGGAAGAACACCGCAGTAATTGCAACCATTGTTCGCAAAGCGTTCAGGCTATTCACTTCCTTTCAAAGAGGTTGGTTCCGCTGCTCCCTGTACAAAGCCTTCCCGGATATTGTACCCGCCGTTCTGCGATTGTCCCGTTGTCAGTCGGGTTCGACGAATCTTCTACCGGCAGCCTTTCATAGATGCACCTGTAGACTATCGGCACTAGGGAGCACCCACAAAAACAAACTCACTCTTGCCGTTTCGCTGTTTCCGGCGCAATGTACTGGACGAATGTGACCGGCCCATCCTCTATCCACGTACGGACAACGTGGCTCCGATTGTCGTATTCCGTCAATCCATCGGAATGGGCGACTAATGTGTTCCCGTTGGGCAGCCGATCGGCGGCGAAGGCGTTATCCATAGCCACCACTACCGTGTGGTGGCCATCAGGACTCACCTGCTCGACACCGCCGCCCCCCGCGGCCAGTACATCGCCGTTTTGCAGCAACGTGGCGTGGTAGGGAGTGATGCGCAGCGAACTCCGCCAGCGCTCAGTCCAATCCGGATCGAACACGATGACTTCTCCCTTGGCTCCCGAGCCGTCAATACGCCACAGATAGTAAAACCACACCAACGTATCGCCATTGGGCGCGCGCTCTACTCGGGCATAATGGGACGTCTGCTCTGCGATCCGATGAGACGAAACAACGGCCCCCTCCGGGCTGAGCTCTTTGACCCAAGATATTGTCGGTTTCATGGACTTTGTTGGCTCCGAAACGACCACCAGCGTATTGCCGCTGTCCAATCGGTAAATGGAGCTGGGCGACGCAGGACTAGCGAAATTGTCGTCTAGCCGCCATACCACATTGCCAGTCCGATCGTATTCTACAAATGGCACGACGCCTTGGGTTGTCAGCACGTTGCCGTTGGCCAAGGGTTGGGCCGACATGGAACCGTCTTCTAGGTACCAGGCCGAGTCGTTGGCAAGGTCCACTTCCATCAACTGCACCCTTTTGTAGCAAACCAGAGCCTTGCCAGCCAGCGGGATATTCATTTCGGTGAGGAGTTGGTCCAGCAGATCATCTGGGCGCCTAGGCATCCCGGAGGACCGCCGGCGTTCGGCGACCGCACGCAGTTGCCGATGCAGCTCTTCGGCCCCCACGCCATCCATTGCTTTCAGGCGATCTGGGATCTTCTTGATGAGCTCTGTCGGTTCGCCAACTTTCTGGTTTTCGAGGAGGTAGATGTAGCGCTCTACCATTCCTTCGACATTGTTCTGTGCCTCGTACGCTTTGGCTTCGTCCAAGACTCGATTCTGGAGGAACCACCGATCAGAGATCGTCAAGCCGCTGCGCGTCCGGAGGCGCCAAATCAAGACATTCCAAGGGAGCCATCCCTCCAACGGAAGCTCGGTCTCCGCAGAGTACAATGCAGCTTTCTGATCCCGTCTAATCGATAATACGAACAAACGATTGCCTTCAATATGGAGACGATGTGTCCCGCTGCTTCGAGAGTCCTTGCCCGACGTCTCCAGGCAGACCGCCTCGACTCCGTCTCGACTCTTGTTCGGCCGGAGGAGGTACAGGTTGCCGGATCGGCCGATCAACACGTACGGCGTGCCTGCGGTGTCCTGCGCAACGGACCATAGGGACCAGCGGCTATGCCGTATGGCTCCGGTAATCGGAAGGTTCGCCAAGCTCTCGATCTTGCCTTGGTCGCCCTCTCGGAATAGCCGCAACAGGCCATCGAACTTACCGGAATATTCAAGGGTGCCGAGTGTTGGGGGGCCGGGGCCACGGGACAACGCTAAGCGTTGTTTCACGTGACCGACCAGAGATCGTGGAGTGCTCCACTTGCCCGCCTGTTTCGTCAGAACGTATGTGCCGCTCCATTTGTGGCGGGGCGGCTGTCCGATTGTAAACACGAACAGGCGGTCTCGTTCGGCGTACAGCTTTGGGTCGTGAATGTTCCAGCCGGATATAAGGGCCTTCTCTTCGCTCCAACCCTTGACCGTCCGGACTCGGTATCGCAACTCATTGCGTGCATGTCTCCTCCAATGGCCCCAAACCAAGTGCAAGTTGCCGCGTTCGTCGAAAGCGGCGTCAAAGTTGCCCAAGATCCTTGGATGCGCCGTGATACAGCTCTCCGGTGGCGTCCAAGCGCCGCGAAGTGGCTTTCGGAGCATGAGGATGTCGTTGGCACCTGGCGCAAGGCCGCTCGCCGTTGCACGCGGGTGGTTATTGTGACCATAGGCCATTAGGTAAAGTGTGTCATGACGGTCTCTAAGTAGCCGGAGTCCGTTAATGTAAATCTGGTCGTCGATGAGTAGCTCGGGAGATGACCAGCCGGCCCCATCTCGTTTGAGGTAATAGACGCCGACGTTCCACCGGCTCGCGTTGTCTAAAGAGTCCGGCTCTTTCGTCACGACCCGTCTTACGAACGTGACGTGGAGAACACCTCGCGAATCGGTCACCATGACAGGTTCACCGTACATGTACGTCGGGTCTCCTTTCAGGGGATGCGTCAAACGCGTCCACGACAATCCAGCCGGGCTCGCTTGAGGGAGGTTGAGCGTTTGAAGCGCCCGCGAGATTTCCGACACGCTCAAGTGGTGGGACAGGCCTACGAGGGCCTCGTTGTCGCCGTCTATCATTAGCTTGGTCAGAAGCGCTTTGATCTCGCCCGGGTGGCTCCATGTGGCGGCAATGTCTTCGCTCTGATCTGTCGGCCTGTTACTTACCGCCGGTTCCGATGGCAATTCGTCTCTGACAGGCCTCCCTTCGTAGATGCCGAGCACGAAGTACAGGGCCACGGCTCCCAAGGCGCCGAGAAAGGAGTAGATGGCGATTCTAATTCGACTCAAGGCAATCTCTCGCTCCGAGATGTTTCAGATGCATTTCAGCGCTCCATCCGATATCACGCCGCGCGTTTGCGGCGGGAGAGGTAGATGGCTCCCCCAACGGCGACAAGGCAGGCGGCGATGGCTGCGATCCACATTGGGCCAAGCCCGGTATGTTCTTCAAATGGGGCGGTCGCGGCGATGGGTGGAGAGGGCTGGGGTGTTGCCCGATTGTTGATGATGGGTTTTGCGGTTCCGGTGCCGGCAGAGCCCCCGTTTTCATTCAGCGGAAGCCCCGGGACCGCGCGGGTCTCATCACTTTGAAATTTTTCCGGAATCGTTTCAAACAATTCTTTTGCTCTGGCAATCACGGTGATCTCATTGGATGCAACCGCTTTGGCGAGCCAGTTTTGTGCTTCAGCATATTCCTTTTTCTTAATCAGAGCCTCCGCAAGGATATTGCTCGCCTTCCACGAATAAATGGTATTGGGATGTTCTAAAACAACTTTCTTGGCCGCCTCGATGCTCTTGTCGAATTGATCGATTGCCTTGTATGAATCGGCCAGCAAAAATTTTATATGACTTTGAAAGGGAAGATCTGGGTAACTCTCCTGAACTCCGCGCAGAAGAGGAATTGTTTCTTCCTTCATCTGTCTCTTATTTATGTAGGTGGAGCCACTTCCTTTTGACATCCCTGAATTGTAAAGTGACAAAGCTCTATAATAAGCAGCATGCATACCATATACGCTGTCCGGATATTTATCCAAAAGAGCCTTCTGCTTTGGATAATCCTCTACAAATCCGTATGGTGCTACAATGCTCCGATGCGGCTTAACATCCCTTCCTTCCGGTGGGCGCACCTTAAGTGGGACGGGGGTAGAATATAGTTTAGAGTCCCCCTTGGAGAGAGGCCTCGTCAATCGCTGGTCATTAAAGGATGCCCTTAAGATTCCATCGCTCATTGGAGCGACAATCTCGTTTCCAGTTCGAAGATGTCCACGAGCGATTATGGTATAGATCTGCCCTGGGTTAAGGGTGAGTGATTCATCCCCTGCGGTCCCGCCTGCCGGGGGTCCACCGCCAATTCCGAAGCCCAACGGTCTTGTGCTATCAGAAGTGGTATAGACAAACACGAGTGCTACGAACAAGTATTTCGGAACCTGTACGTCTTTGTCCGAATCGTTGCGCAGCATTACAACAGCCTCAAAGGGCTCGCCTGTGACAACCTTGCGATTGGGAGTGAGACTTAAACTAAGCGTGATGTTATCCGGGTCGAGCGGCTCCATCGCCCGTGGCCCGTCCTGATCGGCCGGGAGTCTCGGTTTGATCGGGCGAACCGATGCCACAAGGTCGATTTGTGAAAACCCGTATCCGACGCCCAGAACCAGCACGAATAGACTCAAGACTGTTCGGAAGATCTTCATGTTCCCTCCTCGATCGATAGCTGACCTTTCATCCACGAGGTGCCCGCGATGTGACTGCCGGCACACGGGAAAGCGAACAACGGCGTATCTTCTTAGACGCCCGGGAAGAAAGAAAGTTCCCAACTTTATCAGAAATTTCGAGGATCCTTTGCTTAATCCGTACAGCTTGCCCTGTTGCGCGGAGCCCACCAGGTTTTGACGAACTCGTTGCCGAGGTGCTCCCCGTGCAAATAACCCGGCGAAAAACCGCTCGGATTCGGCTCCTCGAGTTTAGGTCATTCTGAAATTCTCAGGACGGGACCCAATTGGGCTCTTCTGGAGTCCTTCCAGTGCGCGGTTGCTTTAGAGGGCTTTCTTTCGGCGGATGCTACGGCTGGCGAGTCCAGCCAGCCCCGCACCAAGCAGTGCGAGCGTGCCGGGCTCGGGGATGGGATTGACGACTAGGCCGCCGACATAGGTGATCTCGCTAGAGCCGTCACCCCGTAATGTGTTATTCACACGCAGATAAACGTCGTAGGCTCCAGGCGTGTCAAACACGAAGCTCGGGTTTTGCTCGGAGAACGACTGAAAAAACAGAAGCGGGTTGCCGGTGCGGGTCACGACCCATGACCAGGATTCTAGAAACCCGTTGCTCAGGTCAATGAAGTTGACGACTTCGCCGGTACTGACCATGGACCTGTCCAGTGTGAAGAACGCGTCGGAAGCCTCTACGACCTCGATTAAGCCTAACTTCGTTAACGAATCGGAGCCGACCACGTTTGTCGCGGTCAGCCGGACATCGTAGAGTCCAGGCGTGTTATACTGATGCAACGGATTCTGCTCTGTGGCACCGCTCTCGCCCGCACCAAAGTCCCAGTCCCACGTTTGTGGCAGTTCGGTGGTGAGGTCGGTAAAGCCGATCCCCGCGCCGGGATTGATCTTCGCCCCGTCGGCTATAAAATCAACTGTCGGGCCTTCTGTGATCAACCGGTTTCCATACACCAGATAGGTCTCGCCCGCTCGGTCAACGCTGTTGGGGTCGGCGGAGTCCGCGCCGATGAGCAGGTCGTCAAAACCGTCGCCGTTGACGTCTCCCGCGTTGGAGACGGACCAGCCGGACTGGTCACCGATGTCGATGCCGTTGAAGATGACGTCCGCGTCAGCCAGATCAAACGCTCCGAACAGGGTGTCCACGCCACTCTTGCCGTATACTAAGTAGGTCTCGCCGGCGCCGTTATTGCCATTCGGGTCCGCGCGGTGCGCCGCGATGAGCAAGTCATCGATCCCATCTCCGTTGATGTCTCCGGCGTTAGAGACGGGAAAGCCGGATCGGGTATAGGGCTCGATTCCGGTAAAGATCACATCCGCGTTGGCCAGATCGATCGTTCCGGATAGGGCCCCCGCTCCGCTCTTGCCGTAGATGAGGTAGGTTTCTCCAGAGTCAATATTTCCGTTTGCGTGGGCCAAATAGGCTCCAATGAGCAGGTCATCGATGCCGTCGCCGTTGACGTCTCCAGCATTGGAGACGGCCCGGCCGGCGAAATCTTCATCGTCGATGCCGGTGAAGATCACATCGGCGTTGGCCAGGTCAAATGTTCCGGACAGGGCTGACGCGCCACTCTTGCCGTAGACCAGATAGGCTTCGCCGGCATCGTCGTTGCCGGTTCCGTCTGCTCCGGACGCACCGATTATAAGATCATCGATGCCGTCGCCGTTGACGTCTCCCGCGTTGGAGACGGCCCGGCCGGCGAAGTCGCTCACGTCGATGCCGTTGAAGGTCACATCCGCGTTGGCCAGGTCAAATGTCCCGGACAGGGCCGACGCGCCGCTCTTGCCGTACACCAGGTAGGTCTCCCCGGCGTTATTGTTGCCGTTCGGGTCGGGCCCTGTGCCTCCGATGAGCAAGTCATCGATCCCATCTCCGTTGATGTCTCCTGCGTTGGAGACAGAGCCTCCGGACCAGTCATCCACGTCGATGCCGTTGAAGGTTACATCCGCGTTGGCGAGATTAATCGTTCCAGACAAGGCCGACGCGCCACTCTTGCCGTAGATCAAATAAGTCTCGCCGGCGCCGTCATTGCCATTTGGGGCCGCGTCCCATGCCCCGATGAGCAGGTCGTCAACCCCGTCACCGTTGATATCCCCGGCGTTGGACATAACGGCGCCGGCGTGGTCACCTTGATCGATGCCGTCGAAGGTCACATCCGCATTGGCCAGGTCGAACGATCCGGTCAGAGCCGGTTCGCCGCTCTTCCCGTACACCAGGTAAGTGGTGCCGGCGCTGCCGTTGCCGCCCGATCCAGAGCGCCGCGCGCTGATGAGCAGGTCGTCAACCCCGTCGCCGTTCATATCCCCGGCGTTGGAGACGAAATCACCGGAACGGTCACCCGTTCCGATGCCGTTGAAGACTACGCCGTCGAACGTGACCCCGAGGTCGGCCAGGTTCAAGGTGCCAGAGAGTTCGCCCGCGATGACGGGCATCGAGACAAAGAGAAAAGAAAGGAAGAATGTACAAACGGACACAGACCGCAAGTGAACGGATTTTCTCATCTAACCAACCGTCCCTAAAAGCAACCGAGCTTACCCACATGTAATAAAAACCATCATCATCGTGGCTTTCTACTGAATCTATAGACTAGTCCTGCACACAGGAATAGTCAAGTTGATTAATTTATAATCTCCCAATGCGTATAACCCGGCGAAAACTGTCTCTTCCTCCCGCGCCTTTGAATCGAAAATCTCGATCAGCCATTACGAAGTCTGCCATCCCCGTTTTTGCAGCAGCAGATCCATGCTAATCCTTGGGCGGATCTAACGAAGTAACATAAACCGT
>JAJDCN010000255.1 GCA_029260815.1 Planctomycetota bacterium
TTTGATCTTGTTACTTCCCAAGGCGTAGCGAATGCTCTCGGTAAAGAAAATCACGACGCCGAGTACGCCAGTCGCAATCAGTCCGAGAAGAAGGAGAATAGACCCCTTCAATTCGCTGAATCGCGGGTCGCTCAGTTTGACCAGTAGCATGGTGGAACAAATGATGACCAGTCCCGCCATGCCAACCACGCGATCGAGGAAGATCGTAGTGACGGCTTCGGTTTTTCGCCGGGTCTGCTTTGCCACGTAAAAGGCCTTCACGATGTCTCCGCCGGTCATGCCGGGGACCGCATTGTTGAAGAAGAACCCAATGTAGCTCAGCTTAAAGGCCTCGGCAAAATGGAGCGTCACACCCTGAATCTTCAACAAGATCTGCCAACGCCAGATGGTCAACAGTGGAACGGGAAACCAGAGCACTACGGCCAGGATCAGAAGCCCGAGTTTCATGGAACCCACGACCTTGCGCAACCCCTGCTTGTACGGTTCCGTGCCTTTCTTATACTGGACCGTCTCCAGAGGAACCGGCGTATCGTTATAGAGGAGGGTTTGGTCTCCCGGACTCCAGGTAATTTCACCGGTGTGTGTTTGCCCGGCGGCGTCCACATAGCTGTCGTCCAGCTCGATATTGCCGACGATGAACCATGCGATGACTGCAAAAACGGCGAGTCGGACGAGGTTTACGATCAATTTCTTCTTGTTTCTCGGCAAAGGCAACGTCCTTTCTTCAAATTTTCGGATAATCAGCGTAACGGTACTAGTATCGGCTGCCTCTATCGGCCGTTTGATAAAAATCGCTTCATAGTAGCGCCCATACAACAACTCGTACCAATTGAGCTAAAGAATAATGTCTGGATGTTCGACTATATCACCATGAAGAGAACGCTTCCAATACTCGTTTTTGTCCTTTTTCTGAGCGGTTGTGCAACACAGGTTCGCCATGTCCGCAAACCACCGGAATCTGAAACCGCAGAACCGATGGTCCTGCTCGAAGACCTTTCCGACCCGGTGCCTGCAAATCGGGTTGTTGCCGCAACCGGGTCCGGCGCGGCCTCCGCGGCTCGCTATTACATTATTCAACGCGGCGACACCCTCTACGGGCTGGCGCGCCGGTTTTACGGCAACTCCTCCATGTGGCGAGCCATCGCCAGAGCCAATCGAACCGTCATCCAGAACCCAAACCAGATTCCCGCGGGCGCCCGCATCGTCCTGCCCATTCGCTAGACTTCGCCTTCCCTCAAATGTGTACGGAAAGGGTTGAACGGTGATCCCTCGTTCCTTATACTGATTGCGTAAACTGGTCGGTGCTTCGCAGCCAGTATAGGAGCTCCCCATCCATGCCAATCGGCCGCTGCAGTACTGACGACGCCACCCAAAGGATCCGCAAGGAGCCTGCGCCATGATGGGCCGCGTGATTGCCGAGCAGACGTTGACCGGCTTCCTGCTGGCCAACGACGATATTCAGTTGACGATCAATACACAAGATCATCCCTTCCATGAGGAATACTTCGCCAAAGATACCGAAGGCCGTTGGAGCAAAATCCTGCAAGGCGGAAACTGCGGGGAACAGGGGGCCTCGCTGGTCATCCATTTGGAGCCGATGCATGCGTCCCTGGTCCCCGAACACGTGGAGGTCAACCGGATGTCCTCGGGCGAGGCTTCTCTGGAAATCGATTTCGCGGTGGACGAAATCCGAATTCACGAGTCGATCCGCTTGGGCGTAGACGAGGAGTTTTTTACATTTCAAATCACCGTGGAGCAGCCTCGGCCGGTCGGTCCCCAATCGGTTGTGAACCTGTTCACCTTTTTCCCAGACGGCCAAATGAGCGGAGCGACCGATTTCACCTGGACGCCGGCATTGCGACCGGAGCTGGGCGACGTAATCGCGGACCACGCGTTGCGCTCTCCGGCCATCGTAATCCATAAATCCATGTGTACCGCGGTCCTGATCCCGGACGTCCTTCAACTGGAAGCGGAGCGAAGGGTCAAAACCAGCGCCGATTTGGATCTGGACCAGCAGGAGGCCCCGTTACTCAGCTATGGCCTGCGCGACTGGATTGGCCGAGAACACACGTTTTACAAGCACCTGCACACGATGACCCTCCCCGCGTCTCAGACGCCCTTTCGCTACGGGCTTAAGTTACTGCTTTCGCGCCGGTTGTCACAAGACGATCTACTGACTGAGGTTTCTTCGTTTTTGTGGCGACGCGTGGGCAGGGTCAGCCTCGCCGCACATCCACCCTTCGGTCGCGAACAGATGGAGCAAGACTGCACGCAGGCCTGGGAAAACGCAACCAGCAATCTATGGGTGGACTTCTCCGATTCCGGCAACACCAGGGGCGGAATCAACACCGGACGGCTCCATTGGTCGAACAACACTGAGAATAGCGGGGACGTCTGGTTCGACTGCTGGATGCAGTCGCTGCATACCGGCTTTGGCCTGTATCTCTACGGCCGCCGGCACGGCCGGCAAGATTATATGGACAAGGCCCTGGCGACCCTCCACCTGGCGTTGGCGGCGCCGCAACACGAAGGCATCTTTCCGACCATCGCCTACAAAGAGAAGGGCAGCGGCCGGATCCAATGGATGCCCGACTCCGGCTGGGCAGGCCATCCGGATTTTTTTCACGCCATGGATTGCTCCTGGACCGGGTACTGGATGCTCCAATTTGCCGATGAAGTGCCATCGATTCGTCAGGCCGTGGCGGACTTCTGCATCCCCTACGCCCGGTTTCTCCTGGCCAACCAAAAAGATGACGGCCTGATCCCCTCCTGGTATGACAGGAATCTACAGCCCCTGGTGGATTTGTTGTACGACGTCAACGCCGAGACGGGAACCTCCGCGTTGTTTCTGGTGGCCATGGCCAACGCCACCCGCGAGGCCAAATACCTACAGGCGGCCCAACGCGCACTCGAGTTTATCGAAAGGCGCGTCATTCCAACAGGATACTGGTTCGATCACGAAACTTTTTACGCCTGCGCGGACAAGGAGTTCGACTTCTACGACCATCATACCAACCAGCCCCCGCAGAACACACTTTCCATGATTCATACCGCCATGGCGTATTGGGAATTGACCTGTACGCTGAAGCATTACAAGCATTTGGAGAACGGTATCCGGGTTCTATCTCGACTGGCCATGTATCAGCAACTGTGGAGCCCGCCCTACTTTTCAATCCCCACGTTCGGCGGTTTTGGCGTGCAAAATACCGACGCGGAATGGTCCGACGCCCGCCAGGCATACTGTGCCAACCTGTTCTACAACTATTTTAGCGTCACCGGCAACGAGGAGTACCGGCAACGAGCGGTTTCCGCATTGCGCGCCGCCTTCCAAGTCGCACCGGCTGAAAACTGGGCTCACGATCTGCACGACGGGCCCGGTGCGGAAGATTGCTTTCATTGGGGCATCGGCTCGGCCGCCGCAGCAGCCGCCATCCTGACTCATCGCCACGGCCAAGAGGCGCTGATCGGGTAGCAAATCACCTGGTTCTCTTGTGTTCGTACCCACGGATCATTTTTTTCGGTTTTTACTTGACAATAACGATCGACGTGCTATACTATGAATAGATACATTAGAAGCCCTGCAGTAGGGCTTACATAGAGATCCCGACCTTTCCGCATCAAGAGGGCCCGGTTGCTTCGCAGCCGGGCCTTTCTTATTTTAATGAAGTTGCAGGTTGTCAGCTTTTAGCAGATTTTCTATTGACAGCCATCGTGTGGGTGGTAGGATCGCTTACTTAAATGTACAGTAACAACCTCGGTTTGGAGGTTGATTTAAAGATCCCGACCTTTCCGCATCAAGAGGGCCCGTTTGCTCACGCGAACGGGCCTCTCTTGTTTTCAGGACGCCCCTCCACTGTAATTTTTCGTGAGCGGTCGAGTTCCATGTGCTAAAATATATCGTCAAGGCCGCACGGAAAGGCCGAGGTGCGGACGGGATTCCAAAAAACCTCATCAACACGCAAGGAGGAAACGTGTCAACGGTTCCTGAGGAGCATAAGCCACCGGTTCAAGAAGGGGAATTTATCGCCAGGATCACCGATCCGGAGGATGAACGGATCGATGTGGGAGTCCTGTTTGTAGGGGCCGGCCCCGCCAGCCTGGCAGGAGCGATTCGTTTGGCTCAACTGCTTGAGCAGGAACCTGAAATCAAGGAAACGCTTGGCGACTTCCCAATCGCAATCGTCGAGAAGGGACGGACACCGGGGGCTCACCTGCTTTCAGGTGCAGTGGTCAATCCGGTCTCTTTCCGACAGCTTTTTCCTGACATGAAAGATGCCGACTTTCCCTTTTTCGGTCCGGTCCCCAATGAGAACGTTTATTTCCTGACAAGTAAGAAGGCCTTGAAGATTCCCACCCCACCCAGCTTGCGCAATCACGGCTATTTCACTGCATCCTTAAGCCAAATCGGCCGCTGGCTGGGCGAGAAGGCCGAACAGATGGGCGTAACGATTCTGAACGAAACCGCTGGCGTTGCCCTATTGGTCGAAAACGGAACCGTGCGGGGCATCCATGCCGGCGACAAGGGACTGGACCGCGATGGAAAACCCCTGGGCAACCACGAACCCGGCTCCGATGTGACCGCCCGAATGACGGTCCTGGGCGAGGGTGGCCAAGGGCATCTGACAACAGCCTTATGGGAGACTTTTGGGCTCGCCTCAGCCAACCCACAGACCTATGCGCTGGGCGTGAAAGAGATCTGGGAAGTGCCCAAGCCGCTCAACCGGGTGATCCATACGATGGGCTGGCCGCTACGGTCTTCCAAGAAATTCAACGAGTTCGGTGGAAGCTTCTGCTATCCCATGGGCGAAAACCTCGTCTCGATCGGCTTGGTCATCGGCCTCGATTATACTGACGCGGACGTGTCGCCCCACGACCTGATGCAACAGATGAAAGGGCACCCGCTGTTCGCTCAAGTCCTCGCCGGGGGCCAGCGGGCCAAGCAGGGCTGGGGGGCCAAAACGATTCCCGAAGGCGGCTTTTATTCGTTGCCGGACCGTTTTAGTGTTCCCGGAGCCGTTCTGATCGGCGACTCCGCGGGTTTTGTGAACGTGCCCACGCTCAAGGGAATCCATTACGCAATGCACTCCGGCATCCTCGCGGCAGATGCCATCTTTGACCAACTCAAAGCCGGGACCAACGCGGGAAGAAATGGAGCCTTGGTCGCGTATGACGAGAAAATCAAGAACAGCGTGATTTGGAAAGATCTCTACCGCGTGCGCAACATGCGCCAGGCATTCCACGGTGGGTTCTTTGCCGGCGCGGCGCTCGCCGGGCTTATGACACTCAGCGGCGGGCGATTCCCCGGAGGCCGGTTTGGCGGTCGCCGCGACAGTGCATTGCCCATGTTTCGCAGCGGACAGTCCTACGCGAAGCCGGACGGCAAAACAACCTTCGACAAGCTGGATAGCGTCTACGCCAGCGGCAACGCGAGCCGGGACAACCAACCCAATCATGTACGGCTCGCAACGTCGGTTCCCAAAGAGATTGGCGAGACGTGGATCCACATGTGTCCCGCCCAGGTTTACGAGTGGAAAGAAGGATCGGACGAGGCCGAAATCGAGATTACCGGGACCAATTGCGTTCAATGCAACGCCATATCGGCCAAAGGCGGACGGTTGACCCCGCCCGAAGGCGGTAGTGGGCCGGTTTACACGCAGATGTAATCGCTTCGTCAGCTACCGACGATCTACGGACTCCACCTCGAGCATTCGCGCGTCCGGATAGACGTTGCCATGAATGGTAACCCGTTTACCGTGCAGGTCTGGGTCGTTGACCAACTCATCGCACTTCACGTTGTCCAGATAGTGCAGGGTCCAGCCGTGCATCCAATCCAGCGCCCCACCATCGAGGTCTTTGGCAGAAACGACCTTCAGTCCATGGCGATGCTTGAAAATGGAGCATTGCGCCTTGGCTCCGTGCTCACTCTTGAGCTGACAGCCCACACAGACGTTCTCCCCAACTACCTCAACGGCGACCGTTTTTGGGTACAAACCGGTCTCCGACGGTGTAGAGCAACCGGCGGACCCAAAGCAGAGGACACCGACCAAAAAGCACGCGATGGCAACACGACACATCGTTCTTGCAGAAAACACCTCTGGCCTCCAGGAACAGTGCGGTCTACCCGTCGCTCTCCCCGACAGACTGAGAAACGCGTACACCACCGCCGTATCCATCCTGATCAACATCCACACCACCCGTCACGCACCCGGTCGCGCCCCAAATTAGAGCCGCCACTGCGATCAATAGCATACCCGCTTTCCGCACCACCATGTTCTTCCCCATCGTCGACCTCCCTTTGATCTTCTATATGAAACCCTGTTTCCGACAGTCTACCAGACACGCATTTGGGAGCAAGAGGAAAGTGAGCAATGGCCGCCCTGTCCAGGCCGATCCATAAATCGACGGAAAAGAGTCTCCCGCTTTAGACAATCCGGGCGGAGTGAAGCTACAATTCAGGTTTTCCTTGGCAGGAACGTCCCCTATCGGGGCGAATGTCCGTGGTCTTCCCTCGGTCGCGCTTCGTTGACCTTCAGGGGGCGACCGTCGAGTTCCTTGCCGTCCAATTCGGTGATGGCGGTCTGTCCCGTGGCATCGTCGGCCATCTCGACAAATCCGAACCCGCGAGAGCGCCCGGTTTCTCGTGACATAATGATCTTCGCCGATGTGACTTCACCGAACGCTTCGAAAGCGCCGCGAAGCGCTTCCTCGGTGCATGAAAAGCTGATGTTCCCCACAAAAATATTCATCTGAAACTCCTGACTTTCTGTGCGTGCGGTCCGTCCCTCTGCCAGCCCGCGATCAGCCTATCCCTATGACAGGTCCTTCCATGATAATCCGCCTACGTTGGATGTCAAGCAGTACGCGCCCCCCCTGACCCGGCCATTTTAGGCCATGAAGCTCCCATTTACGGGGTTCCAGGTCTTGGCGGCCGACCCGTGAGCGGAGCACAGCCCCTTGCGAGTCGCCACCGGAGCCGCTACAATTCGCCGGAAAAGAATCCGCATAATCGAACAACACCCCAGGAGATATCGCCCGATGATTCAGCGGCTTTCGCAAAACCCTTTGATCCAGCCTTCCGATGTTCGGCCGTCTCGTCCCGACTTCGAGGTCATCGGAGCCTTCAACGCCGGCGTTGCCAGGATTGGCGACGAAGTGATCCTGTTGCTTCGCGTGGCCGAGCGGCTGAAAGAACGCGACCCTGACTGGGTCACAGCCCCCATCTGGAACACGCGCACCGGTGAAGTCGATTTGTTTCGCGCGCGGCGTGATGACGAAGCGCTCGACTTGGAAGACGAGCGCGTGTTTCGCTACCGGGGGAACTTCTACCTGAGCAGTCTCTCCCATCTGCGCGTGGCGCGGTCTTCCGATGGAATTCAGTTCAGCCTTGAGGACCAACCTGCCTTGTTTCCAGCATGCAACACAGAGTCCTTCGGGTTGGAGGATCCGCGGATCACCCAGATGGGTAAGGACTATTGGATTACCTACAAGGCCGTCAGTGAACATGGGATCACAACCGCTCTGGCCCAGACGTGCGACTTTCGTGAATTCACGCGCCACGGTGTGATCTTTTGTCCTGAAAATCTGGACGTCGTCATCTTTCCGAAAACTTTCGATGGCAAATATGTCGCCTGGACCCGGCCGGTTGGCCGCCACATCGGTCTGCCAACAATCTGGGTTGCACGCAGCCCCGATCTACTGCACTGGGGGGATCATGAACCGGTATTGGCACCGCGGCCCGGCATGTGGGACGCGGCCCGCGTCGGTTCCAGCGCGGTCCCCTTTCTGACAGCCCAGGGGTGGTTGGAAATCTACCACGGGGCCGATGTCAACCATCGTTACTGCGTGGGGCTCGCCTTGATCGATGCCGAAGATCCCACAAAGATCCTTGCCCGCTCCGAAGTGCCGGTAATGCAGCCGGAAGCGCCCTACGAGTTAAGCGGCTTCTTTGGAAACGTCGTCTTTCCTTGTGGCGTCGACCTGCGCCCGGACAACACCCTGACCCTTTATTATGGGGCTGCAGACGAAACAACCTGTGGGGCAAGCACGAGTGTGAACGAGCTTCTCGCCTCTCTTTCGACATCTTAAGCAACCCCCGTTGACAACCAGAGGTGGAACGGTATCATAACGTTTGGACATAGAATCCCTTGAGCACCCGCATCCTTAACGGAGATCGATTGATGAGCGAAATAGAGATGCAATACCGTAACCTGGGCGCCTGTGGAACGAAGGTGAGCGCCTTCGGCTTGGGCGGCTGGACCACATACGGCGACTCGGTAACGGACGACTCGACTGTTGCCACCTTGATCAACGCCGCGTTTGACGCAGGCGTCAACTTTTTCGACAGCGCGGACATCTACGCACGCGGCGCCTGCGAAACGATTATGGGCAAGGCGCTCCGCAAGTTGCCCCGCCACGAATTGGTGATCTCCAGCAAGGTCTTTTGGCCCATGAGCGAGGACGTCAACGATCATGGCCTCTCGCGCAAACATATCATGGAATCGATCGACAAGACCCTGCAGCGTATGGGACTGGACTACCTGGATTTGTACTTCTGTCACCGGTTCGATGAAGAAACGCCGATAGAGGAAACCCTTCGGGCCATGGACGACCTGATCCACCAGGGCAAGGTTCTCTACTGGGGAACCAGCGAATGGACCGGAGAGCAAATCCGTAACGTCAGCGAGCTTGCCCGCAATCGCAACCTCTATTCTCCGCAAGTGGAGCAACCGCAACTGAACTTGATTGAACGGACAAAATTCGAGACCAACGTCTCCCCCGCTGCACAGGAATGCGGCATGGGCTTGGTCACCTGGAGCCCGCTGGGATCCGGCATGCTCACCGGAAAATACGACGACGGAATCCCCAAAGACTCCCGTATGGCCACACTCGATTGGCTCCAGGAGCAGTTTCGGACGGAGCAGAACCTCGCCCGCGTCAAGGCGCTTAAAACCGTTGCCGACGAGATCGGCTGTACCCGCGCGCAACTGGCACTGGCCTGGGCCGTGACAGAACCCGGGGTCTCCAGCGTCATTCTCGGAGCCACCAAACTTGAGCAACTTAACGATAATCTTGGTGCCCTGAAGATCGAAATCACCGACGACATCCGCGCGCAGATCGACAAGATCTTCCCCTGCAGCGAGGCCGTGTAGTTAGGAACTGTCGCGGAGAACAAGATCGTTGTAGATTTGATAAAGGGCCTGCTGGCGACGGGCTGTGTTCACAAGCCTCGCCTGCTCCGGATCCAGGATGCGGGTCTTGACGAATTTCGTGATATTGTCGTCCGCTTGTTTGGGGATATGTCGGTAGAGGTTGTGCAATGCCGTCTCTTGGAGGCCATTTCCCGTCTTCTTGCTTATTGCAAGAATCGCCGGAACCACCACGTTTACAATGATCGTGATTGCGAGCTGCTTGCCCACCAACTCCCGACGGCTTGCCAAACGCTTGGCCCCGATGGTGTAGTGATAATGGAAGTAATGGTCGGGGCCGTCGGCAATATGCTCAATCATCGCTTCACGCACCTTGCCCGCGCGCTTTTTGTCGGGCGTACGATCAGATAGCACATTCACCGCCTCGACAAAGAAGTCTAAGGGTTTCTTCGCGCGGCACTTGGCCAAAAAGTTCGCGGCTGCCGCGAGACGCCGAATCGGCTGATTTGCCGGCCGAACCCCCTTGCGGGTCCAATCCGACCGGGACAATGCACCGCGCGCGGGCTCGACGCTCGTCTCCCGCAATCGCTGCGCGAAGGCCGCCGTTTCCCCATCGTGACGACCGGAAAGCTCCGGCAGCAGACCTGCAACGGCAGCAAATTGGCCCAATAATCGTTCGCGCGTTTCAGCGATAGAACCGCTTCCATTTTGTATGGCCAGTGACTGAAGTGGAAGAGCGTACGCAACGCGCGAAAACGGCGCTCGGTTGCGTACGTATCCGAAAGCCTCCATGAGCATTCTGTAGAAAACTTCCTGGACATCGTCGCGCTTGAATGCCACCAGAAAACGACGCGCCTTGTCGAGTATTCGCCAATCGCCCGCGGCATCAAGAAATTTTCCAAAATCGGAACCGGTCAACTGCTGCAGCCGTTCAGGCGTCAGCCTCGGGTCTTCCTGTCGTGGAGATGCCGTGGATCCGGCGACCGTGTCCTTCTCCAATTCCTGTAGCGGCCGGATCAGCACATCGGACAGAACCATCATCGGGATGGCGCCCGCAGAGTAACCGCGTACCGAAGTGCTCGTGCGGTTGTTCCACATCACAACGTGCAGGATTACGCGATCATAGACCGGGTTCGAATCATGTTTGTGTTGATACCAGTGAGAGGCGTAAGTGTGGATCTCCACATCACCCTTGACGCGCGTGCCATCAATCTCGAGGATCGCGTGTCGAAAATCCGGACCCTCTGCCAGATTCTCCCAACCCGGTGCAATGACGGTCACCGGCTTGCCACAGGCGGTTGCCAGACGACCGGTTTCGATCAGTTGATCGGCCCAGATATGGGCCACGACTTTTTCGCGCAGTTTCTGCGGTGTGGGCCCGGAAAATGGCTCCGCGGTCTCCCGGGCAACAAACGGCTGCGTGCATAGCGTGGTATAGTTTTCTTCAAACATCACAGCTCCGTGGGTCATGCTCTCTCCATTGCCGGAAGAGCCCGGATCCGATCCATTACTTCCTGCGTAACCTGCTCAAGGGTCTTTTCGGTTGTGTCCACCGTGACGTCACACAGTTCCCGGTACGCCGTGTTGCGGGCGGCGAGCATGTGCTCAACCTCTTCGAGCGGGTTGAAGCCAGTCAAAGCGGGACGCGAAGTTAAAGAGGTCGTATCCAGTTGCATCCGCTTCTCGATCGCGGCCACCGACGCGGTGAGCAGAACAATGTAACCATTGCCACTCAATGCCACCGCATTTTCGGGATTCTGGATCGCTCCGCCACCGACAGCGATGACGGTTCGGTCCGACGCGGTCGCCTCCCGCACCACGTGGCCCTCTTTTTTTCGAAACCCAGCCTCGCCCTCTTCTTCAAAGATCTGCGCAATCGTACGACCCGTGCAGGCCTCGACCTTTAAATCGGTATCGAGAAACGGCCAACCCAGTTGCTCGGCAACCCGCCGACCCACGGCGGATTTCCCCGCGGCGCGAAAACCAATCAGTACAACGTTCACTGCATGTCTTCCAAGGCTTTTTGCAGAGTCTCCCGCGGAGCCTGCGTGCCAAACCACAACTCGTATTGTCGAGCGGCTTGGCCGAGAAACATGTCCAAGCCACGAATCACCTTGCAACCAGTCTTCCATGCCATCTGCACCAATTTCGTCTCCGGCGGGTTGTAAACAACGTCGAACACGGTCTCCACACCGCGCAACACGCCCGCAGAGATCGGAGAAGCGTCCACTTCGGGAACCATGCCAATCGGCGTAGCGTTGATCCAGAAATCCGTCTCAATTGTCTCTCGCTCTTCCCACGGCCGCCAGTCGGCGCCAACCTGCCGGGCAAGGCCTTGGGCCCGTTGCGGCGTACGGCCACAGATGGTCAACCGGGCCCCGCGCGCCACCAGGGTCGCCGCGATCGCCCGTGCCGTTCCGCCGGATCCAAGAAGTGTCGCCCGCACATCCCGCAGGTCGGCGGGAACAAGATCCATGGCTGCGTCCGTATCGGTGTTGTAACCTACCAGGTTTCCATCCTCATTGACGATGGTATTGACCGAACCGCTGGCGGTCGTGTTTGTGTCCACGCCGTCCAGCTTTTCAAAGACGGTCTCCTTGTGCGGGATGGTGACGCTCATGCCTCGGATCGGGACGCGACGAATAATTTCGAGCATGTCGTCCACATCCCGGGTAAGGAAAGGCAGATAAATCGCATTTTTTTCCTGCTCGGCAAATACCGAGTTGAACAAGGCCGGGCTCCAGGACTGTCCCACCGGATCTCCCATCACGCCGAAGATTCGGAACGGCTCTTTCAGGCGATGGGTGTCATAGACCGTACGCATCTGGGTGATCGGCACCTGGCCGTCTGCGGTTTTGGGCCCGTCGTCGGCACAGCAGAAAGTTAGGAGAGAGCCGGAAGGAACGGCGACAATGCGGCTGGGTGTCCCCAGATCGCCGGAGCAAAAAGCAATCACCGGACGCGTCTCGCTGCGCAGATAATCGAGGACCGAGAAGTTGTCAGACACTTTGAGCGCCCGGGTGACCACTTTGGCAATATCTGCCCCGCTGGCAAAGGCCCGGTCGGCCAGGGCCGATAGATCCGGCGGTGTCACACTGTCTTCGTGAATCGCTGCGATGAGGCGGGTCTTCCTCGTTTTCTGCTCCGCCAAAAGCTCGATCAGCTCCGGCGGCGCGCAAACGTAGCCTACCCCTGCTCGGATTGCGGCTTCCAAAATCGGGCGCGCCTCTTGGCCATCCGGAGTTGGACCTAAAGCGGTCAAGAGGAGCGTGCGTTTTCCCGCCGCCAGGACAGCCGCAAGATCCAAATCAGACACACGATCGACCCGGACCTCGAACAGATCCGCGTGTTTGCGATATTTGGCGATCGTCGTGACGACATCGACGGTCGTGGTCTGGGCGATCGAAAGACACAACATTATCAGGCCTTTCGCATATGCTCCATGGCGGCTCTGAGGGTTTTTCTGTAATTTTCAAACGACAACATTTTCATGGCATCTTCATACGAAAACCAATCACCTTCGAAGTGCTCCTCCGACAAGGCGATCCGGCCGTCGGTGGTCCGCGCCAAAAAGAATGCAACCGTTTTGGGGTCCCGTCCACGACCGGTCGCGACGGTATAGTATATCTCTTGGCGGAACACCGCGTCCAGCTCGGCTTCGCAAATGCTGGCTTCCTCATGGAGTTCACGCAGGGCGGTCTCCTGCTCACTCTCTCCGGGCTCCACATGCCCTTTGGGGAACTCCCAGTGCCCATGGAGGGCTTGACGCAATAGCAAGAAGCGCGGCTGGTCCGGTGGACCGGTCCAGACGACCACACCGCAAGATTTTTGAGGCATAAAGTTGTCCCATCTATCGGGTAGAATCCGGTTAGAAAAACTGATTATACGTAAGGTCGGCACAGTTTCAATGAAAACCCCGCCTTCGTTGATCCTTGTCGCGCAAGGTGATATGATGCCTCCAATGACACTCTCGACGAACACAACCCCAACCGGCGCCGGCAATCGCATCGCGCAGATTGTGTTGAACATCCCGGTAGACCGCTCTTTCGACTACACAGTGCCTGAAGAGATGCGGGCACACATTGCGCGCGGCAAGCGGGTCAAGATCCCCTTCGGCCCGCGGGTAACGACCGGCTACTGTATCGGTACCGCGACTTCCTCGACGGTGCGCGGCTTGAAACCGATCCTCCGCGTTTTGGACGAAAAGCCGATCCTGGACGCCGACATGCTGGAATTGACCCGCTGGATGGCGTCCTACTACCGGTGCTCCTGGGGCGAGGCCTTGGACGCGGTCTTGCCCGGAGGCGTCAAGCGGGAATCGATGGCACGCGAAAAGATGTTTGCCTCGCTGGCGATCCCCGCCGAATCGATTCCGGCGACCGCCCAGGCACTGCGGAGCGCCGGCCGAGAGGCCCAGGCAAAGATCTTGGAATGGATGGTCGATACACCGCGTACGCCGCACGTAGCGGAAATCACCAAAACGGTCGGCTGTTCCCTTTCGCCTTTGACGTCTTTGGAAAAAGCTGGAAAGATCCGATTGGAACGCCGGCGGGTGGCGCCCGACCCGTTCTTTGACCAATCGGTGGAGCGAACCGAGCCCCTGGCGCTCAATCCAGCCCAAGCGGCCGTTGTCAAACAAGTTGACGAGTTGACTGACGCCCAAACATTCGGAGTCGTCCTGCTCCACGGAGTGACCGGCAGCGGCAAAACAGAGGTCTATCTGCAAACGATTGACCACGTGGTGCGCGAAGGCAAGCAGGCAATCGTACTGGTCCCCGAAATCGCCCTGACGCCACAGGCGGTTCGACGATTTCGGGAGCGATTCGACAATGTCTACGTCCTCCACAGCATGCTCAGCGACACGCAACGCTATGCGCAATGGCAAGCGATCCGCCAGGGGTTGCCGGGCGTCGTAATTGGGCCTCGCTCGGCGATTTTTGCGCCGGTCCGAGAACTGGGCGTGCTGGTCATCGACGAGGAGCACGAGTCGACGTTTAAACAGCAGTCCACGCCGCGCTATCATGCGCGAGACGTGGGCATCATGCGGGCGCGGCGGCAAAATGCGGTCGTGATTCTGGGCAGTGCGACACCGAGCCTGGAGTCCTACAGCAACGCAACCGGCGGCAAGTTCGCCCTGGCGGAGTTGCCCGAACGTGTAGAAGAACGCCCAATGCCCAAAATGACGATCGTGGACATGCAAAACGAGTTTGTCGAGCAGAAACGCCAGGTCATTTTATCCCGACTACTGGTTAAAGAAATGAAAACGGCGCTGGACTGCGGGGAGCAGGCCATCTTGTTTATCAATCGCCGCGGATACTCCACGCACGTGCAGTGTCGACGCTGCGGATACGTCTTGACCTGCGAGCAATGTGCGATCGCTCTGACCTACCACCGGTCCGGAGAATTTGCCCTGTGCCACTACTGCAATACCGCCATCGGGGTGCCGGGAGCGTGTCCGGACTGCCACGGTCCCGATTTGCGGTATACGGGAGCGGGAACGCAAAAAGTTGAGGATGTCCTCGCGCAAGTTCTTTCCGAAGCCCGCGTGGTACGCATGGACAGCGACACCATGCGCCGACGCGACGCCTATGAAAAGACCTTTTGCGATTTTGGCGAAGGTCGAATCGACGTGCTGATCGGCACACAGATGATCGCAAAAGGGTTGGACTTTCCCAACGTAACGGTTGTGGGCGTGGTGGCAGCGGATCTGGCGCTGAACCTGCCGGACTTCCGAGCGGCCGAACGGACGTTTCAGTTGCTTGCCCAAGTCGGCGGACGAACCGGACGCGGCTCAAAAGAGGGAAAGGTTATTGTGCAGGCGTTCAATCACAACCATTACAGCATCACCACGGCGTCCCGGCATGACTATGCGGCCTTCGCCCAAACGGAGCTGGCGCAACGCCGCACAGCAGGTTATCCACCCTACGCGCGGATGGCGCGCGTTCTCGTGGAGGGAAAGAAAGAAGATTTGGTGATGGCGCTGCTCGAGTCAATCGCCGCAAAGCTCAAGGCAGCCCGAAGCGACACGGTTCGTATCCTTGGACCCGCTCCGGCTCCGGTGGAACGCGCCGAAGGCTCCTACCGACAGCACCTCCTTATTTGGGCCGCCACCGCGAAGCAGATTCAGAACGTCCTGGGGATGGCCGACGGACTGCTGAAGTCGACCGCAAGCCTGCGCGTCACCCTCGACATCGACCCTACGAGCTTGATGTAAGCCTCACTCGGCAATACCAAGTTTGTTGGCTTTCTCCGCAACCCATCGTCTTGCGGCATTGCCTTCCAGCATCAGCGTGCCGTCTTTGTCGTAGACCTTGAAGTGCGGAATGCTGTTCATCCCGTACTGCACGGCTACCGGTGATTTCCAGTCGATGCCCTTGTGGCCTTCTCGGTTGATGTTCACAACCCGCAAGACGATTTCGTCGCTGACTTCGGCAAGTTCTTCTACAGTGGGCTTCAAAGCCACACAAGGCGGGCAATATTCGCTATAGAAGTCGAATACCGTGTAATAGCCCGGCTCGACGAAGTCCAGCAGCTCGACCTGCTGCCCACGGGTAATCTCCATGACCGCAGCCAGCGGCGGCAAAATCTCTTCGGGGATAACCGGAACTTCCATCTCCATGCCGATTTCCGGCTCCAGAGGCTGCTGGAAGTCAGCCGGCTCTGGTTCGGGCTGTGTCGCGGCAAACAAAGCCAAGGTTCCGACAAGCATGACAACGAACATGAGAATTCTCCTTACACGCGCGAGACGGTCTTATGGATTTTTCCTGGACACCGGGTCACTCTCGTCTAGTCAGAGGAATCCAGGTTGGCATGTTGCTCTTGCACCCACTTACGGGCATCGTTTCCTTCCAACATTTTGTTTCCCTCTTTGTCGTAGATCTTGAAGTGTGGAATGCTGTTCATCCCGTACTGCACGGCTACCGGTGACTTCCAGTCGATGCCGCGGTGTCCTTCACGGTTGATATCCACGACGCGCAGGACGATTTCATCGCTGACTTCGGCGAGTTCTTCCACAGTGGGTTTGAACTGCACGCAGGGCGGGCAGTATTCGCTGTAAAAGTCGAACACCGTGTAGACCCCCGGCTCGACGAAGTCTTCAATATCGATTGTCTGGCCGTGGGTAATGACCTTAACATTTTCACTGTTTGAAGCCGACTGACTGGAGCCGGACGATTTTTGGGCGTCGCGACTCGAATTGGAATCACATCCGAGCGTGAAGGCGACGATGATCGAGCTTAGGATGACTGCAAAAAGCATACGAGAGAACATAATCAGGCTCCTCTTGATAAAATGGATCGTCTAGTCACAATTAAATTCCCCTCCGTCAACACCGATCACGTTTCCCGTCAGCCACGCGTTGTCGTCTTGGATCAGCGTGGCGATCGCGCGGGCCACATCTTCGGGCTGGGTCAATCGCCCGCCCGGATTGCGCTGGGTCGCCAGGTCGATCATGTCGTTGTGACCCGGAATCGCCCGCAGGGCGGGCGTGTCGGTCACCCCGGCACGGATGGTATTGGCTGCGATTCGCCGCGGGGCCAGCTCGTAGGCAATTTGCCGAATGTGAGACTCTAGGGCGGCCTTGGCCGCGGAGACGGCTCCATAGGCCCCCCATACTTTGTGACCTCCGGCGCTGGTCATGGCAAAGATCTTGCTGGCCTGTTCGCGCAGCAGGTCCCGCTTGATCAGGCCCTGCACCCAGTAGATCAAGCTATTGGCCATAACGTCTAACGTCATTTCCAGATGACGACGCTGAATTTGTTCCGCATTTTCGCTCCCGATAAACGGTCGCAGGGCGCCGAAGGCGAGCGAATGGAGCAAGACCTGGATATAGTCGCCGGGGCCCTTGCCCCCGAGTTGGTCGGCAATGCGGTCGAGGGCGTCGTTGCGTTTGGCGTCATCCGCAGCGTTCATGTTGAAGAAGATCGCCTCGCGTCCGGATTCTTTGATCTGCCCGACGATCCGATCGACGTTGTCCATCGTCTGTTTCCGGTCGAGATGGACGCCGAAGATATTCAACCCGGCCCGGGCCATTTCCAGACAAGTCGCCCCGCCGAATCCGCTCGATGCCCCGAGGACCAATGCCCATCCCTTGGTATTGCTGGTCGACAATTCGCTCTCCTTTGTCTTGCGAAAAGGTTTTTGACGCGCCTCTTGCCCGACCAGGCTCCGCGAATCAATTCTGCGATTTAAAACGAGCGTCTCTGTTCGGCGATTATCGATCGAACAACAGATCCGCCATGTGATCCATGTCATTCACAACGTTGCGAACGCCAGCCAGCATCTGGAAGTACCCGTTTTGCTCTAGAACGGTTGTAAGTTCCGAATCTTCCAGAGTACCGGCGCCAGACAGAACCTTCATCATATTGTTCGCCGTCAATTGAGCAACGTCCGCGGCAAAAATCCGACAACACGTGGCCACTCGGTCGGCGTCCGCATCAGCCGCTTCGATCAACCCGCGGGCTTTTCGAACGAGGGCGATTCCCACTTCAACGTGGGTCATCATGTCGGCCAGCGCAAACATGAAATATTGTTTTTTGACAAGACCGTGCTCTTGAACGAAAAATATTGTTTCATTTAACGCGCGGGCGGCCAAACCATAGTATACAGCTCCCAGGTCCGCTTGCTGGGCGTGCACTTCTTCCATTTCGGCGGCGAGGGATCCATAGTAATCGCCTTTTGTCTTTCGAGTCTTCTTCCAGCGAAACGTGCTGATGATGTTTTGCTGAATCTCGCTGGTGCCTTCGTAGATACAAGTGATTTTTAGATCCCGCTTGATCTTCTCGATTTCGTACTCATTGATGTAGCCGTAGCCGCCCAACGCCTGGATCCCATCATTGGCGGTCCGGTCTGCGGATTCGGTGGCGAAGTACTTCGCAATAGAGCCTTCCACCTGCATATCGCCTTCCCCGGCGTCGAGCCGCGTCGCGGTCTCGTCGATGTACACGGAGGCCGCTTCGAGACGAACCGCGTTGGGCACGATCAGCTTGTGGGTGTAGCCTTGTTTCTCGGACAGTGGCGTGCCGAATTGAACCCGCTCCTTGGCGTAGGGGATCACGATCCCCAGGGCCGATTCACCGGCTCCCAGCGCCATGGCGCCGACCATCACGCGGGTGTATCCGAAGACACGGCCGGCCTGGATCAGGCCCTGCCCCGGCTCCTCGCCGATCATATTCTCAACCGGCACGTAGACGTCTTCAAAGGTCAGCGCCGAGGTGTTGGAGGCTCGGATCCCATGCTTTTCTTCCGGCTTGCCGGCGGTAAAGCCATCGGTTCCTTTCTCCACGACAAAAAAGGTCGGTCCTTCCGGCGTTCGGGCCAGGACGGTCAGAAAGTCCGCATATCCGCCTGTGGAGATAAACTGTTTGGAACCGTTCATCGTGTAGCCGACGACCTCACCCGCGTCGTTGGTAACCGGGTCGGCCTTGGTCTTCAGCGCCGCCAGGTTGCTACCGGCTCCGGCTTCGGTCACGGCGTAGGCCACCAGGCAGTTGCCCTCGGCAAGCCGGCCAAGCCATCGAAGCTTTTGCTCCTCGGTTCCCCCGCCCAGTATCGGCTCGACGCCCAACTGCAAAGCGAAAAAACCCGTGGAAACGCCCAGACAAATGGCGGAAAGATCTCGCACCAGGGCGCAAGCGTCGCGCGCGCCACCGCCCATGCCGCCGCAGTTTTCTGGAATGAACAGCAGTTGCAAGCCGTATTCGGGGCCTGTCATCTCCCGAATAATTTCTTCCGGAAAGATTTCCTGCCGATCCAACTCGAGAATTTTTTCCTTGGGGAGCAAGCGCTTGCGGCACTGCTTGACCGCATCAAGCACCATTTGCCTGGATTCAACATCCAGGCCATTGAGTTGGACCTTTGTGGTTGTGCTGTTCATGATCCTTGCATTCCCCGTGATCTTTATCGAATCCAGCCGAACAGAACGGCTCTCGATCGCCTCCGCGTACGAGTTGGGGCATTATATGCAATGAAGACTTGGAGATACAACAGTTTTCCCATGCCGAGCGGGTGGGGCTAATTTGTGTTGACGGCACAATATCGGGGACGTACAGTGTTTGCCATGAAGATCGTTATTGATGACAAGCCGGATCTCGTGTCCGCTGACGAAGGCTCGGTCTTCGGTAAGATCCTGGAACAGTTGCGGGAGTGGCTCGATACCCACCGATTGGTAATCACCGATCTGCAATTGGATGGGGAAATTTTGACCCCACAACGCCGCGTGGAGCTGGAAAGGGTCCCCGTAGATGCCTTTGATACGCTCGAAGTTTCAACGATCGACCCGCATGCCTTGTCAAAACAAACGTTGCTGGAAGTCAAGAGCCACCTGCCACCGCTATCCAAGTCTCTTGTGGAGGTGACGGAAAATATCCAACAGGGCGATCTACCCGGCGCGTGGATCAAATTAACTCTGTGCTTTGACGTTTGGTCGGTCATCGCCGAAGCGATCGACAAAGTTTCAAAACTCATGAACCTCGACCTGGCCTCGTTCACGGTCGAGGGGCAGTCTTTGGAAACCCAGATGGCGGCTCTCCGCGATTTGCTGGAAAAGGCAAAGAACGCCATGGAAAACCAGGACATCGTGACCGTAGGCGACTTAATGGAGTACGAATTTTCGCCGCGGGTCGAGTCCTGGTCACAGATTATCGACGCATTACATACCCGTATCGACGAGCAGGGGCCAAAGTAGACCCATGGGCGACCCTCGGGTTCGCATCGAGCCGACGCGTACGAACATCTCCACAGCGAGTGTCCTGTGTCCTGACGGTCGTCGCGTTCTTCTGCACTCCAAGTACAATCCCGCCACCGAAGCTCAGACGTTTGCACAATCCGCCACGATGGACGCTGCAACCTCTTGCGTCATTCTGGGCCTTGGGCTGGGCTACCATGTCGCTGCGCTGGCCGAGAGACTGCACCCTCAAGAGCGAATTCTGGTAATCGAAAAGGACGACCAGATCGCCGCGGCGGCCCGAGGTTCAGCTTGTGCCAACACCATTCTCGAGGATCCGCGCATTACATTGGCAATCCAGCCCTCACCCCAGGATGCCCGGAATCTCCTGCTGCGTTTCATGGCGGATATCCACGGCCACGACTACTGTTTAATTCCCCACATGCCGTCGGTCACCCTGGATCCCGACTATTATGGCGCCCTGGAGCAGCAGTTTACCCGGGCGCGGGAAATGCTCATCGGCGATGCTCTTACCCAGGCCGAAATGGGAAAGCGATACCTGGCCAACAGCGTGCGAAACCTGCCTGCGACCGTGTCGGCCGCGTCGGTCGGTTGTCTGCGCGGGCTCGCCAAGGGTCGTCCCGCCTTCGTGATCGCTGCCGGTCCTTCGCTGGATCGCAATATTGAGCAGCTCCACGGTGCCACGCATCTGGGCCCCATCCTCGCGGTAGGCACCGTCTCTGCGGTCCTGGCCGAGCACGGAATCCGCCCGGATTTGATTGTGAGCGTGGACCCGAAACCCCAGACACGGGACTACTTCAAGAACCGCAAAGACCTGCGCGACATCCCTTTTGTATTCGAGATGGAGGCTGCGCCCGACGCGGTTGGATTCTTTACCGGCGCGCGCCTGCTCGTGGGATCGGACAAGCCGTTTTGCAAAGCCATCCAATCCTTTTTGCCGGATCTCACCGTCCTACCCCGGGGCCTGTCGGTGGCACACTACGCCTTTGAAGTGGCCCATTTGATGGGCGCCGACCCCATTGTCTTGGTCGGCCAGGACCTTGCTTTCGGACCAAACAGCAGCCACGCGGCAGGTGTCGCTTCCTCCTGGGGCGAGGCTGCGCGAAACGACGCCTCAACGCGAGTCGAAGTGCCGGGCAATTCCGCGCCGAGCGTCACCACCAACCAGGGCTTTCGAGCGTGCATCCGACACTACGAGGATCGCATCCGCGATATTCATCCGCGGGTGATCAACGCCACCGAAGGCGGCGCGCGCATCGAAGGAACCGAGACCGTACCGCTCGCTCAAGTAATCGAAAGCTTCAGCGACGGCGCCCGTTCGGCTTGGCGCTCATACATCCCGGATACCGCCACGCAAGCGGAAAGCGGCAATATGGTCGCGGCCACACAGTGGCTTGAACAGATGCGATCGCTGGCGCAAGCGGCATGCAATCAAGCCGCGACGCCAAGCCCGCAGGCGGCAAGTCGACTTCAAAATTCGCCGCTGCTTCACCTCTTGGAGCCAGCCATGGCGCGCGAGATTATCGAAATGAAAAAGCTGGAAAAGGACACTCGAAGAGAAAACCACGAAGCTCGGCGCCGAGAACTGGAGGAGCGCAAAGCTCAGATGTTCCTGGATAGCGCCGGACGAGCCGCATCGCTTTTCCTGGCGCCCGGAGACTACTCCGACTCGGTTTGAGCGCGCTTTGGAAAAAGTCCTTTAGATTCCAGGCACTCGTGAATCGCATCCGCCACAATCCGGTTGCCCTCCAGGCTATAGTGGCGGTCCCAAGCGCTCACTCGCATCCGCTCGTGAGGGTAATCCTTTAATTTCTCCCACAGGTCCAGGTAGGGTATATTGTGTTCTTCCATGAGACGACGAAAGGTGGCGTTGATGGAGTTCCGCTCTTGACCATCGGCCATCAGCGCGGGAACCGGCAAAATCACGGCAACAAACTGGGAATCTTGAGCCTGAGAGATCTCTTGGATTTTTGCTAAATCCTGTCCATGAAGTGCAAGAACCTTTTCATTTTTGAACACGATTCGAAACCACGCGTCCAGCTCATGCGTCGCCTTGATTCGTGCTGGGCTATATTGACAGTCAAAGAAGTCTAGACTATAGAAGTGCGTGGTGAAGAAATCGGTGAGCCAATGACGCCGAAATTCAAACTGGGGCTCACTTGGATCAATCCCTTGAATGTCGTTTATAAAATATGCAAGGATAACCAAGTCCGGCTTATATCGGACTCCGTTTTCTCTAAAATACTCCAACTGCTGCCGCGTCGACCAACCGGGAAGCGCCATCTTTATTACTTCGGTCGTCACACCAGAGGCTTCGGTCATACTTTTTTCCAAGCGGTTCGCAAAGCGATCCTCCGGATCATCGGTCCCAATGCCAAAAACCATTGAATCGCCTAAAATGGCCACACGGAAACGATTCGGAAGCGGCTCAAGCGCATGGGTGCGGTCACGAAAACCTTTCGGGTTATGACGCACATGGCGATCAACCCATCGGCGGGCGATTCGACTTTGTATTCCAGAATCCGTGATGTCCAGAAAGTAGCGAAAAACGGTTTCTGTGACTGCAAACATCGTCAGCAACGTAAAGAATACAAGCAACCCTCTCGGCAGAACCCGCCACCAACGCGCCTGTGCACGGCACCACTTATTGATCCGGAAGGCAACCCACAAAGTGCCAAACGCCAATAACCAAATGACCAGTAAGGCCCCCAAGCCAATGTCCCTTTCTCTATAAAACACGCACGCGTTGTATAACCAGAAACCGAGCGATATGAGAAGGTAGCAGGAAAACCCAAGCGGATCAATAGCTGCGGCAAATCAGTTCCTTGCAATTGAGACCGATCTCAATATAATAGCCGGTTTGGTTTCCATTGGAGAGCGTAGTGAGGGTTACAGGCGTCATCCCCGCCCGATACGATTCGACCCGGTTCCCGGGGAAAGTCCTGGCACGAGATACAGGAAAGTACCTCATCGAACACGTGTTCGAACGTGCGGCGGCTGCAAATCTGCTGGAAGAGGTGATTATCGCCACCGACGATGAGCGGGTGGCCGATGCGGTGGCGTCGTTCGGCGCGCCGTGCCGCATGACGTCGGTGGAATGCCGCTCCGGCGGTGACCGCGTCGCCGAAGTCGCCGATTCGCTGACGACGGACGTCATACTCAACATCCAGGGCGACGAACCGGAGATCGATCCTGCGCATATCGACCGGGTCGCCGAGCAATTCCTGGACGATCCCACGCTGGAGATCGCCACTTTGGCTACACCGATCACCAACGCGGAAGATTTTGAAGATCCCAACGTAGTGAAGGTCGTCATCAATCGCCAAGGCTATGCAATGTACTTCTCCCGGGCCCCGATCCCTTCACCGGGGATGCAGGGGGCCCACTTCAGCGGCGTGGGCGAAAGCCTCTTTCTTCGCCATATCGGCCTGTACGGTTACCGCCGGGATATTCTGTTGGCCCTCAGCCGGATGGAAGAGTCGGCACTGGAAAAGCTGGAGCGTTTGGAACAACTCCGGGCTCTTGAGGCAGGATTCGACATCAAGGTCTGCGTGGTCGACTCCTATGCCAACGGGATCGACACGCCCAACGATTATATGAAGTTCGTGGAAAAACAAGACCAAGGAACACATCGAGATCGTTCATGACCAAGTATATTTTCATCACCGGCGGCGTGGTTTCTTCGGTCGGCAAAGGCCTGACTTCTGCGGCCATCGGCATGTTGCTCGAGGCACGCGGGCTGAAGGTTGCCATGCAAAAGCTTGATCCATACATCAACGTGGATTGCGGCACCATGAACCCCTACCAGCATGGCGAAGTCTACGTGACCGACGATGGAGCCGAAACGGATCTAGATCTGGGACACTATGGCCGGTTTACCAACACCCCTTTGAGCAAAAACTCCATCTGCACCACCGGATCGATTTACAACGAAGTGATCGCTAAGGAGCGCCGCGGCGAATATCTGGGCGAGTGCGTCCAGGTCATCCCCCATATCACCAACGAGATCAAGGAAGACATCCACAAAGTCGCCACCGAGGACGTGGATGTCGTTTTAACCGAGATCGGCGGCACCGTGGGCGACATCGAAGGGCTCCCGTTCCTGGAGGCGATTCGCCAATTCGCACTCGACGTGGGCCGTGACAATGTCATGTACATTCATGTGACGCTCATTCCCTACTTGGGCGCGATCGGCGAGGTCAAAACCAAACCGACCCAACACTCGGTCGTCCGCTTGAGAGAGATCGGCATTCAGCCGGACGCCCTTGCCTGTCGCACGCGCGTTCCGCTATCTGAAGAAGTACGTGACAAAATCTCTCTCTTCTGCAACGTTGAAAAGCGAGCGGTCGTCGAAGAAATGGACGTCAAATTTTCCATCTACGAAGTCCCCATCGACCTGCACGAACACGGGTTGGACCAATTGGTCGTAGATCGCCTGGGCCTGAAGAGCCGCAAGCCGGACCTCCAAGGCTGGCACGACATGCTTCAGGTAGTCCGCAATCCGGCGCAGCAGGTCACTATCGCCGTGGTGGGCAAGTACACGGAGCTGAATGACGCCTACAAGTCGATCTACGAGGCCATTACCCACGGCGGGATCCATAACAAGGCCAAGGCCGAGATTCTCAAAATCTCCGCCCAGGATGTCGCCGAAGGCAATGCGGCACAATTGCTGAGCGGGGCCGATGGCATCCTGGTTCCCGGCGGTTTCGGCGAGCGCGGCGTCAATGGCAAAATCGCCGCGATCCGTTACGCCCGAGAGAAAGAGATTCCCTTCTTTGGAATCTGTCTCGGCATGCAATGCGCCTCGGTGGAGTTTGCTCGAAACGTTCTGCAGTTGTCCGGCGCCGACAGCAGCGAGTTCAGCCCGAAAACCGAGCACCCGATCATCAGCCTGATGCCGGACCAGGAAGGCGTTCAAGACAAGGGCGGAACCATGCGCCTGGGCGCCTATCCGTGCGAGATTGCGAAGGGCTCGCGGGCTCACGACGCCTACGGGCGCCATAAGATCGACGAGCGCCATCGTCATCGATACGAGTTCAACAACGCCTATCGAGAGCGGTTTGAAGCAGAGGGCATGCGCTTCTCGGGTCTGTCTCCGGACGGACGGCTTGTGGAAATCATGGAGTTGGAAGGCCACCCTTGGTTTGTGGCCGTGCAGTTCCACCCCGAGTTCAAGTCAAAACCGATCGATGCCCACCCACTATTTGCATCGTTCATTGAAGCGGCCCTGCGCGGCCGAAAAGGGAGGATCTCGTGACCGACGAGGGAAAAAAAATCATCAGCGACGAAGATTGGAAAGAGCAGGCCCAGCGCGAAAAGGAAAAGCTCTCGGAGGCCCTGGACCAAGCTTCGGGGCCGCAGGCAGGCGAGCACCCGCCACTGCCGGAGCCGACATTCTCAGTATTTATCGCGGGACTGGCCACGGAGGCCTATATGGCCCTGGGCGAGCTGGAAAACCCCATCACCAAAGAAAAAGCGTGTGACCTGGCGCACGCGAAATACATCATCGACATGATGGAGATGATCAAAGAGAAAACCGCGGGCAACCTGGCTCCAGAAGAGAACGAAGGGATCGAGGCACTACTCTACGATTGCCGGATGCGATTCGTCAACGCGTCGAAGGCGCCGGCAAAAGAATAAAAACTCCCGGTTGGCCCCCTTGCCGCCACGCAGCGGCGACTCGGTTACCTGGGCTACGTTCAAGCCCAACGCCTGCACGTCTTCGACAACCCGCTGCACGACACCCGCCACGCATTCCGGTTTCACGACCCCACCGGCGCGCTCGTCCTCACCGCACTCGTAATGGGGCTTGAGCAGCGAGACGACCACCCCATCCGGCTTCAGGCATGACATTGCGTGGGGCAGGATCTTTGCCTGCCGCGTCCAGCCCACATCGACTGCAATCAGATCGGCGGACTCGGGCAAAACGGCGTGCATCGCGTTGGTCCGCTCCATCACCACCACACGCGGGTCGTTGCGCAATCGCCAATCCAGCGTGCCGTACCCCGTATCGATCGCATAGACCCGCCGTGCCCCGTGAGCCAGAAGACAATCGGTAAAGCCCCCCACCGCGCAGCCGAAATCGGCGCAAACGGCCCCCTCTACAGACAAATCGAATTCCTGCAACCCATATTCCAATTTCTCTCCGGCTCGACCGGCGTATTTATTGCTCACGTGCCTGGACATCCAAGTGGTTTCCCCGCTGAGATCGAAAACATTTCATTCGACAGATGAGACGCAGAAAACGGTACGTGTCAGCGATCTTGTGGATATGACTCTCTGAATCATTATATATCGTCGAGACGGGCACTTCGCCAACGGACAAGCTCGCGGAACAAGCCTCGATCAGCATCTCGGTGTCGGCTTCATAATGACGGCTCGTCAGCTTGACGGTCTGCCAGACCTTTGCCGTGATCAGCCGGTAACCCGACTGGGTATCGGTAAGGTGGGCGTGCGTCATTCGGGAAATCAGCCAGGACATGAATCGGTTGGTCCACTTGCGCTTGCTGGGCATCGCGGCCGTGTTGCCCATTCTGGAGCCGATGACAATATCATATTGGTGGGCTCGCTGGGCCTCCACAAAACGAGGGATCTCCTCCGGATCGTGCTGGCCATCGCCGTCGAGAAGGATGGCGGCCTCGAAATTTTCCCGTTCGGCGTAGCCGAAGGCCGTCTGCAGGGCGGCGCCCTTCCCCCTGTTCTGCGGGTGGGACAGGACTTCGGCTCCGGCAGCGCGGGCTGTCTGAGCGGTCCGGTCGGAGGATCCGTCGTCTACGACCAAGACCCGATCGCAGTAGGACGACAGCGTACGGACCAACGGGCCGATCTGTGCTTCCTCATTCAGGGCTGGAACGATGGCGAGCAGCTTCATCCTTTTACCGCGATGAATGGAGTTTCAATACCGGCGTGTAACGATAAATCCGCACTTCGCTTTGTCGAGCGAGATTGGGGATCGGTTCGTGCCATTTCAAATTTTGAACAGGATCCTTTGCGATATGCTCGAGGAGCCAGGGCACCTTCTTCTGCGCGTGGGTCGTGTCGATCACAAGAAATACGATCTTGTGCTGAGTTGCCAGGAAGTCCAGGAAGTTTTCATATTTTGATTCGTTCGGGTCCGCCTTCGGCGGTTCATCTTCGATGTCAATGAACTGGCCGCCGGAATAGTATGCCGCGTCCGGATTCACGCTACAGACGGCGAATTGTGCGATCTTGTGTTCCTCGACATAGCTCCGGATCGCGATGCCCGCCTCTTTCCCGGCTTCCCGCTTGACGTTAATCGGCTTGCCGGCTGCAATCGCATCGGCAACCAACAGGACCGACAGGAAACCCACGACGATCCGTCCCAGCCGCTTGTCATAGAGCGTTGAACTTTTCCGTGCGGCCGCTTTGGATAACGCATGCGCCACCTCCAGCAGACCGATTACGGCGAAGGGAACTCCAAGAACGCAGATCGTGAAGTAAAACCGACCGTGCCCAGTGGGCAAAATCATAAAGAAAGCAAGGATCAACAATAACAAGTAAGATTCTTCTCGCCACTTCCTCCGAATCAAACGTCGA
>JAJDCN010000256.1 GCA_029260815.1 Planctomycetota bacterium
CCGCAAGGGCCGCCGCATGGACCGCCGCAGGGGCCACATGGACCGCCGCAGGGGCCGCAAAGGCCGCCGCAAGGGCCGCAGGGGACGCCGCAAGGGAATGGCAAACCAACAAGTTATTTGGATACCTTCTCGCAGAGCATGAGGCAGGACGATGACTGACACCACACAACCAACATTTTCCAGCGAGAACGACAAACTGAAATGGACAATAGCGAGGCTTGTTGCGGTGCTGGAGCTTGTTGATAGGGAGACTGGCTGGCATGGCCGAGGCCCGAAGAGCGTAGACCATTATTACTGCGAACATTGTGACGCAGACCCGCAGCTTGAGGACGCTTACATCATGCATCGCCCCGGCTGTCTTACGCGCAAAGTCAGTGCCGAACTGAAGAAGGCAAAAGAGGGCTGGGCATCAGCAAACGATTTGGGAGAGCGGGGTAAGGCCCATGACTGACACCACCAACAAGCTGACAGAGCAAGCGCACACGCCGGAGCGCGCGCCCCACGGCAGATTAAAAGCGCTGTTTTCCAAATACACCGAAGAGCACGGGTTGCAGCCAGCGGCGGTTATCGCTGAAGCGCTTGATTGTGACACCAATTATGTCCGCACAATTGCGGCCCGCTGCAATATTTCCCTGCCGCCGGGGGCCGCGACTGGCGGCGGCGTTGCGTGGGCTAAAATCAAAGCCGAGAACGAACGACTTACCGAACAACGGGACGCGCTGGCAAAGGCGACAACAAAGGCCCTCGTCGCAATAGACACTATATCATGCAGCGGTGCGGTTATGGAAGCGGTCTATGCCATGCGCGCCGCACTCGCGAAGGCCAGGGAGACGGGGGCATGAAGCACGCAAAAGGCTCCACCCTTGGCCGGTTCATGGCGGCTCACATCGACCTGTCTACCCCACCGAAGCGCGCGGAGGCCGGCAAGGAAGCCGTTTCGTATGTCGCATTGTTTTGCCTGCTGATCCTGCTCTACGCGGTGTTCGCGACATGACCAACGCTCTATTCACTACAGCGATAATGTTGGTGATTCTGATATACGCCGGAGGAATTTGAAATGAGTACAGAAAACGCCGTGACCAAAATTGACCGCGAGCCAGAGCAGAACTTACCGGCTGCGCCAATCACGCCGATGCAAATGCTTCAAATGGCCGTCGAACAAGACGCTGACTTGGACAAGCTCACCAAGTTGATGGATCTACAGGAGCGCTGGGAAGCGAATGAAGCGCGTAAGGCTTTCGTTGCTGCCCGAGCGGCCTTCAAGGCGGAGGCCCCAACGGTCGCAAAGAACAAAAACGTTCACTTCACATCGCAAAAGGGCACGACCGATTACGATCATGCGACCTTAGACAATGTAGCGGAAACGCTTTCACCGGTCCTCGCGAAACATGACCTTTCTTTTAGCTGGGAGACCGAACAACTAGACGGCGGCACGATCCGCGTGACGTGCATACTTACACACGTTTTAGGCCATAGCGAGAAGGTCACTCTTCAGGCTGGCGCTGACCAGAGCGGCAACAAGAACAACATTCAGGCGGTCGGGTCTACCGTCACCTATTTGCAGCGCTACACGCTTCTTGCCGTCACGGGAACCGCCACCGGCGACATGGACGACGATGGCGACAAGGGCGGCATGGGCGACCTGATATCGCCCGAACAGAAAGACCAGATCATCGCCAAAATGAAAGACGTTGGCGCCGACACAGCGGCCTTCCTCAAGTACATGGGGTTTGTAGCCGTCGATGCCATTCCCGCGAAAGAGTTCGACCGCACAATGGCGGCGCTCGAACAGAAGCGCAAAGCCGCAGAGAAGAGCAAGGAGAACCAGGATGGATAGCGCGCCAGCAGGAGTAGGGCATAACAGCGAGATTGCCGCATACAGTGAATTCCGCGCGCAATTGAGCGAACTGAGAGCCGGAAACGCGAAGCTTGTTTTCGATTATGAAGACCCGCAGGGCAATAAGGACGCCCGGAGTCACGTCTACAAGCTGCGCAAAGCCAAGTCCGCCGTGGAAGCGGCGCGCAAGGATGAAAAGGCCGCAAGCCTTGAGTATGGACGGCGCGTCGACGGGCAGGCGAAAGAGATCATCGTCGAAATAGAAACCATGATCGACGTTCATGCCAAGCCGTTGGCAGAGATCGAGCAGCGCGAGAAAGACCGGATCGAAAAGCACGAAGCCAATATGACCGAGATTATTGGTGCGGGAACGGTTACAGCCGAAAAATGGATGGATATCCCATTCGAGGCCATGAAAGACCGGCTCGCCGAAATCGAAGCCGAGCCCATCGACGAAGACCACTGGGATGAATTCGCCCTACAAGCCGCGCAGGCAAAAGACGCCGCGATAGCGCAAATGCGCACAGCCATCGCCAAGCGTGAAAAGCACGAAGCGGAACAAGCCGAGTTGCTGCGACTCCGGAAAGAAGCCGAGGAACGCGAGCGCGCCGACCACGAAGAAAAAATCCGCCAGGAAGCCGCCCGCAAAGCTGAAGAAGAAGCCGAGCAGAAGGCCAAGCATGAACGCCAGCGCGTCGAGGCAGAAGCCGCGAGGAAACGCGCTGCGGCGGAGAAGCGAGAGCTTAAACTAAAACTTGCAGCTGAAAAAGCTGACCGCGAGAAGGCGGAAGCCGAACAACGGGCGGCGAACGCCGAGAAGGAAGCGCGCGAGAAAGCGGAACGCGAGCAGCGGGAGAAGCTGGAACGCGAAGCCGCAGAGGCCGCAGAGCGCGAGGCCGACAAGAAACACCACGCCGCTATCAATAACCAGGCGGTCGCGGCTTTCGTCGCAAGCGGCATATCCGAAGACGCAGCCAAACAGGCCGTCACGCTGATAGCCAAGCGCGCCGTCCCCAACGTTCACATCACCTATTGAGGCCAAAAATGGAAAACGCAGCACTCATCCAAGGTTCCGACGAATGGCTCGCAGCAAGGCTCGGCAAGGTAACAGCGTCACGCGTCGCCGATGTTGTCGCCAAGACAAAATCCGGTTGGGGCGCCAGCCGCAAGAACTACATGGCTGAACTGGTTGCCGAACGTCTCACTGGTACCGCAGCGGAACGGTTTACCAACGGCGCTATGCAATGGGGCACAGATACGGAGCCACAAGCCCGCGCCGCATATGAGTTTTTCCGTGACGCCACAGTTACCGAAGTTGGGTTTGTAGATCACCCCAGCGTCCCAACGTGCGGTGCATCGCCGGACGGACTGGTTGGTGATGACGGGCTCATCGAAATCAAGTGCCCGAACACAGCGACCCATATCGAAACGCTGACGAACAAGGTCATCCCAGCCAAGTACATCACGCAAATGCAATGGCAAATGGCCTGCACCGAGCGCCAGTGGTGTGACTTCGCCAGTTTCGACCCCCGCATGCCTGAAAACCTTCGGCTGTTTGTGCAGCGGATAGAGCGCGACAACGACCGGATTACCGAACTGGAAACGGCCATCCGAATGTTTCTGGCCGAGCTGGATAAAAAAATCGCCGCCTTGACCAGCGAGGAAGCGTAATGGCGGGCTCGGTCAATAAAGTAATCCTTGTCGGCAACCTTGGCCGCGATCCTGAAATACGCACAACGCAGTCTGGGTCAAAAATCGCCAACCTCAGCATTGCCACATCAGAACGCTGGAAAAACAAGCAGTCCGGTGAAATGCAAGAGCGCACCGAGTGGCATTCGATAGCGATTTTCAACGAACACCTTGTAGGCGTCGCCGAGCGGTTCCTATCCAAGGGATCGAAGGTCTACCTGGAAGGGCAGCTTCAAACCCGTAAGTGGCAGGATCAATCGGGCCAGGACCGCTATTCAACGGAAGTGGTGTTGAACCGTTTCAAGGGCGAACTGCAAATGCTGGATAGCAGGCAGGAAGGCCAACAGCGCGAGGCGGTCAACGATGCTGCGCAGCAAGGCCCGCTAGGCGGCGGCTCGCTTGGCGGCCTCGACGACGAAATCCCATTCGCTCCAATGCGGGAACTGCCGTAATGGCTATCCAGCACTTCTTCAAAAAAGCTCTCGGCAACACCCTCATCCCCACCACGGAAGAAGGGCGCGAATGGCTGTCCAAGCTCAAGGTTGGCGAGATCGTGCGGGGCGAATTCAAGCGCCCGCGAAACGTGAAGCACCACATGAAGTTTTTCGCCATGCTTAACTTAATCCACCAAAACCAGACGCACTACAAGAGCCTGGACGATCTGCTGCTTGCCTTCAAATATCACATAGGTCACGGGCATTGGGTTATCACAAAACGAGGGCCAGAAGACGGGAACGCATCATATGCAAAAATATTCCAGCCACACTCAATATCGTTCGCCAAAATGGATCAGGGTGAGTTTATTCTTTTCTTTGATAAAGCCGTAGATTTCGTAACGACAGTCGTCATCCCCGGTTTGGATATGGGTGATCTTGAGCGGGAGCTTTTGGAGTTTACCTCATGATGATCCGCCCCCAAGGCCAGCCCCGCCAGAGAGAAAAGCCCTACCGCTTTAAGGCGTATCGCCAGCACGTTGCCTCACAGCCCTGCATGGCATGTGGGTGGTCCCTGCCGAATGATGTCGGAGCCATCTGTCAAGCCGCGCATATTAGAACCGGTTACTACGGCATAAGCGATAAGC
>JAJDCN010000257.1 GCA_029260815.1 Planctomycetota bacterium
CGTCCGTCCGCGTCCAGGACGCGCAACGCGGACTTCACCGTCTCGGACGGATGCCCTTCGACCGCCACCGGATAGACGTTCTTGTACTGCACGTTCCAGCCCAGCAAGTGGCCGCGCTCGTTGCCAATGCCGTGTTGATGGACCTTTGAGACTGGAACCCAGTTATCCTCCTCGCCCTGCGCCGCGCGCCAGGTGTCGTCGGACACGAAGCCGTTGTCGGGCGGAGCGAACAGCATCGCCAGTGTCTCGATCTTGCCTTCTTTGCGCTCCGACTTCACGATCAGTTCGTTCGCGCCCGATCGAAGCCACTGCGCCACGGCGAACTGACGCGCGTAACGCCACTCGCCGTCCCATCCGCCGACCGTATGGCCGTTGAGATGAACCGTATACGCTCCGTCCGACGCCACCGTCAGCGTCGCCGTGTCTGGAACATTCTTCAGCGAAAACGTCTTCTTGAACGTAACGGATTTTGGATCTTTGTTGTCCGGCAAACCGATCCACCACGCATTTGAAGACAACGCAACCTGCGCATCCCACCACTCGGGCACCGGCTCATGATACGCAGGATCCCGCGTCACCTGGCTCAGCAGCGCATCCACCGCATGCCGTCCCATCAGCGGCTCCGACCCCACCGGCGTCTCCACCGACCCGCACCCGACAAGCACAGCCACAATCACCATCAAAAGTCCATTACGCATAAGAGCCACTCTCCTCAGAGCCATTAACATTTCTTTGCCCGGCTGAACGCCGCGCGGATGTTGCAGAATCTATTCGATTGGGGCCACCGTGTATTCGGCACGATGCGCGGTCCACCATCCGCGCGCGTGTTCCATTTGCTGCTCCGTGCCGCCGCCCCGCACGGTCTTGACAAAATAGTCCAGCAGGGAGTACGTGGCGGCAATCCGAACATCCAGCACCTTGTCGTGCAGAGCAGGGCCGAGTATGGGTACGGCCCGAGAGTCGCAACTGGCTGCGAGTACATGCAATAGTGCCGCGCGAGTCTTAGGCTCCTTGGCGTCTCGATACCACTGGATGACATTCGGCACAGTCCACGGTCCCTCATAGTGGCTCGACAGAGTTTCGACGGCCTTCTCTACTTTCACATTTCCGTATTGTGGAACGCGCCTCTCCGGTCCCACGGTTTGATGAAAAGGTGCCCGCTCCGCCGCGTGTTTCAGAATATCATCTTCAACTCGACCCGCGGGCCGATCTGGCTGCGTTGCACATGCACAAATTAAGAATGATGCTAGACAGACAAATAAGTACTTCATGTGAGACCTCCTCATCGCAACTTCAGTAAACGACTTCAGCGGTTCGAGAAATAGCTATCTCTTTGTTAGCGCAAAGATCAGTACAAACGGCAGACGCTCGGCGTCTTTGCAGCCCGGGTCCACCGTGATTTGTTCCGGCGTCGGACGCGGCTCGTACAGCCGGCGGATCAGAAAGCCGGCCTGGTCGAACAGGGCGGACCACGCCGAAACCGGTTGGTAATAATACGGGGTTTCCCAATGATATTTCAAGCGTCCCATGTTCCAGTTCAGCTTTCGTTGTTCGGACTCAAAATATCGGTCGCTCATTCGCGCCCCGTGTGTTCCGTCTTCACAGATCTCCCACTTGCGATAGGGCGTGTCGACGAACGGGTGCGGAATGGACACGGCTAACCGCCCGCCCGGTACCAGTACGTTCGCCGCCGCAACAGCCGCCGCTTTCGGATCGGACATGTCGTGTAGGGACATGAGTGATACGACCACATCGAACGATCCGGGTTTCCATTGCTCACTCAGTCGCGCCGCGTCCATTAGATGATATTCAATGCCCAACGGGCGCTTTTTCTCGTGCTTCCGCGCGTTTTCGAGCTGTCGCTCGGCCAAATCCACGCCCACGACCTGCGCACCATGTTGGGCAAGCCGTCGTGCGAATCGGCCCTGACCGCAGCCGATATCCAGCACGCGGCGGCCTTTCAGTTCACCGCAGGCTTCCTCCAGAACCGGCACAAACACGTGATCGCGAAAGCGGTCCTCATCGGTTTCCAAAAACGCGTCCCAAGCCTCGGCACCTTCGTTCCACGCAGCCCGAGCTTCGTCATTGGTAAACGACCTATCGGTGCTCATGTAACACCTCCGGCCTTTTTAATTATGAAGCGATCCTGCCTAGTTATTATTTTGCGTTCGTCATGAAAGGGTAACAGTCAGACGGGCGGGTTGCAAGGGCATGGGATAAGGCGGGTTCGCGGGGGTTGCGTCTTGCACTATAGCTATGGAAGCAATGAAATCGCTCCTAGACTGCCTCAGAGAATTCGGGGCGGTACTTGGCGAGGCCGGCGAGTTTCGGCCGGATTGATTTGTCGAGTGCGAGCAGCATAAAGGCTTCGTCGGGCACTTCCCACTCGCAACGGACGCCGTGGCGGCTGGCGGGCTCAAAGCCGAAGCGCGGGTAGTACACCGCATGGCCCAGAACGATGACGAAGGGGCACTGCTTGCGTTCCAGGATTTTGAGCCCCGCGCGGACGAGTTCCGAGCCGATCCCCTGCCGCTGAAACTCGGGCAGGACCGCCATGGGCGCCAGCCCCATGCCTTGGAGCGTTTCGTCCGCTCCTTCGATGGTGGCGGGGCTGAAGAGGATGTGACCGACAACTTGATTCTCGACGATCGCCACGAGTGAGAGCAGGTCGTCGCAGTTTCTTCGTAGCGTCTCCACAAGCTCGGCCTCGACGGGTTGATCAAAAGCCCGAACGTGAATCTCGCGAATTGCTTCAGCATCCTGCGGCTGCTCGTTACGAATCATTCTTGTTCTCCCGGCGCAGATTGGCACCTACTCGGTGGCTCCGTGCTTGCGGAGGAGGGCGATGACCTTGTCGTGCTTCTTTTCGGTCGCGATGGCCAGGGGGGTCTTGCCTTTCTTGTCGGTCGCGTCGGCCTTGGCACCGTTTTTGAGAAGGAGTTGGGCAACTTTCTCCGATCCCCAAAGGGCGGCCGTGTGAAGCGGCGTCGAGTCCCCATAGGTCTCCACGGCATTTGCCTCGGCACCTTTTTCGAGGAGGAGCGTTGCTACCAGGAGGTGATCGGTTGCGGCTGCGGCATGGAGTGGCGTCGTTCCGTATTTGGTTGCAGCCATGGCGTCGGCGCCTTTTTCGATTAAAATCCGAGCGATCTGTTGGCCTCGCTCTTCGAGTCCGGGCCGTACCTCGGAGGACGCGGCATGGAGCGGCGTGCGGCCGATCTTGTCCCGAGCCATGACGTCGGCGCCGTTTTCCACCAGCAACTTGACCACATGGATCTCTGCCCCGAACGCCGCATTGTAGAGCGGCGTTTGTCCGAGATCGTCCTTCAGGTTAATGTCGATCTTCATCTTCAGGAACGTCTTGACGATTTCGATGTGACCCTTGCTCGCCGCGCCGTGGAACGCCTCGGACTTCTTTATGTCGACGCCCTTCTCGATGAGATAGGCGGCGATGTCCGCATGGCCAAAAAAAGCAGCAGTGGAGAGCGGCGTGCGGTTGGTCGGACCGTGGCCGGCGTTGATGTCCGCGCCGGCTGCAACACATTTCTTGACTAACGCCATCGAACCGTTGCGGCATGCCAGGCGAAGCGGGATTTCCGTCACATCGGCCCCGGCGGCGACGAGTAAATCGGCCACCTCGGCATGCCTGGGGGTGGGAGGCATCAATACTTCGCCGGGGATAAAGACGTCGGTGGAGATCAGGGAAGCCAGAGGTGTCTGGCCCATCTTGTTCTTCAAGTCTGGCGTCGCTTTGTTTTTCAGCAGTAGCTTGACCATGTCCATGGCCCCCGCTCGGGCCGCGGTGTGCAGCGGAGCGTATCCGAAATACGTCATCTTGATGTTCACGTCTGCGCCCCCCTTCAGAAGCGCTTGGGCCGCTTCGACCCGGTTGCCTTTCGCCGCCGCGTGCAGCGGGGTAATCCCCACTGTGAGTGCCCTGCCATTCACATCGGCCTTGTGCCGGATCAGCGCTTCGATCACGTCGGCGCGTCCGTGCAGGACGGCCAAGTGCAACGGCTGAAACCCGGACGCGGAGGTAACGTCAACCCCGGCGCCGGTGGCGACGCACGCATCCACGAGCGCCGCCGATCCGCTATCGGTAGCTGCCAGAATGTTGATGCCCGCAGCACTCGCCTTGTTCGTGAGAAGGAGGTCAACCATCTCCCTGTGTTTCCTGATCGTCGCCATAAGAAGCGGTGTCCACTTTCCCTTCCCACCCCGGGCCTCGATCTTCGCCCCTTTCTCCAGGAGGATCTTGGCGACCTCCACGTGTCCCTTCTTCGCGGCGAGGAACAGCGGCGTGGCACCGTCCTGCCTCTTGCTCTCAATGTCGGCGTCGTTCTTCAGCAAGACCGCGATCACCTCGGCA